>DASRDR010000248.1:0-5695 GCA_035652475.1 Candidatus Methylomirabilota bacterium | reverse complement strand
GACGGCCTCCCGGATCGCCGCCGGGATCTCCTCGATCTCGAGGACCCGCTGCCGCCACTTCGTGACCGGCCGCACGCAGTCGAGCTGGTCATCGACCTCGTGGAGGAGCCCCACGTTCCGGCCGATCCGCGACTTCGGGATCTGGCCCGCCACGACCAGCACGGGGGAGGACGCCGAGTACGCGGTCGCGAGCCCGGCCGAGGCGTTGAGGAGCCCCGGGCCGGGGACGACCAGCGCGGTCCCGAACCGGCCGCCCGTGCGAGCGTAGCCGTCCGCCATGTAGGTGGTCGCCTGCTCGTGCCTGGTCGCGACGAACCGGATCCGCGGCTCGGCCCGGAGCGCGGCCATCGCGCCGTAGAGCTGCACCCCCGGGAGCCCGAACACGACCTCGACGCCCTCGCGCACCAGGGAGGCCACGAGGGCCTGCCCGCCAGTCATCCGCGCCATGCCGTGCCTCCTCGTCCGGTCGCGCTCACCCGACCGGGAGCGCCGCGCGCGCCCCGGGCGCCGGGGCCTCGTCGGCGGCCCGCTCCCAGCAGCGGCGGAAGATCTCGAGCGCCTCCCCGGGCGCGCGGGCCTGGAAGAGCGCCACCCGGCACTCGCGCGAGTGGCCCAGGCCCTCCGTGTACCACGCCAGGTGCTTCTTGAGCTGGATGAGCGCGTACTTGGGGCCGAACTCCGCCAGCACGAGCGCGACGTGGCGGTCGATCACCCGGGCCTTGTAGCGGCGCTGCGCGTCGGGCGGGAGGACGTCGAAGCCCTCGTCGAACACCCAGGGGCGCCCGAGCGCGCCGCGGCCGATCATCACCGACCCGCAGCCCGTCTCGGTCATCATCCGCCGCGCCTCGGCGGCCGAGCGCACGTCGCCGTTGCCGGTGACCGGCACGCGGACCGCGTCGACCACCTCGGCGATGATGGTCCACGGCGCCTTCCCGGTGAACTGCTGGGCGCGGGTCCGCGGGTGGACCGTGATCGCGTCGACCCCCTCCGCCTCCGCCATGCGCGCCACCTCGACGGCGTTCAGGTGGGTATCGTCCCAGCCGCCCCGGATCTTGATCGTGAGCGGGATCCGGATCGCGCGGCGCATCGCCCGGAGGATGCGCGCCGCGCCGGCCACGTCCCGCATCAGCGCCGCGCCCTTGCCCTTGCCGGTGATCTTCGGCACCGGGCACCCCATGTTCAGGTCGACGATCGCCGCGCCCAGCGCCTCGCAGCGCGCCGCCGCCCGGGCCAGGAGCTCCGGGTCCTTGCCGAGGAGCTGCATGGCCAGCGGGTGCTCCCCGGGGCGGTAGGCGGCGCAGGCCGCCGCGTGGGGGCTGTCCAGCAGGAGCGAGGCCGCGTCGATCTCCTCGGTCGTCGTGAGCCCGCTGCCGCACTCGCGGGCGACCAGCCGGAACGGAGCGTTCGTGGCGCCGGCCATCGGAGCCAGCCGCGCGGGCCCGCCGACCTCGACGCCGCCGATGCGCATCGGGCTCGATTGTCCGGGAGGATCGGCGCGGGCGCAAGCGCCGCGGCGGGGCGCGTGGCGCCGCGGCGCGCCGCGAGTCCGGCCCGTCGCCCGGCGCAGGCGCCGCGGGAGGGCGCCCGGCGCCGCGTCAGCGGCAGTCGCCGGCGCCGGGCAGGAGGATGAAGTGGACGCGGCGGACGTGGCGCGGGTCGAACCGGAACGGGGCGTCGACGCTCCGGACCGGCTCGGCGCCGGTCACGGTGACGCCGAGCGTCGCGGCGAGCGCGCGGAGGTCGTCCGGCACCTCGGGCCGCGGCCGGGGGTCGCTCGCCTCGCCCCGCCGGCGGTCCCAGACGACGAGGCACTGTCCGCCCGGCCCACCGGGCGGACGCGGGGGCGGCCGGTAATCCGGGAACTCGACGTGCACGACCCGGGAGTCGAGGAACCGGATGCGGAGGTTGCCGGCCAGGCTGTCCCAGCCGCCGACGATGGTGCCGCGACGGAAGCCGGCGCCGACCAGCCCGGCCGCGATGAGGTCGTAGGGCTCGTTCAGCTTGTACGGCCGGGCGAAGAGGCCGGCCCCGAGCACGCGGACGGCCAGCGCCGCGGCCAGCGCGCCGGCGGCGACGGCCAGGATGACCGCGAAGGCGGTCACGCGGCGGGGCGCCCCGGGCTGACGCTCGATCCGCCAGAACGCGTAGAGCGGGACCAGCGCGAAGGCGGGCATGAGCCAGCGGAACTTGAGAAACGGCAGCACCCCGGCCAGCGCGGCCGCGCCGAGGAGGGCCAGGACGCACCCTAGGAGCGCGCCCATGAGCCGCCCGCCGGCGGGGCCGCCCGCGCTGGCGCCCGGCGGCAGCCGCCGGTAGAGTCCCGGGAAGCAGGCGCCGAGGAGGAGCGCGAGCGGCCCCAGGTAGTAGAGGGCGATGCGCGCGACGTAGTAGAGGCCCGCCCCTGCCTCGGCCAGCCAGGGGTCGCCCTCGTCGAGGCGCACCTCGCGCGCGTACAGCCGGCCCAGGTCGTGCCCGTGGCCCACGAACCAGAGCGCGTACGGGAGCACGAGCGCCCCCGCGACCAGGAGCGCGAGCCCCAGGCGAGGGGTGAGGAGGTGCGGGCGGAAGCGGTCGACCAGCAGCGCGGCGCCCAGCAGCGCGGCCGCGAAGACGAGGAAGGTGAACTTCGAGAGCGCGCCCAGGCCGAGCGCCGCCCCGAGCGTCGCGTACATCCCGGGCGTCGGCCGCTCGGGGAGCCGGACCAGGAGGTAGGCGGCGCCGGCGCACGCGGCCAGCACCGTGATCGTGTGCGTCAGCGCCTCGTGGACGTTCCAGCTCACCGGGATCATGAGGAGGAACGAGAAGGTCGCCAGGGTCGCGAGCCGCGGGTCGGCCAGGAGGCGCCGGGCGGTCAGGTGCACGAGCCAGAACGTGAGGACCAGGACGGCGTACTTGAGCACGGTGAGCGCCAGGACGCCGGGCCCGAGCAGGCGGAAGGCGGCCCAGACCAGCCAGTCGTAGAGCGGCGGCTGGCGAGCCTGGTAGCCCCACTCGAAGCTCTGGCCGAGCACCGCCTCCCGCGCGTCGTCGACCGTCAGGGCGGACGAGAGCGCGAGCCGCAGCAGCACGTGCCCCGCCGCCCACGCCAGGAGGAGCCCGAGCGTCCCGCGCGGGGTCCACGGCCACGGGACCCGGGGCGGCGATCCGGCGGCGGTCCGGGGGGTCACCCGCTGCGGTTCGACGCCCGCGGCGCTGGCGGGGCCAGGCGTTCGCCGTCGCCGCCCGGAAGGAGCTCGACCACGAGCCCGTCCCCCCAGCCGTACTTCGCCTCCGACCGCGCGCGCACGGCCCGCACGAGGTCGGGCTCTCGCGCTGGGTCCACCACGCGGCCCGTTCCGGCGATGCGATCGTCGCCGACCCGCCACCAGACGCGGGGGTCCGCGCGGAGGTTCTGCACCCACTGCGCGTGCTCCCCGGTCTCCGCGAGGAGGTACCACCGGCCGTCACGGCGGGTGAACCAGATCTCGATCTCGCGCAGGCGGCCCGTGCGGCGCCCCGTCGTGGTCAGGTGGAGGACGGCGGGCTCGCCCGTCACCGATGCGGTCCGGTCGGGCCGGCCTGTCGCGGGCTCGGCGCCGGGAGGACACCGGGGGTGGCCTGGACGGTCGCGCCCCCGGCCGCCGCGCCCTGGGCGCCGCCGTGTCCGGCGGTTCGCGGGGCCGCCGCGAAGATCGCGACGTCGGCGAGGACCCCGTAGTGGTCCGAGGGCCAGAGGACGGTCCCGTCGGCCAGGCGCCCCGGCACGTCGATCACCACGCGGCTGTCGACCGGCCGGCTCCTGGACGCCTCGCCCGGGGCGAGGAAGACGTAGTCGACCCGGCGCCGGGCGCGCCGGACCGGATCCGTGACCGGCTGCCAGACCGTCGGGCCCGGGTCGTCCGGCCGCACCGCCCGGAACGCGTCGACGAACCCCCCCGGACCCGTGAGCGCCTGGATCGCCTCCGACGACTCGACCGCGTTGAAGTCCCCCATGACCACCGCCGGGCCGGCGCCCCGGTGCTCCCGGACCAGCTCGACGACGCCTCGGCTGTGGCAGGGGTCGCCCGACGTGTGCGTCGAGAACACCGTGAGGGGGCCCGAGGGGGCCTCGAGCTCGGTGCGGAGGAGGACACGCGGCTCGAACCGCCGCCCGCAGGCGGGGAGGGCGAACGCCTCGCGCCGGACGATCGGGAACCGGCTCAGGACCGCCGGCCCCTCCTCGAAGTTCATGACGTGCGAGACGAACCAGTGGACCCACCCGAAGCCGAAGAACCGGAAGGCGCCCGAGACGTAGGCGTGGTGCATGCCGAGGCGCGCCGCCAGGCGGCCGGCGACGTCCCCGCGCCCCCACCCGCGGGAGGCCTCCTGGACCGCGATCACATCCGGCGACAGCCCGCGGAGCTCGTCGGTGAGGAGGTCGAGCCGGGCCTCGAGGTGCTGGTCGTCCCGCTTCCACCCCGAGAGGACGCCGCCGTGGAGGATGTTGATGCTGACGAACCGGACGGTCGCGACCGGCGCGGCATCCTGGGCGGCGGCTGGCGGGATCAGCACGGCCACCAGCGGGACGGCCGCGAGCAGCACCCCCGCGACCCGGGGTCGGCGGCGCCGCGGCGCTCGTGGGCCGCCGGTCGGCCTCCCCGCGGCCCCCGCCGCGCCCATTCCCCGTGGCGCGCGACGCTCGACATCCGCCGACGCGCCGGGCGGCCGTCCGGGCTCCGGCCCGCCGGTCTCGAGGCGTCTTCCGTCGCCCGCACGGCACCCGGTGAGCTCGAGCGCCGTGCCGGGCCGGGCCCCCGGCCCGCCGGCGTCAGTGGGGACGACCACGCCCGCTAGCGTAGCAACCGGGCGTCCGCCCGGGCAACCGGCGGGGCCGCGGAGCGGAGCCCCGGGAGCCTCGGCGCGGCACATCGCCACCGGCCGCCCGGGCAACCGGCGGGGCACCTGGCGTCGCCGGGTTCCGGCGCCCCTGCGGCATAATGAGGAGGACCATGAGCCCGACCGCGACGGCAAGGGTTCGCGACCTGCTCGGTCGGCCGCTCCGGAACCTCCGGGTGTCGGTCACCGACCGGTGCAATCTCCGGTGCCAGTACTGCATGCCGGAGGAGGAGTACGTGTGGCTCCGCCGCGACGCGCTCCTGACCTTCGAGGAGATCGCACGCCTGGTCGAGGTGTTCACCGACCTCGGCGTCGAGAAGCTGCGCCTGACCGGCGGCGAGCCGCTCCTGCGGCGCGGGGTTCCGGAGCTGGTGCGCCTCCTGGCCGGTGTCCCGGCGCTTCGCGACCTCGCGATGACGACCAACGGTCTCCTCCTGGCCGAGCAGGCGCCGGCGCTGCGGGCGGCCGGGCTCCACCGGGTCACGGTCAGCCTGGATACGCTCCGGCCCGACCGGTTCCGGGCGCTCACGCGCCGCGACACCCACGCCGCGGTGCTGCGCGGGATCGAGGCGGTCCGGGCGGCCGGGTTCCCGCAGCTCAAGCTCGACACGGTCGTGATCCGCGGGGTCAACGACGACGAGCTGGTGGACCTCCTCGAGTTCGCGCGCCGGATCCAGGGAGAGGTGCGCTTCATCGAGTACATGGACGTCGGCGGCGCGACCCGCTGGACGCGGGAGCAGGTGGTCTCGCGGGCCGAGATCCTGGACCGCGTGGCGGCGTGGTACGGGCCGGTGACGCCGGTGGGCGGGCGCGGGTCCGAGCCCGCCGAGCGGTTCCGGCT
>DASRDR010000247.1:0-4291 GCA_035652475.1 Candidatus Methylomirabilota bacterium | reverse complement strand
CGATGGACCGCACCGTGGAGATGCTCAAGCTCGTCCACATCCCGAACCCCGAGCGGCGGGTCAAGGAGTACCCGCACCAGCTCTCGGGCGGGATGCGTCAGCGGGTGATGATCGCCATGGCGCTGTCCTGCAACCCCAAGCTCCTCATCGCCGACGAGCCCACCACCGCGCTGGACGTCACCATCCAGGCCCAGATCCTCGAGCTCCTGAACGAGCTGAAGGCCAAGCTCGGGATGGCGGTGATGCTGATCACGCACGACATGGGCGTGATCGCCGAGACCGCCCAGCGGGTCATGGTGATGTACGCGGGCAAGGTGGTCGAGGAGGCGCCGGTCCGCGAGCTGTTCAAGGAGCCGCTCCACCCCTACACCCAGGGGCTGCTCCGCTCGATCCCGCGCATCGACACCGCCGGCGGCGAGCGGAAGCGGCTCGAGGCGATCCCCGGCGTGGTGCCGAGCCTCCTCAACCTGCCGGACGGGTGCCGGTTCGCGCCGCGCTGCCAGTTCGTCAAGCCGATGTACACCGAGAAGGAGCCGCCGCTGAAGGAAGTCAAGCCCGGCCATCGGGTGGCGTGCTGGCTGTACTAGCGGGGAGGATCACATGGCCGAGCCGCTCCTGCGCGTCCGCAACCTGGTCAAGCACTTCCCGATCAAGGGCGGCCTGTTCTCGCGCGAGGTCGCGCGGGTCCATGCCGTCGACGGGATCTCGTTCGAGATCAACGCCGGCGAGACGCTCGGGCTGGTCGGCGAGTCCGGCTGCGGCAAGTCGACGACCGGCCGCTGCATCCTGCGGCTGATCGAGCCGACCTCGGGCGAGGTCTGGTTCGGCGGGAAGAACGTCACCACGCTCGACAAGCGATCGCTCCGGGCGCTCCGCCGCGACATGCAGATCATCTTCCAGGACCCGTACGCGTCGCTGAACCCCCGGATGACCGTCGGGTCGATCGTCGGCGAGGCGCTGATCATCCACAAGCTCGCCCAGAGCCGGCGGGAGCGCGAGGAGAAGGTCGCCCACCTGCTGGAGACGGTCGGGCTCCACGCCGATCACATGCGGCGCTACCCCCACGAGTTCTCCGGCGGGCAGCGGCAGCGGATCGGGATCGCGCGGGCGCTGGCCGTCAGCCCGAAGCTCATCGTCTGCGACGAGCCGGTCTCGGCGCTCGACGTGTCGATCCAGGCCCAGGTGATCAACCTCCTGGAGGACCTCCAGAAGCAGTTCAGCCTCACGTACCTGTTCATCGCGCACGACCTCTCGGTCGTCGAGCACATCTCGACCCGGGTCGCGGTGATGTACCTCGGGAAGATCGTGGAGATCGCGCCCGCCAAGGACCTCTACGCGAACCCGCGCCACCCCTACACCGAGGCGCTCCTCTCGGCCGTCCCGATCCCGGACCCCGAGGTCAAGCGCCAGCGCATCCTGCTGGAAGGCGACGTCCCGAGCCCGATCAGGCCGCCGTCCGGGTGTCACTTCCACACCCGGTGCCGGCTGCGCCAGGTTCCCGGGATCTGCTCCGACCAGGAGCCGCCGCTCAAGCAGGGCACCTCGGGGCACTGGGTGGCCTGCCACTTCCGGGACTAGCCCGGCCCGGCACCCGCCAGCCCCCCCGGCCGGTCACGCGTCCTCCGCCGGTGTTTGCCGACTCGCCGCCCGCGCCGCGCCGGGTGACGCTGGCGACGATCCGGGACGCCGCCGCCCACCTCTACCCGGCGGCGCGGCGCACGCCGCTGGTGCGGCTCGACCCCCCCGGGACGACCCGCCCGCCGCCCGCGCCCGACGCAGCCCCGCTGGAGGTGTACCTGAAGCTCGAGACGCTCCAGCCGGTCGGCTCGTTCAAGATCCGCGGCGCGGCCAACGCCATCCGGCGACTCCCGCCCGCCGCCCGCGCCGCGGGGGTCTGGACGGTCAGCTCCGGCAACGCCGCGCAGGGCGTGGCGCTGGCGGCGCGGCTGGCCGGCCTCCCGTGCACCGTGATGGTGGTCGACACCGCGCCCGCCACGAAGCTCCGCGCGATCGAGCGGCTCGGGGCCGCGATCGTCCGCGTCCCCTACGACGAGGCCTGGCGCACCGTCGAGACCCGGCGCTCGGACCGGATGCGCGGGACGCTGGTCCATCCCTTCGACGACGACGACTTCATCAGCGGCAACGGGACGATCGGCCTCGAGATCGTGGACGACCTGCCGGACGTGGACGCCGTGGTGGCCGCGGTGGGGGGAGGCGGCCTCCTGGGCGGCATCGCCGCCGCGGTCCACGCCCTGCGGCCCGGCGTGCGGCTCTACGCGGCCGAGCCGGAGACCGCGGCCCCGGTCGCGGCGTCGCTGGCGGCCGGCCGCGCCGTCCCGTACCCGGCCTGGCGCGCGTCGTTCGTGGACGGCGCCGGCGGGAAGTCGGTCCTGCCGTCGATGTGGCCGCTCCTCGCGGGGCTGGCCGGCTCGATCGTGGTCGGCCTCGACCAGGTCGGGGCGGCGTTGCGCGAGGTGGCCGACCGCGTCCACGTGATCGCCGAGGGCGCCGCCGGCTGCGCCGTCGCGGCGGCGCTCTCCGGCCGCGCCGGCGGCGGGAAGGTCGTCGCGGTCGTGTCGGGCGGCAACATCGATTTCTCCACCTTCGCCGCGGTCACCGGCATGACGGTCCCCCCCGCCTGAAGGACCGCGATCCAGCCTCCGCGGCCGGAGGCCGCACCGCGCCCCCCGGCGGCGAGCGGCCCGATGGCCGGCAGGCGCCGGCCGCGCCGGGGTCGCCGCGCCGCCGGGCCGGCGCCGGGCCGCACGCCAGGGCGCGGGGATCCCGGGGCGCGGACTCCGCCCGCGCCCCGCGGGGGAACGCCCCCCGGACCCTCATCGCGCCGGCCCGGGATCCCGGTACAGGCGGGATTCGGCGATCGGGTGTCGCTTGCCGTAGCGCGCCGGCACGTCCTGGGTCCAGTCGCTCGGGATCACGAGGGGGAACAGGACCAGCGCCGCCAGCGCGAGCCGCCACGCCATCAGGCGGCGGGCGCGGGCGGGCGCGGGCGGCGTCGCGGCCGGCCCGCTCGCGGCCCCGGCGGGGCGGCGGCCCAGGGCGACCAGCAGTGCGGCCCCGATCAGCGCGGTGGCGACGTTCAGCCACTGTCCGGTCCCGAGCCCGAGCACCGCGGTCGGGTACTCGCGGAACCAGTCCACCGGGATCCGCAGCGCCCCGTACCAGAGCACGAAGTGGCCGAGCAGGCGCCCCGGCGGGGGCCGGCGCGATCGTCCGGCGAGGAAGATCGGGACGAGCAGCAGGTTCTTGAGCGCCTCGTAGAGGACCACCGGGTGCCGGAACCCCTCGGCGTCGGGGAACCGCACCGCCCACCACGCCGTCGTGACGCTCCCGACGATCTGGCCGTCCACGAAGTTGCCGAGCCGGCCCAGCGCCAGGAGCAGCGCGCCCGGGATCGTCAGGGCATCGGCGACGGGGAGAAAGGGGCGCCGGCGCCAGCGGCAGAACAGCCACGCGCCGACGCACCCCCCGAGCAGGAGGCCGTGGGAGGCCATCCCCCCCCGCCAGTACTGGACGGCGTGCCCGAGGTGCCCCCGGAAGAACGGCCACTCGTACACGAGCACCTCGACCGTGCGCCCGCCGATCAGGATGCCGCCGGCGACCAGCGTGGTCAGCTCGTAGACCGCGGCGGCGTCGAGCCCGAGGCGACGTCGCGAGGCCCGGAGCCACCCGAAGAGCCCGAGGAACCCCAGGCTGTAGGAGAGGCCGTACCACCAGAGGTAGACGCCGCCGATGTGGCCCAGCACCGGGTCCAGGGCGTGCACGAAGGGCCCGGGCGGAAGCCAGCCGGCCCAGCTCATACTCGCGGTCCCCATGACGCTCCTCCTCTCCGGAGTCCCCGCCCCGACCGCCCAGCGCGGCCGGCCCCGAGGCCGACCGCGCCCGGCGCGCCGGTCAGGCGAGCGCGAACAGCTTGAACGCGACCCATCCCAGCGCGGCCCCGGCCGGCAGGTCGGCGAGGTAGTGCTGCCGGGTGAAGAGACAGCTCAGCGCGATCAGCACCGGCAGCCCCACCACCCAGGCCCCGAGGCTCGGATAGAGGTAGAGCGCGGTGAGGGTCGCGACCGAGGTATGCATGCTCGGGAAGCTGTTCGAGCGCGCGTCCCACCGCTGCAGGAGCCCGAGGAACCGCTCGGAGAGGCTCCGCCCCCCGTTCACGCGCCGCCAGGCCTCGGGGGTCATCACCGGGAACGCCAGGAAGAACACCATCTGGAGCGCGAGCAGGCCCAGGTAGCTGACGACGAGGTGGGTGAACTGCCGCGGCGAGCGCACG
>DASRDR010000246.1:0-25286 GCA_035652475.1 Candidatus Methylomirabilota bacterium | reverse complement strand
GGGGAGGTGCCGGCGGTCACCAGCACCTGGTCCGGCGAGACGGCCACGCCGTACCGCGCCAGGTAGTGCTCGGCGATCGCCTCCCGGAGCGCCGGCAGGCCGAGGCTGTGCGTGTACTTGGTCCGGCCGTCGCGGAGCGCGCGGATCGCCGCCGCCCGCACCGGTTCCGGGGTCTCGAAGTCGGGCTCCCCGAACTCCAGGTGGACGACCTCGTGCCCCTGCCGCTCCAGCTCCTGCGCGCGCTCGAACACCTCCACGGCCAGGAACGGCGTGATCTCCTCGGTCCGCCTGGCGAGCTCGGCGAACGACGGCGAGCGGGGCGTCGCCATCGGCCGCGTCACGTGGCGCGCATGAGCGCGCGCTCGACCGGCACCGGAATGTCGCGGTGCCGGGCGCGGAGCGCCGGGACCGTCCGGTCGTACTCGTCCAGCACCTCCACGCGCACGCGGGTCGCGAACTCCCGGATGACCCGGAGCGTGCCGATGTAGACCGTCGGGGCCGCGGCGACGTCGAAACCGAGCCGCAGGTCGTAGGCGATCACGTCGGGAGAGGTCTGGGCGCTGTCCACCACGCGCAGCCGCGCCACCCGGTACCGGCCGGGCGGGAGGGTGGTCACGAAGGCCCGCTGCGCGGGGTCCACCCGCACGTCGCGGCGGAACGTCCCGTCCTCGCGGATCACCTCGAGCAGGGCCTCCGGCGCGTCGAAGCGGCTCAGGTCGAGCCCCCCCAGCACGACCCGGTGCCCGGGCGGGATGTCGAGCGGCCCGGCCCCGAGCGCGGCGCACCCGCCGGCGATCGCGGCCGCGACCGCCAGGGCCACCGCCCGCCGCGCGCGCCGGCGCCGGTCGACCACCCGGCCCGCCCCCGTCCCCCTCACGCGCTCGGCTTCTTCCAGATGCCGCGGTCGTGCATCAGGCGGACCTGCCGCCGGATCACCTTCTGGCGGTACTCGGCGTGCTTCATGGGCTCGCGCCGGAGGTAGAGGTTCTTCGGGTAGATCGGCTGCTCGTAGAGGAGCCCGTACAGCTCGGCCCGCACGTCCTTGAGCCAGTTGTCCCACTGCGCCGAGGCCCGGTGGTGCCGCAACGCCTCGATGTCGACCGGGCCGGCCACGTAGGTCGACCCGGCGCCGTAATCCTGCCGCCCGACGATCCGGCCCTTGTAGTCGATGATGAAGGAGCGGCCCCCGAAGGTGTCGATCGGGGTGGTCTCCTCGGGGAAGAGATAGTAGGTCCCCATGTTCGGCGCGATGACGTACATGTTGTTGTCGAGCGCGCGGGCCCGGCTCTGGATCTCGAAGTACTCGTTGCCCGTCGCCGGATGGGGGTACGACGCGCGGTAGACGACCTCGGCGCCGTTGAGCGCCAGGGCCCGCGCGTTCTCCGGGTACGACCCCTCGTTGGCCATCATGATGCCGAGCCGGCCGATCTCGGTGTCGACCACCGGCCAGAACGCCTGCAGGCTCCGCCCGTATTTCTCGACCCACCAGTCGTACACGTCGTGCGGGCACACCGAGTGCTCGACCGGGAACAGGGGGGACACCTTGTAATGCTGGAGGATCACGCGGCCGCGCGGGTTCAGGACGAACCCGACGTTGAAGAAGCGGTCCTTCCAGTCGGGGTGGCGGGCCTTCGCCTGCGCCATGATGAAGACGTTGTACTCGCGGGCGATCTTCCCGAGCGCCTCCGTCTCCTCGCCCGGGATGTCGATCGCGCACTCGCGCGCGAACGTCGCGTGGTCCAGGTCCAGCACCTCGTCGTTGAATGCCTGGAGCGCGCCCTCCGGAAATGCGATGAGCCGCACCGGGATCGAGAGGCTGGACAGCCAGGCGGCGGCCTTCACGAGGTGCGCGAGGTGCTCGAGGTTGATCTTGATGTCGCTGCGCTTCCGGATCCCCCGCACCGTGGGAATGAGCCCGACCGCCATGTACGGCTTCACCATGTCGCTCGCCTCCTGGCGCGAGGTGGAGGACCGTGGGCCGCCCGCCAGTCTAGCCTGCCTGCTCTCGGAACGCACCTGCGCCGTGCGGCCCCTCCCGCGCGCCGCCCGGAAGCGGCCGGCGCGCGGCGGGACACCGGAGTTGCCGGCGGCAGCTCCGCCGCGCACCCGCGGGGCCCTGGAGCGGCGACGCTGCCGGCGGCGGCGACGGTCGACGGCTCGCCGAGCGCGCCGGCATCCGGTAGGCGAGTGCGGCTCGCCTCCCCCGGCCCCCTGGTCGCCCGGCCGCTCAGGGTCGCTCGGCGTCTTCCCCCTGCTGCCGGACGACCTCCTCCATGATGACCTGGTTCAGGTGGTCGACCACGCCGCGCGGGTCCGGCGAGCCGCCACCGGGCCCGTCGAGCCGGATGAGCTCCCGGACGCGCGCCGGCCGCGCCGACAACATGATCAGCGTCGTCCCGATCGACACGGCCTCCTCGATCGAGTGCGTCACGAACACGATCGTCTTGCCGGTCTCGGCCCAGATCCGCTTCACCTCCGCCTGCATGATCCGCCGGTTCTGCGCGTCCAGCGCGCCGAAGGGCTCGTCCATGAGGAGGAGGTCCGGCCCGATCGCCAGCGCCCGCGCGATCGCGGCCCGCTGCCGCATTCCCCCCGACACCCGCCCGGGGTAGTAGTGCTCGAACCCCTGGAGGCCGACGAACCGCAGGTAGCGCGTCGCGGTCGTCCGGCGGGCCGGGGCGTCGAGCCCCTGGGGCTTCAGGACCAGCCCCACGTTGTCGGCGAGCGTCATCCACGGGAGCAGCCGGTCCTCCTGGAAGACCACGCCCACCGGGAGGTCGCGCGTGCCGCCGCACGCCACCGGCCGGCCGTCGATCCGGACCTCGCCGGCCGTGGGGGCCTCCAGGCCGCCGATGATCCGGAGCAGCGTCGTCTTGCCGCAGCCGTTCGGGCCCAGCAGGCACACGAACTCCCCCTGCGCCGCCTGGAAGCTGACGTCCGCGAGGATCGGGAGAGCGTACGCCTTGGCGACGCCTTCCACCTCGAGCTTCACGGCGCCCGTCCGCTCCGGGCCTCCCGCGACCCGGGAGGCGCGACGCCGGCCCGACGCCACCGCGCGCGAGGTGGGAGCGCGTGTGCCGTCGGGGAGCCCGTGCCGACCGCCACCCGCCAGCGGGCGGGGAGCCGCGGCGCCCTGCGGGAGACGCCGGGAGGCGCGCCGGTCGCGGTCACGCCCGGCCGCCTCGGGACGGAGGTCGCCGCCGCGCCGGACGCTCGCCGTCACGACGGGGCGGCGCCGGCCGCCCGGCGGTCACCGCCAGCGGCCCAGGCGGCGCGTCAGCGACTCGAACACGAGCTTGTCCGTGACCAGCATGACCGCGATCATGACGAGCGCCCACACGAAGACCATCTGGGTGGCCAGGATCTCCCGGCTGTAGTTCATGACGTAGCCGATCCCGCTGGTCACGCCGAAGATCTCGGCGACGACCGACACCTTCAGGGCGAGCCCGAACCCGACCTTCGTCCCGGCCACCAGGTGAGGGATCGTGGACGGGATCACGATGGACCGGAACTTCTCCCACCCCGACAGGCGATACACCTGGCCCATCTCGAGCAGCCGCCGGTCCACGCTCCCCACGCCCTCGACCACGTTCGCCGCGACCACCGGGAGCGTGATCATGAACGTCGTGAAGATCGGGGCCATGTTCGTGAGCCCGAACCAGATCAGGGAGACGACGATCCACACGAACACCGACGTCGAGTTGAGGACCGTGACCGTGTCGGCGACCGCGATCCTCGCCGGCCGCCAGAGGAACGACGCCAGCCCCATCAGGACGGCCACCACGACGGCGCTCCCGAACCCCACCGCGATCCGCGACAGCGAGGCGCCCGCGTGGGTCCAGACCTCGCCGGACCGCACGACCCCGACCAGCCCGGCCACGACGGCGCCGGGGGACGGCATCACGTAGGCGCCGTACCGGCGGGCCGCGGCCTCCCAGACGACCAGCAGGAACGCCAGCAGGACGAGCGAGGGGAGCCGGACCCGATCGGCCCAGCCTCGCCCCCCGCCGAGGGCGCCAGGCATCGGACGCGGTGGTCGGAGCGACGGCTCGGGACCGCGGCCGGTCGGCGGCGGCGGCACCGGACTCACGATCCCGGATGGGGCGCCGGCCCCCCGGGGTGACCGCCTCCGGCGCCGGCGGCCTCCCCGCCGGCCGAGCTCCCGCCGGGCCGCGCTCGCCTCAGCCTCGCCAGAAGAACTCCCTCCGGATGCGCGCGGGATCGTCCCAGACGTCCGACTTCAGGAAGCCGGATTCCTTGATCAGCCGGAGCTGCGCGACCAGCGTGTCGATCTGCTCGTCGGAGAGCCCGTGGAGCATCTGGACGGTCTGGCTGTGGGCGTACTCGACGACCGGCTTCGGCATCTTCGTGATCTCGGCCACGATCTCGACCGCCCGCGGGCGGTTCCCGGTCCAGAGCTCGACGGCCTCGCGCTGGGCGTCGTTGAGGTCCCGCGGAAACACCGGGTGCTTCTCGATGAAGCTCGGGCTGACCACGTAGCAGACGTGGACCGGGAACCCGGCGGCCCGTCCGGTCGCCCTGCGCCAGAGGTCGATCTGCTTCGCCAGGTACACGCCGTCGCCCCGCTGGACGATCAGGTCCGACACCGGCTGCCACGCGACCACCGCATCCACGCTCCGGTTCGCGATCATCGTGGCCATGTCCGGTGGGGCCTGGGCGGTGATGAGCTGGGTGTCCTTCTGGATGTCCAGCCCGTACCCCTTGAGCGCGAGCGTCCGGATGTCGAAGAAGGTCGTCGAGCCGACCACGGCCGCGACCTTCCGACCCCGCAGACCCTCGACCCCGGCGATCCCCGCGTCCTTGCGGGCGACGATCGCGCCGAGCACCGCGGTCGCGACCCCGGTCACCTTCATCGGGACGCCGTCCTCGAACATCTTGGCCGAGAGCGCGAAGGACATGTCGATGGCGTCGACGTTCCCGGCCGCGAACGTGTTGACGAGCCCCCCGGGGGAGCCGGGCACGACCGTGTACTCGGCTTGCCAGCCGCGCTTGCCGAGCAGGTCCTCCTTGTGGATGATCTCGCACGCCGCCCACCCGAGCTGGAGATAGGCGAAGCGGACCTTCCCCTTGCCCTGGGCGCGGCCCGGGCGGGTGCCGAGCCCCCCGGTCAGCAGCGCGCCCGCCGCCACCCCGCCGGCCCGCAGCACCGCCCGGCGACCGATGATCCTCCGCTCACGCGTCATCGCTGCCTCCCTGTCTGCACGGATCGCGGCTCGCTCCCCGTCGTCGCGTGGCGGCGACGAGCCCCTCGCCGCCCGCGACCGGTCGCCGGGGCGGCCGTTCAGGCCACGCTCGCCCGGGCGAGCCCGGCCATGTCGGGCAGCTCGTCGACCGCGCCCAGCTGCGCCTCCAGCCGGCCGGCCGCGGGCCCGAGCCGCGGCGCGACCAGCGCCCGGAACTTCTCCCCGAGCTCCCGCCGGACCCGGGCGGGGTCGAGGCTCGCCCGGAGATCCGCGGCGGCCTCGCGCACGGTCCCGTCCCGCAGCCGCACGACGGCGCGGGCCCGCGTCTCGTCGAACTCCGGCCGCGCCTCGAGCCGCACCCGCGCCGCGACCGCCTGGAGCGCCGGCGCCCGGACCGCCGCGTCGGCGAAGTCGGTCTCGCGGACGTGCCCGCGCAGGAGCGCGCTGGCCACGCAGTAGCTGACGCTGAACTTGCCGGCGAGGCCGGTCCGCGGCGCGCGCTGATCCGCGATCTGGAGCGCCGTCGGACAGACCGCGAGCTCGACGCTCTCGACGGCGTCTGGGTCCGGGCACGGGACCAGGTCCAGGACGGCCGCGATGGCGGCGTGGGTCGCGAAGCAGCACGGATAGCGCTTGAAGATGATGCCCGCGATCTCCCACTCGGCGCCGAGGCCGCGCGCGAGCCGCTCCGGGCTCCACTCCGGCGAGAGACGGCGGGCCCACTCGGCCCGGTCCAGGAGGCCCGCCGGCCCGGTCGCGCCCGCCTCCGCCAGGAGCGCGGCCAGGAGCCCGTCGGCCGCCGCCCGACCGACCTGGAACGGCTTCGCCATCGTCCCGAACGACTCCTGGATGCCGCCGAGCTGGGCGGCAGCGAGCCCGACCGCTCGATCGATCCCGGCCGCATCCAGCCCCAGGAGCCGGCCGCACCCGGCGGCGGCGCCGAGCCGGCCCAGGGTGGCGGTGGCGTGCCAGCCGGCGCGATAGTGGCCACGGCCGAGGGCCCGCGCCAGGCGCCCGGTCACCTCCGCGCCGGCCACGAACGCGGTCAGGAGGCTCCGGCCCGAGAGCCGCCGCGCCTCGGCCAGCGCGAGCATCCCGGGGAGCAGCGGCGCCGTGAGGTGTCCGGGAAGCGCGAGCGTCACGTCGTCGAAGTCGAGCGCGTGGGCGGCCGTCCCGTTCCAGAGCGCGGCGGCCAGCGGTGGCGCGCTCCGGTCGGTGCCGAGGACCGACGCCGGCCCGGCGGGCGCCGGGCTCGCCGCCCGGACCAGCTCCGCCACGGGCTCGGTCGCCCCGGCCACCGTCACGCCCCACCAGTCGAGGACCGCCAGCCGGGCGGACTCGAGCGCGGGCCTGGGCAGGTCGTCCAGGCTCGCCGCCGCGACGAGGCGGAGAAGCGCGGCGCCGGGACCGTCGAGCCGGCTCATGGCGCGCCCCCGCGGGCGCCGGCGCGTCCGGGACCCGCGCCGCCCGACCGGCGGCTCGTTCGCTCCATCGAGACCTCCTCGAGGGGGCCGTGGCCCCAGGCCCGCACCGGCCGCGCTCGCGCCGCGGGCCGGTCGCCGGCGCTCCAGGGGGGCGATCCCGCCGGCGGTGGACCACCCGACCGCGGCCACGGCAGGAACTCTCCGACCCAGAGCCGCCGCATCCCTCGGCGGGCGGCTCCGCGAGCCGGTCCGGGGACGCCACATTCTACGGCAGAACGCCCGGGCGCCGCCCGCGGCACGGCCGGGCGTCGCGGGCCGGGACGGCCGGCCCGGCGCGGGCGGAATCCCGTCCCGGAGGCCTCGCGTCTCAACACCGGACGGCGCGCGCCGGTCCGGCGGCGCGCCGCGAGAGATCAGTGCCGGGAGGAAAATCGCATGGATGCCGCTGCCGCCGAGACCACCACGCTCGCCCTGGGCGAGCGCAACTTCGCCGAGATCGTCGCCGCCACGCCGCGGCTGGTCGTGGACTTCTGGGCTCCCTGGTGCGGCCCCTGCCGCATGATCGCGCCGATGCTGGACGAGATCGCGCGCGCCGAGGCCGGTCGGGTCGTCATCGCCAAGGTGAACGTCGACGAGGAACCCGGGCTCGCCCAGCGCTTCGGGATCCAGGGGATCCCGACGCTCCTGCTCTTCAAGGACGGCCAGGTGGTCGACACGATCGTCGGCGCCGTGCCGCGCCCCGAGCTCGGCCGCCGGATCGCCGCGCTCGCCTGACGTCGCGACGTCGCGGAGCGCCAGGCCTCGCCCGCGCCGCCCGGGTGAGGCACGGCGCGCGATCCGCGCCTCCGCCGGCGTGGTACCGTGACGACCGGCGGAGGCGGCCGCATGAACGTCCTCGTGCTGGGCGGAGGGATCGTCGGGGTCACGACCGCCTACTTCCTCGCGAAGGACGGCCACCAGGTCACGGTGGTCGAGGCGCGGGAGGCGGTCGGGCTCGAGGCCAGCGCGGGGAACGCGGGAATCATCGCCCCGGGCCACTCCTTCGCCTGGGCGTCGCCGAAGGCGCCGGGCCTGCTCGTCCGGTCCCTGCTCGGCCAGGCGACCGCCATCCGGATGCGGCTCCGGCTCGACCCGGAGCTCTACCGATGGGGGCTCCGGTTCCTCCGCGAGTGCACCGCCGAGCGCGCGCGGCGGAACACGCTGGTCAAGCTGCGGCTCTGCCAGTACAGCCAGGCGGTCATGGCCGAGCTGGTGCGAGCCGAGGGGATCGAGTACCACGCCGTGCGCCAGGGCGCGCTCTACGTCTTCCGCGACCCGCGCGAGCTCGAGCTCGGGGTCCGGAAGATGGCGCTCCTCGCCGAGCACGGGCAGCGCCAGGAGGTGCTCGATCCCGACCAGGTCGCGCGGCTCGATCCCGTGTTCGCGCCGGTCAAGGCGAAGATCGCCGGCGCCGTGCGGGACCTCGGGGATTCGAGCGGCGATTCGCGGCTGTTCACCGCGCGGCTGGCGGATCTCTGCCGCGAGAAGCTGGGCGTCAGCCTCCGGATCGGGACGCCGATCACCGGCCTCCGGCGGGAGGGGGACCGGGTGACCGCGGCGCTGACCGCGACGGGTTCCCTCGCCGCCGATGCCTACGTCCTGGCGCTCGGGGTCGGCGCGGCCGCGGTCGCGCGGACGGCGGGGGTCCGGCTCGCCGTCTACCCGGCCAAGGGATACTCGTCGACGTTTCCGATCCGCCCCGACGGGCTGGCGCCGACCGTGCCCGGCGTCGACGAGCAGTGGCTCGTGGGCTGGTCGAGACAGGGCGACCGGCTCCGCCTGACCTCGACCGCCGAGTTCGCCGGCTACGACCGGGGCTGGCGGCCGCGGGACTTCGACAACATCCTGCGGTTCGCCCGGGACGTGTTCCCCGACGCCGCCGACTGGGAACGCGGGGAGTACCGCGCCTGCCTCCGTCCCATGACCGCCGACGGCCCTCCGGTGCTCGGGCTCGGCCGCCTCCGCAACCTCTACCTGAACGCGGGGCACGGCCACATGGGGTGGACGATGGCGTTCGGGACGGCGCGGATCGTCGCGGACCTGGTCGCCGGCCGCCGGCCCGAGCACGACCTGGCCGGCCTGGGCCCGCGCCCCGTCGCCGGCGGGTGGTGAACGCAGGCGGCCCGATCCCCGCCGGACCGGCTCGTATGGTCTCCTCACCCTCGCCCGCGAAGGGAGAAGGGACGAGGGGACGGAATCCGGGTCAGAGGCCCCAGCCGCCGCTCACCGGCACGTTCGCGCCGGTCACGTAGCCGGCCTCCTCCGAGAGGAGGAACCGCGCGGCGGCGACGACGTCCTCGATCCGTCCCCACCGCCCGGCGGGGATCCGCCGCTGCATCGCCTCCAGCTCGGCGCGCGGGGCGCTTCCCGCGTCCAGCACGCCCGGCGAGACGGCGTTCACCGTGATCCCGTCGGCGGCGAGGACCCGCGCGAGCGACCGGACGAGCACCAGCACCCCGGTCTTGGCGATCGCGTAGGCGGTCACGTTCGGCTGCGCCCCGACGCGGTCCGCGGTCGCGAGCCCGAGCGCCAGGATCCGCCCCCAGCGCCGGGCGGCCATCCCGGGCGCGACCGCCTGGGTCAGGAACAGGAGCGGGTCGAGGTTCCCGCGCAGCGTGTCACGCCAGCCCTCCGGGGTCTCGTCGAGCAGCGGCACGCGCCGGAACGGCCCCGCCGCCTGGACCAGCGCGTCGATCCGGCCGCAGGCCGCCTCGACCTCGCGCACGAGCGCCGCCGCGGCCGCCGGGTCGGAGACGTCCGCCCGCAGCGCGAGGGCCCGGGCGCCGACGCCCTCGAGCGCCGCCCGGGTCTCGGCCGCGGCGCGGGCATCAGCCCGGTACGACACCGCGACCGTCCAGCCCTGGCGCGCCAGGGCGAGCGCGATCCCCCGGCCGATGCCGCGGGTGCCCCCGGTGACCAGCGCCACCCGTCCGCTCATTCTCCCGGCCCCTCGGCCGTCGCCGGCCGCCCGGTCCCCCGGGCGCCCGGGCCGCGCCGGCTTCAGGCTAGTTCAGCCGCCCCCGCAGCGTGTGGAGCGCCCGGCGCGCCTCGGGGTCCTGCGGGGCGACGCGCACCGCCCCCTCGAACTCGTGGAGCGCCTCCCACCAGCGCCCCCGGCGCAGGTAGATCCGACCCAGGTTCATGTACGGGAACTGCCGGGGCTCGTACCGGCGTGCCCGCTTCGCCTTCTCGAGCCACGGCACCGCCTCGTCCAGGCGGTCGCGCTGCATGAGGTACACCCCGATGTCGTTGTACGGATTCCCGAACTCCGGGTCGACCTCGATGGCCCGGAGGCACTCGGCGGTCGCCTCCTCGAGCTTCCCCTGGAAGGAGAGCGTCCATCCGAGGTAGGTGTGCGCCTCGGCCGTCGGATGGATCGCGATGGACCGCCGGTACGTCTCGATGGCCGCGTCGAGCTGCCCCGCCATCTGGAGCCGGTACGCCTCCTGCCAGAGCTCGGTCGCGCGGCGGACGGCCTCGGGGTCGCTCACCGGATCGAGGTCACGCCCCGCGGCCGGCGCACGTCATCCCCGACCCGCTGGATCCGCCGCGGCCGGGGCGGCCCGGTGGCGCGTGAGCACCCGGCGGAGCACGCGCGAGCGCGCCAGCCGGTCGTGCCAGCGCCAGGTCCGTGTCGCCCGCATCGCGGCCAGCTCCCGCTCGAGCGCCGCAGCGCGCCCCTCGAGCTCCGCGACCCGCCGCGTGGCGACCGACAGCTCCCGGTGCTGGACGGCAGCCGCGCGGCGCACGGCGGCGCTCACCTCGGCGTCCCACTCCGCGTGGAACGCCGGCCGCCGGATCCGGGTCGCCAGGTCGAGCGCGGTCGCGCGCGTGCGCGCCGGCGACCACCCGCGGCGCAAGGCGGCGGGGAACTTGATCGTGGTCGACCGGGGCGCGGTCACGAGGCGCACCCCGGGGACGACGAAGATCTGCTGCCACATGTGGTGATCCGACGGGACCCCCGGGGGCGCGGGACGCCAGCCGTGCGGCAGGCGGGCGTAGAGGGCCCGCGTGTGGGCGGCCCCGGTGAGGCTCACGACGTTGTGCCCGGGCCGGAGGTGCCAGGCGACGCACGCCGGATCACCGAGGTCGGTCGGCCGGACGGACACCCGTCCTTCCTCGTCCAGGAACGCCGGGTACGGGTGCGCGAAGTCGTGGTCGGCCAGCAGCGCCAGCATGAGCTCGACGTGGTCCCCGAGCAGGAGGTCGTCGTCGCCGAGGTACGTGATCACCGGCGCCGGGCTGGCGGCCACGACCTCGTGGCGCGCCTGCTCGGCGCGCCCGGACGACTTCGGCCGGTCGACGAACCGGACGCGGCGGTCCTGCCGGCACAGCCCGGTCGCGACGGCACGGGTGTCGTCGCCGACGCCGTCCCCGACGATCACGACCTCCAGGTCCCCGACCGTCTGGGCGAGCGCGCTCTCCACGGCGAGGTCCAGCGTCTCCGGGTGGTCGTGCGTCGGCACGACGACCAGCGCGCGCGGCGCACTCACCATCGCCACGGGACGATCCGGGCCGCGAGCGGGGACTCGTACGGGAGATCGAGCGCGTCGGGGCTGGCATGGTCGTAGGCGCAGGTCGGCATGTTCACGATGAAGGCCTCGTCGGGGCCGATCACCTTCCAGCCATGGTACAGGTCGGGCGGGATCACCAGCAGGCCGGGGTTGCGCTCGGACAGCTTGAACTCGTTCACGAGACCGCGGGTCGGGGAGCTCAGGCGGCCGTCGTACACGACGATCGAGACCAGGCCGCGGACGACGAACAGCCGGTCCGTGCTGCGCCGGTGCAGCCCCCAGGCGCGCGTGCGCCCCGGCAGGGTGGTCGTCACGTGGGTCTGGACGATCGGCTGGTCGACCTCGGGCCAATCCGTGCGGGCGATCTCGGTCAACGTGCCGTCCTCGTGCGGCACCGGCCGGCTCGTCCGGAAGCGCAGGCCCTCGATCGGCCGGTGTCGGAGCCTTCCCTGATGGTCCACCGCAGACTGCTTGGGAACCAGGACGTCCAGGCCCTCGACCTCGGGCGGGATCGCCTGCATGTGGGACCTCCTCGCCTTGGGGTGTCCTCCTCGGGGGGTCGTGTCCTCCTGGGCTCACCGGCATCCGGCGCTCACCGGTCGGCGGACGCCGGTGTTCGGTCCCCGGCCACCGGGACCGGGGTATCCCGTCGACGGGCGCGCGGGGCATGACGCGGTGGGCCGACCCCACGCCGCCCCGGCGGCGCCACCGGGAGCCGCCGGCTCGAGACGCCGCGCGGGGCACCCGTCATGGTGGGAGCGGGAGCCGTCGCCGCCGCGGACACGCCGATGAACGCGTCGACCGGACTCTAGCGCGGCGGCTCCGGCCGCGGCAAGACTTTGAAGGAGCACGGTCCGCGGCATATCGTGGGGGGCACCGTGGCGACCGCGGCCCCGCTCTACAGCGTGCTCCCGTTCGCCGCGATGCTGCTCGCGATCGCGGTGGCGCCGCTCGCCGCCCCTCACTGGTGGGAGCCCAATCGCAACAAGCTCGTGCTCTCCGTCGTCCTCAGCCTGCCGATCGTCGTCGCGTACGCGATCCACCGGCCCCACGCGCTGTGGGAGACGGCGACGGAGTACCTCGCCTTCATCCTGCTGCTCTCCTGTCTGTACGTGATCGCGGGCGGGATCCGCCTGACCGGGGATCTGGAGGCGACCCCGCTGGTCAACACCGCGATCCTGGCGGTCGGAGCGGGGCTCGCGTCGTTCCTGGGCACGACCGGCGCCTCGATGCTCCTGATCCGGCCGCTGCTGCAGACGAACCGGGAGCGGACCCGCGTCACGCACACGGTGGTCTTCTTCATCTTCCTGGTGTCCAACGTCGGGGGCCTGCTCACCCCGCTCGGCGACCCGCCCCTGTTCCTCGGCTACCTCGAGGGGGTGCCGTTCACGTGGACCTTCCGCCTCTACGGACACTGGCTCTTCTGCGTCGCGGCCCTCCTCCTGGTCTACTTCGTCTGGGACTCGCTCCTCCATCCGCGGGAGCCGCTGGCGGCGATGATCCGCGACCGCACCCGCCGGCGGCCGCTCCGGCTCGCCGGCGGCGGGAACCTCGCCTGCCTGGCCGGGGTCGTGCTGGCGGTGGCGTTCCTGTGCGGGCCTTGGCGCGAGATGGCGACCGTCGGGCTGGCCGCGCTCTCCCTCTGGCGGACTCCCGGCGAGATCCGGCGGGCGAACCGCTTCACCGCGCGCCCCATGGTCGAGGTCGCCGTCCTGTTCCTCGGGATCTTCCTGACGATGATCCCGCCGATCGACCTCCTGCGGGCGCACGGCGGCGTCCTCGGGGTCCGGGAGCCCTGGCAGTTCTTCTGGGCGACCGGCGCCCTGTCGTCGGTGCTCGACAACGCGCCGACCTATGCGACCTTCCTGGCGCTCGGCCAGGGGCTCCGCCTCCGTGACGACGTCGTCGGCGTCCCGCACGACATCCTCGCCGCCATCAGCGCCGGAGCCGTCTTCATGGGCGCGAACACCTACATCGGGAACGCGCCGAACTTCATGGTGAAGGCGATCGCGGAGGAGGCGAAGGTCCCCATGCCGACCTTCCTCGGGTACCTGCGCTACAGCGTGCCGATCCTGCTCCCGGTGTTCGGCGCGGTCACCTGGCTCTTCTTCTAGGACCCGCCGGTCCCGCGGCGTGGCACCCGGCGCGCCGCTCGTCCGGGGCGGACGCGGCGCGGGCGGCTTTCCGTGAACGCCTACCGCACGATCAGGGCGATCGAGAGCGCCAGGAGCACGCCCATCGCCACGTCGAAGAGCCGCCGGCGCCGGCGTCCCTGGAGGACGCGCTGGAGCCCGGCGCCGAACGCCAACCAGAGGAAGCAGGCGGGCAGCGCGGCCAGCACGAACAGGCCGCCGAGGCTCGCCGCCTGCGCGACCGGGCGCCCGGCCTCCGCGCCCAGGAAGGTGCCGGCCGCGCTCGCCGCGACCAGCCACGACTTGGGGTTGACCCACTGGAACACCGCCGCGCCGAGGAACCCGACCGGGTCGACGTCGGCCGCGGCCTCGCCCCGGCCCCCGGACGTCGCGATCCTCCAGGCGAGCCACCCGAGGACCGCCGCCCCGCCCCAGTGGAGCACGGCCAGGGCGGCCGGGTGCGCCAGGACGAGGCTCCCGAGCCCGAGCGGCACGATGAACATCATGATCCCCATGCCGGTCGTGACGCCGAGGAGACAGGGCAGCCCCCGCACCACCCCCACCCGCGCGCCGGCCGTCGTCAGCATGAGGTTGCTCGGGCCGGGGGTCACGGCGGCCACCACGGCGAAGAGCAGGAAGGCCAGGATCCGGTCGATCGTCATGCGCGACCCCCGGTGCCGCGGGCGCCTTCGCGGCGCCTCGTGCCAGAATGCGAGCGATGCAGGTGAACGACACCAGATCGGCCGGCGAGGGTCTTGAACGCCCGTGCCAGGACCCCCGGGCGGCCTGGCTGGCCGGCGCCCGGCCGGCGGGCGGAGTCGAGCTCCTGCGCGCGTGGTTCGCGGGCCCGGCGTACCGGAAGCACCGGCACGACACCTACGCGATCGGGGTCACCGACTCGGGCGTGCAGGTGTTCGACTACCGTGGCGCCCGCCACGCGAGCACGCCGGGGGAGGTCGTCGTGCTCCACCCGGATGAGGTCCACGACGGGCGGGCCGGCACCGCGGACGGATTCGGGTACCGGATCGTCTACGTCGAGCCGGCTCGCCTCGGCGAGGCGCTCCGGACCCTCTGCGGACGACCGTATCCCCTGCCGTTCCTGCGGGAGCCCGTGTCGACGAACCCGATCCTGGCCCGGGCGGTCGCCGCGGCCTTCCAGGGGCCCCTCGACCCGGTGGCCGTGGACGACCTCGTCCTGGACCTGGCCCGCGGGCTGATGGCCGGCGCCCGGGCACCCGCGCCGGCCGGCGCCGGCCGGCGGATCGATCTCCGCGCAGTCGAGCGCGCGCGGCAGTACCTCGACGCCGAGCGCGCCCGCGTCGTGCACTCGCGGGAGCTGGAGTCGGTCTCCGGCCTGAGCCGGTACGATCTGGCCCGCCAGTTCCGCATCGCCTTCGGGACCAGCCCGCACCGGTACCTGCTCATGCGCCGGCTCGAGCTGGCGCGCGAGCGGATGGACGGGGGCCGCCGGCTGGTCGACGTCGCGCTCGAGGCGGGCTTCGCCGATCAGGCGCACTTCACGCGCGTGTTCCGGTCGGCGTACGGCTTGACCCCCGCGCGCTACCGGGCGCTGCGGGCCACGTGCCGGACAGCGCCCCCGGCTGGCACGGCGCGCCTGGTCGCGGCCCGCCGTCCGAGCGTGCGCTGACGCCGACACCCGAGCGCCTTCCCACGCGGACGCGTCCGCCTCGCGCCCCGACTGGGCCCCGTTCCGGTCGAGCGTTCGGGCCCGGTCACCGTCCGCGTCCGGGCACGACGGCGTGTCCCGCGCACGCAGCGCTGTCGTGGCGCACGCGCGGCAGGCGTCCAGATCCGGCCACCGGCCGTCCGGCGCCCCCCCGGCGCCGCCCCGCCGGGCCGCCCCGGGGGCCCGGGACGGGTCGGCCCCCTCCGGGGCACGCCGCTTGCTCGACGTCCCGTGGGCCGGGGGTGTCGAACCACCGGCGCCCCGAGCGCCGCGCCCCCGCGCCGCACGGGATCGGAAAGGAGCAAGCGATGTCGGACGAGATGAAGGGCAAGTGGGAGAAGGCGAAGGGCTACGTCAAGGACAAGGCCGGCGAGGCGACCGGGAACCCGGACCTCGAGGCCGAGGGCGAGGCCCAGCGCGCCCAGGGCGAGGCCCAGGAGACGGTCGGCAAGGCCCGTCGCAAGGCGGGCGAGGCCGTCGAAAAGATCGGCGAGAAGATCCGGGAGGACTAGCCAGGGCAGCGGCGGGGACGGGTCGGGCGTTCGGCGCCCGACCCGTCCCCGCCGGACCGAACCCCGGCGGCGCCTCCGACGCGGCATCGTCCCCCGCCGGCACAGCCCGCGGGTTCACGGCAGCGCGACGACCGCGGTCCCGTCAGCGTCGAACCGCGCGACGCCGGTCGCGAAGTAACGGCGGAGCGGCCCGGCGCCCCAGTACCCCACGGAGCCGACCACCCACGAGCCGAGCTGGTCGCTGAGCGCGAGCGAGGCCGTGTTCCACCACGCCGACAGCCACACGGCGCCGGCGCGGCCCGCTGCGTTGTGGCGCGCGACGTCGGCCATCATCACGCGCGACGCGATGCCGCGCCCGCGGGCGCGGGGGGCCGTGTAGTTCTCGACCACCAGCACCTCGCCGGGAGGAGGCGCCAGCCGGCGCCCGAGATACGGGAGGTACGCGGCCCCCACGACGGTCCAGCGGTAGTGAACGAGCTCGTCGCGCCACCACCCCAGCAGGCACTCCTGCCCCTCGGCCAGGCGGCGGGAGACCTCCGGGGGCGTCATCGCGGGATCGAGCGCCTGCAGGGCGGGCCGAGCAGCGTCGGTGAGGAAGCCCACCCGCATCGTCGGCGGCATGGGTGGCGGTGCCGGCACCCGCGCCCGCAGCGTCGGGAGATCCACGTGGAGCAGGAGGTACCGGCGGCGGAGCGCCCAGACCGCCGCGACGCGGAGCGCGCGACCCCAGCCCAGGTCGGCCGCGACGCCGCCGAGGCGAGCGAGGGCCCCGGTCATCTCCGGCGTGCGACCACGTCGTACGACGGCTGGCCGGCCTGGTACGGCACGCCGGGACTCTCGTAGAGATCGGTCACGGCCACGACGTCGAACCCCCGCCGCTCGAGGTGGGCCTGCATCTCGTCGACCGTGTAGAGGCGGAGCACGTGCTCCTCGTGGGCGACGTGGCCCGGGGTCGTGAGCGTCAGCGCCACCACCAGCGTCCGGCGGACCTCGTCGAATCGCCCGCGGCTGTCGGCGACGATCCGGCCCTCGGGCACGCGCCGCGCGTTGCGGAACGTGTAGCGGCGGCGCCCTTCGGGGGTGATGAAGTCGAACAGGAAGAGCCCGCCCCGCCGCAGGCGCGGGCGCAAGGCGCCGAGGAACTCGTCGAGCCCGCCCGGCTGCGCGCCGACGTAGGCGACCACGTCGTCGACGGCGGTCGCGAGGTCGAACGCACCCGCCGGCCGCAGGCAGTCGATGGTCCCGCAGACGCGGAACAGGCGTCGCTCCACCCCCGCCAGCCGCGCGCGCCGCAGCATCGGGTGGAGCAGGTCGAGGCACACGGTCCGGAAGCCGGCGCGCGCCCAGTACCGGCTGTACCGGCAGGTCCCCGCCCCCACGTCGAGATGGCGGCCCCCGCGCACCCCGGCGGCCGCCACCAGCGCGTGGGCGGCCGCGAACCAGCGCCGGATCCCGCGCGGTTCGAACAGCCGCGCGAAGTAGGGCGCCAGCGTCGCGTACGGCCGCTCCGGAGGCGCGGCGGGGCCGGCCGGGGCGCCCGGGGCGCCGGTCACCGCCGGTAGCCCCGCACCGTGAAGACCGTCACCGCGCACAGGAACCGGCCGGTCCGCTGCGCGCGCTCCAGCGCGGCCTCCCAGGCCGCCGCCTCGGCGGCCCCGATCCGGCCCGCCTCGACGGCGCGGGCCGCCTTGTCCCGGAGCCTCAAAACCTCCTCGTCGTCCTCGCGGACGACGGCGGCGTAGGGGTGCACCGTCACGGGGTCGAGCCCGGCATCCGCGAACAGGCCGGGCAGTTGCCGCCCCACCCGGCCGCTCTCCATCCGGTCCGCGTGGTGCTCGAGGATGCGCCGCGTGACGCCGGGGTCGCCGCCCTCCACGACCAGCGTGTCGTAGTCGACGTCCGAGACGACCAGGCGGCCCCCGGGCCGGGTGACGCGCGCCATCTCGCCCAGCGCCTTCCGCGGGTCCGTCAGGTGGTGGAACACGCGATCGGCGCGGCAGGCGTCGAAGCTGGCGTCCTCGAACTCGAGGGCGTAGACGTCCCCCACCTGGAAGTCGACGGGCCGCGGGAGGCCGAGCGTCTGCGCCCGCGCCTCCCCCACCCGCGCCTCGTCGACGTCGAGGCCGGTCACCGCCACGCCGCGCACGAGCCCCGCGATGGCGCGCGCGTCCTCCCCTGTCCCGCAGCCCACGTCGAGCACATGGTCCCCTTCGGCGAGGGCCAGCAGCTCGAAGCTCAGATGCTTGTAGCCGAGCCAGGCCTCCCGGATCGCGCTCATCGCGCCGGCCGTCCCCGCCGCCCGCGCGCCCTCGGGAGACGGCCGGCTCCCGACGCTCCCCCCTCCGCCTGTCCGGGGCGGGCGCCGGGGCGCCCCGGGTCGCGCGGACGCCGCCCGGGATCGGCGGCGCCAGCCGAGGCGCCCAGGGTCGCGCGGACCCCGTCCCGGGTCGGCGGCATCGGGTGGACCGGGCCGCGGTGAGCCCGACGCCCACGCCGCCGGGGGTCGCCCCGGGCGCCCGGCGTCACCGGGCGGGGGCGTCGCCGTTCGCGCCGACGAGCAACCCGCGCACGAAGGCCTCCTGGGTCGGCTCCTGCATGGCGGTGGGACGGTAGATCCGCCGGAGCTCCGAGACGGGATCGGCCGCCACACCGTGGAGCTTGAGCATGGAGGCGAGCACGACCGCCGTCCGGCCGAGGCCCGCGTTGCAGTGGACGAGGATGCCCTCTCCCGCGCCGAGGCGAGCCCGGAGCCGCACCAGCAGCGCTCGGAACGCGACCGGATCGGCGGGCACGCCGAAGTCGACGATCGGGAACCGCCAGCTCTCGAGCCCGTGCCGCGCCAGCGTGTCGAAGAGCCCGGGCGCGCGCCGCGGCACCTCCCAGTCCTCGATGAGGCTCACGACCAGCCGCACGCCGGCGGCGCGCCACGCCTGGACGCCGACGTCGACGGCGTCGGCCGCCGGCGGCTCGTCCGGGTAGCTGGGTCTCCCCGCTCCCCACAGCCGCGCCGGCGGCGGGAGCACCGGGTGGACGATCTGGAGCGGGTGACCGAGCGGCGGGATCATTCGCGCGAGCGCCGGCCTCGCCCGGCGGACGGAGCGCGACCCGCCGGCCGTCCATCGCCGGAGACGGTCAGGGGGGGCTGGCCGGGCCTCACGTCTCGAAGTATACCCAGCGGGGAGATACTCAGCGGGGAGTGTGGGGCCGCGCGGGTTCCTGCGTTACACTAGGTCGACCGTGGCGACCAAGGGACGGGGCAACACGAGCCGCAAGCCGGCGCGCGGACGACCGGGGCGGCCGCCGCAGCGGAGCCGACCCGCGCGGCGCCCGGAGCCGGCGGGGGCGGCGCCGCTCCCCCCGCCGCCGACGGCCGAGCCGGCCGAGCCGCCCGACCTTCCGGTCCCGCTGGCCTCGCCCGAGGCGGAGTTCGCCACCCGCGTGCTCCCGCTGGCCCCCGAGCGGCCGCGGCCGACCGCCCGCCGGGGCATCTTCCTCGACGTCGAGAACACCAGCCGCGCGCAGCACCTCGCCCAGGTCATCGACCATCTCGCCGTCGACCGGCGCGACGCCCACACGGACCTGATCGCGGTGGCGAACTGGAGGGTCGTCGGCCACGAATCGGCGCGGCTCCTGGCGCAGCGCGGTGCGCAGCTGGTGCACAGCGCCCCCTCCACCGGCGTGCGCGACTGGAGCGATCTCCGCATCGCGGTCGCCGCCGGCATCTGGCTGGCGGGGGCGCGCCCCGGGGACGTCATCGAGATCGTCTCCGACGACCGTGCGTTCGACGCCGTGGGGGACGTGGCGGCGAGCCTCGGCATCGAGTTCCGCCGCCTCTCCTACCGCCGGCTGGTCAAGGAGGACGTGGCCGAGCTGGTGCCCGAGACCCGGCGGGGGCCCGAGCCCGCGGCACGCTCGCGGCGGCGCCGCCGTCGACGGGGTCGCGGCGCCGTCGCGACGCCGGCGGCGCCCGCCGGCCAGGAACCCCGGAGCCGCGAGCCCACCCGACCCGCGCCGGCGCGGCCGGCCCCGGAGCCCCGGCCCGCGGCGCCCGCGCGGCCGGGTCCGGCTGCTGCCCACACCGCGCCGCACGACGAGCTGGTGTCGGTGGTCCGGGATCTCGTCGAGGCCTCGCCCGGCGGGACCGTGACCATCGACGCGGTGGCGAACGTCCTCAAGGCACGCGGCTTCCAGCGGCCGCCCGGCTCCCCGCGCCTCATCACGCGCCTGCGCCGCATCCGGGAGATCGTCGTGAGCCCCGCGGGCGCGATCACGCTCGCCGAGGAGGCGCCCGACGCCCCGGTGAGCGAGCTCGAAGGCAAGCCGGACGAGCGGACGCCCGAGGGCGAGACGCCGGTGGGAGCCGAGATCGGCAACGGCAGCGGCCGCGATGCGGGGGATTCGGCCGACGGGGCGCCGCCCGGGAGCCGCGGCCCGCGCCGCCGCCGGCGGCGGCGGCGCGGCGGGCGGCGGCCGGCCGCCCAGGGCGCTCCGACCACCTGACCGCGGGGCGCGCCGGGCCGCCGTGCCCCCGGGCCCAGGCCGCGCTCCGCGCCCCGAGCCCGGGCCCGGCGCCCCTCTCGCCTCACGCCCCTCCTGCCCCGGTCGGCGAGGCGGGCCCGCCCCGCCCCAGCGCAGGGGCGGGCGGTCCAGGAGACCGTGATCCGGATGGGACCACTCCACCGCAGCCGCGCCCGATCGAGCCGGCCGGGCGGGCCGGGCGTCGGGGGATCGCCCCCGCCGACGATCCTCCGGGGACCGCGGTGAGGGACGAGGGCGTGAGCGTGCTGGCGGCGTTCGAGACGCAGCTGACCCGGGTCGGCGCCGGCCGGAACCGGACGGCGGCGGCTGCGGCTCCCGGGGCCGCGATCGCCATCCTCCGTGAGCACGGCTGCCGAAGCCTGGCGGTCGCGGGCGCCGTCCCCGGTCGAGACGAGTACGTCCTGGCGGCCCGCGCCGCCGGCCTCGCCGTCGTCGAGCCCGGCACGATCCGGCCGACCCGCGCCCCCGACGGCGGCATCTCGCTCGGCCGGCTGGGCGTGGCGGAGACGGGGTCGGTCCTGGTCCACTCCACGGCGGCCGACCGGCGCCTCGAGCTGTGCGTCGACGTGCACGTGGTGCTGCTCGACGCCGGGAGCGTCGTCCCGACGCTCGACGAGGCCCTCGCCCGCGTGCGCGAGCTCAGCGCCCGGCCCCCGGCCTACGCGTCCCTGGTCACCGGTCCGAGCCGGAGCGCCGACATCGAGCGGCGGCTCGCGGTCGGCGTGCACGGGCCCGGCGTCCTCCACGTGCTGCTCCTGGAGCGCTGACCATGCGGGCCATCGCGCCGTTCGCCGCCCGCTACCGCCGCGCCCTGACCGACGACCGCCTGCGCCGGAACCTGCTCGCGTTCCAGCGCGCCTGGCGCGACGACCGGGGCGCCGCCCTGCACCACCTCGCCGCCCAGGCGGCGCTCGGCGTCCCGGAGGCGTCGTTCGCCGGCCAGCGGCGGCGACTGACCGAGGCCAAGCGCCGGGCGGCGCGCGAGCGGCCGGAGCTCGCCGCCCGGTTCACGGCTGCGGCCACCGCGGCAGGGGCGGTGATCTTCGAGGCCGACACCGCGGAGGCCGCCAACCGGTACGTGCTCGACGTCTGCCGCCGCCGCGGCGCCACCCTGGTCGCGAAGGGCAAGTCCATGGTCTCGGAGGAACTGTTCCTGAACGCGGCCCTGGAGGCGGCCGGGCTCACGGTGGTCGAGACGGACCTCGGGGAGTGGATCGTCCAGCTCGCGCAGGAGATGCCGTCCCACATGGTCATGCCGGCCATCCACAAGAGCCGGCAGGAGGTGAGCGCGCTCCTCGAGGCGCACGTCGGCCGCCCGGTGTCGCGCGAGGACGTGTCCGAGATGGCCAGGGTCGCCCGCCTGGCGCTGCGGCGCGTGTTCGAGGAGGCGGGCGTCGGGGTCACCGGAGCCAACGCGCTGATCGCCGAGACCGGCACGGTGATGCTGGTGACCAACGAGGGGAACGGACGGTTCACCTCGTCGCTCCCGCCCGTCCACGTCGTGCTGGCGAGCTGGGACAAGCTGGTCGCGACGTGGGAGGACGCCGCGGCGCAGACGCGGCTGCTCGCCCGGTCGGGCACGGCGCAGGACATCACCGTCTACACGACGTTCATCACCGGCCCCGACGACCCCGGCCGCGAGCTGCACGTCGTCATCGTCGACAACGGCCGGTCCGCGATGGCCGCGGACCCGGAGTTCGAGGCCGCGCTCCGATGCATCCGGTGCGCCGCGTGCGCCAACGTGTGCCCGCCCTACCAGGTCGTCGGGGGCCACGTGTTCGGGCACGTCTACACGGGCCCGATCGGCCTCGTGACGACGCCGTTCCACCACGGGCTCCCGGCCGCCGCGGGCCCCCAGTCGCTGTGCGTGTCGTGCCACGCCTGCGCGGCCGCCTGCCCGGCGGAGATCCCGCTCCCCGACCTCATCCTGGACGTCCGGCGGCAGGTCGCCGAGCGGCTCGGGACGCGGCTCCGGACCCGGCTGGGGCTCCACCTCTGGGCGAGCCCGCGCCTTTTCGGGGCCGCCATGGCCGTCGCCCGCGTGGCGCTCGCCCCCTTCCGCCACGGCGGCTCGCTCCGGCTCCCCCTCCCCCGGGCCTGGCGGTGGCGGGCGCTGCCGGCCCCGGCGCCGGTGCCGGCCCGGGCGCGCCTGCTCGGGCGGGAGTTCCCGGGCGATCCCCGCGGCCCGCTGGCCGGGAGTCCCGCCCGCGGGCTCCGCGTCGCCTACCTGCTCCAGTGCCTGAGCGATCGCTTCGCCCCGGAGCAGGCGACGGCCGCCGTCCGCGTCCTGCGCGCCTGCGGGGCGGGGGTCGTCGTGCCGGCCGGGCAGCACTGCTGCGGGCTCCCGGCGCTCGACGCCGGCGACCGGCTCACCGCCCGCCGGATGGCCCGCCGGACGATCGCCGCGCTCGAGGACGCGGCTGCCGATCGCGTCGTCACCGCGGCCGCGAGCTGCGCCATCGCGCTGCGGCACGACTACCCCCGCCTCTTCCGGGACGACCCGGAGTGGCGAGAGCGCGCGGCGGCGCTCGCCGCGCGCACGGTCGACCTGGTCGGCTTCCTCGACCGGGAGGCTCGACCCGAGGCCGGGGCCCTGGCCGGCCGCCGCGGCGGGAGCGAGCCCGCCGTCACCTACCACGGCTTCTGCCAAAGCACGAGCCGCCTCGGCCTGGGCGGCGCCGGCGCCCGGCTCCTCCGCGACGTGTGCGGGCTGGACCTGCGCGACCTGCCCGAGGGGGAGGTGTGCTGCGGGTTCGGCGGGCTCACCTCCCTCGAGCACCCGGCGGTCGCCCGCGAGATCGTGGGACGCAAGCTGGGCAACGTCACCGCCACCGGGGCGGCCGTGCTGGTCACCGACAACCCGGGCTGCCTGCTCCACCTCCGGGGAGCGGCGGACGCCGCGGGCCTGCCGCTCCGCGTCGTCCACCTGGCCGAGATCCTCGCCGAGCGGCTCGGGCCCGAGTGAGAGCGGGGTGGGCGATCCCTCCGCGCGCTACGGGAAGACGGCGGTCAGGCCGAAGACGACGTGCTTCGTGGTCTCGTCAAGGCTCGCCTCCCCGCCCCGGGCGACGCCGACGGTGAGGCTCGAGTGCGTGATCTTCCCCTCGACGAAGACCCCCAGGTACCGGAACAGGAGGAAGCGGATCCCGGCGAACCCCTGGACGCCGACGCCGCCGAGCTCGTACCCGGGTTCGCTCTTGACGTTCTCGATCTCGGTCTCGGCGTGGGTGATCACCGGGCCGACCCCGGCGCCGACGTAGACCTGGAGCCGGCCGTTCGGGTAGTCGTCGGGGTCCTTGAGGAAGCCGTAGCGGGCGAGCACGTCCACCATCAGGTAGTTGACGCCGTGCGAGATGTCGAAATTCTGGACGACGGAGTCGACCGGCACGGCGGCCGCGATCGGGGCGCCGCCGCGGGTCCCGGTGACCTCGCGAGTCGCCCGGGTGTCGCCGAGCACCTTGAAGTGGAAGAACTCGAGGCCGAGGCCGAGCCACGGCACCCCCTCGAAGAAGTACCCCACCCGGACCCCGTAGTACGGCGGGTCCTCGAACGCCTCGCCGTCGAAGGCGAGGTTCCGGATCTTGAAGTCGTTGCCGGCGGCGGGCTGCTCGATGCGCACGTCCGCCGATTCCGTGTCGCTGACGCCCGTGAACAGGTCGAGGAACGGCTCGGCCGCGGCCGGGCTCGCGGCCAGTGCCGCCGCGCACGCCAGCGCGACGGCCAGGAGCGGTCGACGGGGCGGTCCCACGGGCGCCATCCTAGCGCCCGATCTTCGGGAGGCCGGCCAGCGCCTCCCGCACCTTCTCGGCCGGGTACTCGAAGTCGTCCAGCGTCCCGCGCAGGTAGCGCTCGTACGCGGCGAGGTCGAAGTGGCCGTGACCGGAGAAGTTGAATGCGATGACCTTCCGCTCGCCGGACGCCCGGCACCGGAGCGCCTCGTCGATCACCACCCGGATCGCGTGGGCGGCCTCGGGCGCCGGCAGGAACCCCTCGGCGCGGGCGAACGTGAGCGCGGCGTCGAACGTCGGGTTCTGGTGGACCGCCACCGCCTCGATCGCCCCCGCGTCGTACAGCGCGCAGACCAGCGGCGCCATGCCGTGGTACCGGAGCCCCCCGGCGTGGATCGGCGCCGGGACGAACGAGTGGCCGAGCGTGTACATCTTCACCAGCGGCGTCATCTGCCCCGTGTCGCCGAAGTCGTAGACGTACTCCCCCTTGGTGAGGGTCGGGCATGCGTGCGGCTCGACGGCGACGACCCGGAGCCCGGTCCGCCTCCCGCTCAGCGCGTCGCGGAGGAACGGGAACGCGAACCCCCCGAAGTTCGACCCCCCGCCGACGCACCCGACCAGGACGTCGACCCGCTCCCCGGCCAGCTCCAGCTGCTTCTGGGCCTCGAGCCCGATCACGGTCTGGTGCATCAGCACGTGGTTCAGGACCGAGCCGAGCGAGTACTTGGTGTCCTCCCGCCGGGCCGCCTCCTCGACGGCCTCCGAGATGGCGATGCCGAGGCTCCCGGGCGAGTCCGGGTCCTTGTCGAGGATCGCGCGGCCGGCCTCGGTCTCCCGCGACGGGCTCGGAACAACGGTCCCGCCCCACGCCTCCATCATGAGCCGGCGGTAGGGCTTCTGGTCGTACGAGACCCGCACCATGTAGACCTTGCACTCCAGCCCGAAGAGCTGGCAGGCGAACGACAGCGCGGAGCCCCACTGGCCGGCGCCGGTCTCGGTCGTCACGCGGCGCACGTCCTCCTGCCGGTTGTAGAAGGCCTGCGCGACCGCCGTGTTGGGCTTGTGGCTCCCGGCCGGCGACACGCCCTCCCACTTGTAGTAGATCCGGGCCGGGGTCCCGAGCGCCCGCTCCAGGCGGTGCGCGCGGTGGAGCGGCGTGGGCCGCCACAGCCGGTAGACGTCTCGCACGGGCTCGGGGATCTCGACCCACCGCTCCTGGCTGACCTCCTGCTTGATGATCTCCATCGGGAACAGCGGCGCCAGGTCGGCCGGCCCGATCGGCTGGAGCGTGCCCGGATGGATGATCGGCGGCAGCGGCCGGGGGAGGTCGGCCTGGATGTTGTACCAGTGGGTCGGCAGCTCCTTCTCGTCCAGCAGGAACTTCGTCTGGGCCACGCACGCCTCCTTCAGGGTCGCGCCGCGGGAACGGCCGCCGCCCGGGCGAGCGCGCGCGCGTAGGCGCGCCGGCCCGCCACGCCGGCGAAGAGCCGATCGGGAATGCGATGGT
>DASRDR010000245.1:0-6267 GCA_035652475.1 Candidatus Methylomirabilota bacterium | reverse complement strand
TTCGAGTCGTGAGCACCGGGCGAGGGCGCCAATCTCAGGCCCGAGGACAACGCCTCAGCCATGCCACGGCGACCCTCTCCCGGATCCCGTCTCTTCCCAGCCGGGGGACCTCCCCCTGGCCGTGTGGATAGCGTACAAGCCCCGGGCCGCCCGCACGCCCGGCGGGCCCGCGGGCGGCCACGGGCCACCGGGGGCGACGACAACCGCTCCGGCGGGACGGCGACGGGGCCCTCACCGAACCCGCGGGCCCGAGTCGAGCGCCGTGAGGCGCCGGCGGTCGTGCCGGCCGTTCGGGCGCCGGGCCGCGATCGCGGCGGCGCGCGCCTCCGCCGCTGACCGCGGCGGGTTGTTTCACACTAGAGATCGCCGAAGCGGCGGCCGCTCCGGGCGAGCTCCTCCAGGAGGGGGGCCGGCGCCCACACCGGGCCGTGCCGGTCGTGGAGCCGCCGGATCCCGTCGTGGACGCGCGCGAGCCCCACCTCGTCCGCCCAGAACATCGGCCCGCCCCGGTAGGCCGGGAAGCCGTAGCCGTGGACGTAGACGACGTCGATGTCGCCGGGGCGGCGCGCGATCCCCTCGGCGAGGACCCGCGCCCCCTCGTTCACGAGCGCGTAGAGGCACCGCTCCCGGATCTCCTCCTCGCCGATCGGCCGGCGCTCGAGTCCCAGCTCGCGCGACCGGTCGAGGATCAGCCGCTCCACCTCGGGGTCGGGCACGGGCGTGCGATCGCCGGGCTCGTACCGGTACCAGCCCGCGCCGGTCTTGAGGCCGAACCGCCCGCGCTCGCAGAGCCGGTCGGCGAGCGGCGGATACCGCTGCTCCGCGGGCCGGGCGGCCGCCTGCCGCCGGCGGATGCGCCAGCCCACGTCGAGGCCCGCCATGTCGCTCATGGTGAACGGGCCCATCGCGAGGCCCCAGGCCTCGAGCGCCCGGTCGACGTCCTGGGGGAGCGCGCCCTCCTCGACCATGCACTCGGCCTCGCGCAGGTATGGCGCCAGCATCCGGTTCCCCACGAACCCGTCGCAGTTGCCGACCACGACCCCGACCTTCCCGAGGGCGCGGGCCAGTCCCATCGCGGTGGCGACCGTCTCCGGGGCGGTGGCCGCGCCGCGCACGATCTCGAGGAGCCGCATCACGTTCGCGGGGCTGAAGAAGTGGGTCCCGACGACCTGCGCCGGGCGCCCGGTGGCGCCGGCGATGGCGTCGATGTCGAGCGTGGAGGTGTTCGTCGCCAGCACCGCGCCGGCCCCCGTCGCGGCGTCGAGCCGCCGGAACACCGCCTGCTTCACCGGGAGCTCCTCGAAGACCGCCTCGATCACCAGGTCGACGTCGGCGAGGTCGTCGTAGCTCAGCGTCGGCCGGATCCGCCCCAGGCGGGCCTCCATCTCCGCCGGCGCGAGCCGGCCCTTGGCGGCGGTGGCGGCGTAGTTGCGGCGAACCACGGCGAGGCCGCGGTCGAGCGCCGCGCGGTCGACCTCCAGCAGCGTCACCGGGATCCCCGCGTTGGCGAGGCTCATCGCGATCCCCCCGCCCATCGTCCCGGCGCCGATGACCGCCGCTCGCCGGATCGGCCGGGCCGGCGCGGCCGGCTCGGGGAGCTTGGCCGCCTCGCGCTCGGCGAAGAAGACGTGGATCTGGGCGCGGGACTGCGGCGAGGCCAGGCACTCCAGGAACAGCGCTCGCTCCCGCTCGAGCCCGGCCGCGAACGGGAGCGTGGTCGCCGCCTGCACGGCCTCGATGCACTTCCAGGGCGCCAGGAAGCCGCGTGCGCGCCGGGCGATCCGACGCTGCGCCGCCTCGAAGACCGCCGGCGGGACGGCGCGGACGCGGCGGTCGTCGTGCGCGATCACGCGCAGCGGGCGCCGCTCGGCGACGATCCGCTCCGCGAACGCGATCGCGCCCGCCAGGAGCTCACCGTCCAGCAGCTCGTCGAGGATGCCGAGCTCGAGAGCGCGCGGCGCGGGGACGGGCTCCCCGCCCACGATGATCTCGAGCGCCGCCTCCACCCCGATCAGGCGCGGCAGCCGCTGGGTGCCGCCCGCGCCCGGCAGGAGCCCGAGCTTCACCTCCGGGAAGCCGACGCGGGCCGACCGGAGCGCGCACCGGTAGTGGCAGGCCAGCGCGGTCTCCAGCCCGCCCCCGAGCGCCGTCCCGTGGATGGCGGCGATCAGGGGCTTTGGGCTCGCCTCGTACCGCGCGATCACGGCCCCCAGTCCCGGCGAGGCCGGCGGCTTGCCGAACTCCCGGATGTCGGCGCCGGCCATGAACGTGCGCCCCGCCCCGCGCAGCACGAGCGCCGCCGCCTGGGGGTCGGCGAGGCCCCGGTCGAGCGCGTCGAGGAGGCCCTGGCGCACGGCCTGGCCCAGCGCGTTCACCGGCGGGTTGTCGACCGTGATGACGCCGACGCCGGCCTCCCGTCGATACTCCACCAGCTCCGCCATGCCTCTCCTCCCCGCGCGCCGCGGGCGCGCCTGATCCCATCCCGAGCGGCGGCCCGTCAGGGCGCCGGCCGGCTCACGCGCCCCCGCTCCTCACACCCGGAGCCGCGGATCGAGCGTGTCACGGACCGCGTCGCCCACGAAGTTGAGCCCCAGCACCGTCACGAAGAGCGCCGCGCCCGGGGCGAACGCGATCCACGGCGCCTGCTGCAGGTACCCTCGCCCGGCGTTGATCATGCTGCCCCACGACGCCGCCGGCGGCTGGACTCCCAGGCCCAGGAACGAGAGCGAGGCCTCGGCCAGGATGCCGAACGCCACGCTGAGCGACGCCTGCACCACGATCGGCGTGGCGGCGTTCGGCAGGACGTGGCGCCACGCGATCCGCGCGCCCGGGCTCCCCAGCGCCCGCGCCGCCTCCACGTACTCGGAGGCCCGGATCGCGAGGACCTGGCCGCGGACGAGCCGGGCGAAGGTCGGCGTGTAGACGATCCCGAGCGCGATCAGCACGCTCAGGAGGTCGGCGCCCAGGACCGCCCCGACCGCGAGCGCCAGCACGAGCGGCGGGAACGAGAGGACCGCGTCCATGAGCCGCATGGCCAGCTCGTCGGCCCGGCCCCCGGCGTAGCCGGCCAGGAGCCCGATCGCGCTGCCTGCCGTCATGCCGATCGCCACCGAGACGAACCCGGCGAGGAGCGAGATCCGCGTCCCCCAGATCACGCGCGAGAGCACGTCGCGGCCCACGTTGTCCGTCCCGAGCCAGTGGACCCGCCCCGGCGGGGCCAGCGTGTGGCCGAGGTCCTGCTTGAGCGGGTCGTAGGGCGCCATCCACGGCGCCGTGAGCGCGACCGCGCACGCCACCAGCACGATCGCCGCCCCGGCCGGAGCCAGGCGCGCCCGGGCCGCGCGGCGGAGCATGCTCCGCCGTCGCGCCGCGGACGGCGCGCGCGCGGGCGGCGCGACGGTCACGATGGACTCAGCGATACCGGATCCTCGGATCGAGCCAGCCGTAGAGGAGGTCGACGACCAGGTTCGTCGCGACGTAGCCGAGCGCGATCAGCAGCACCACGCCCTGCACGAGCGGGTAGTCGCGGGCGAACACCGCGTCGACGACCAGCCGTCCGACCCCCGGCAGGGCGAATACGTACTCGGTGATCACCGCCCCCCCGATCAGCGCGCCCAGCTGGAGCCCGAGCACGGTCACGACGGGGATCAGCCCGTTCCGGAGGGCGTGGCCGGCCAGCACGTGCCCCTCCGAGAGCCCCTTCGCGCGCGCGGTCCGGACGTAGTCCTCCGCGAGGGCCTCGATGAGGCTCGACCGGAGCGTCCGGGCGATCACCGCCGCGAACGCGAGCCCGAGCGTGAGCGCGGGCAGGGCCAGCGAGCGGAGCCCGGCCAGCGGCTCCTCGAACGGATCCGTGTAGCCCGAGATCGGGAGCCACCGCAGCCGGACGCCGAACACGAAGATCAGCAGGAGCGCGATCAGGAAGTTCGGCATGCAGATCCCGACCAGCGCGAACGCGGTGCCGGCGCCGTCGACGACGGTGTTGCGCCGGGCCGCCGACACGAGGCCGATCGGGACGGCCAGCGCGAGGGCGACCGCCAGCGCGAGCCCGGCGAGCTGCAGGGTCGGCCGGAGCCGCCGGCCCACGTCCTCCACCACCGGCTCGCGGTTGCGGATGGAGCGGCCCAGGTCGCCGCGCAGGGCCCGGCGCACCCAGGCGAGGTACTGGACGGGGATCGGTCGGTCCAGGCCGAGCTCGCGCCGGAGCGCCTCCTTGACGGAGGCGTCGACCGACTCGGCCATCATGGCGTCGATCGGGTCGCCGGGCGTCAGGTGCAGCAGGGCGAAGACGCCGGTCGTGACGAGCACGAGCACCGGCAGCGTCGCCACGAGGCGCCGGACGAGCAGGCGACCCATGCCCGGACCTCAGGCGCGGGCGGCAGTCGCCCCCACGGGCGGCGCCGGGGCGGTCCCTACTTCAGCCAGACGTCCTTGAATCGCATCATGCCGTCGGGGACCGGCTCGTAGCCCTGCACCCTCGGGCTGAACGCCTTCGGCTCGATGGGATGGACGATGAAGATCATGGGCAGCTCGTCGTGAAGGATCCGGGTGATCTCGCCGAAGATCTTGCGCCGCTCGGTCCGGTCGGCCACCTCGCGGCTGCGATCGAGCAGCGCGTCGAGCCGCGCGTTGGAGATCCCGGACCAGTTGAGCGACACCCCCGGGGTGGTCCGGAAGAACTGGTACGTGTTCCCGTCCGGGTCGGGCCGGCCGCTCCACTGGTACGTGATCATCTCGAAGTTCCTGCCGTTGCCGTCCGAGAGGAGCGCCGCCGAGTCGACGAGCTTGATCCGCATGGTGATGCCGGCCTCGGCGAGCTGGGCCTGCATCACCTCCGCCTCCTGGACGTTGATCGGGATGTTGTTGGTGGTCACGGTGAAGCTGAACCCGTTCGGCTGCCCGCCCTCGGCCAGCTTGGCCTTGGCCCGGGCCAGGTCCCGCCGGATGGGCCGGATGCTGGCGTCGTACGCCCAGCTGGACGGCGGGATCGGGCCGTTAGACGGCACGCCGACCCCGAGCCAGACCGCCTTGACGATCTGCTCCACGTCCAGCGCGGAGGCGACCGCCTGGCGGAGGGCGCGGTTGTTGAACGGCGGCCTGGTGTGATTCAGCATGTACCCGAACGACGCCAGCGACGGCACGTCGACCTCGACAAGGTTCCGGTCGGCCTTCACCGCCGCCACGTCCCGCGGCTGCACGTAGTCCATGACGTCGATCTCGCCGGACTGGAGACTGGCCAGCTTGACCGTGTCGTCCGGGATCGGCCGGTAGCGGATCTGGTCGAGGTACGGGCCGCCCTGCTTGTTCCAGTAGGCGTCGTTCCGGCGGAGGAGGATGTGGTCGTCCTTGACCCACTCCACGAACTGGAACGGCCCGGTGCCCGCGCCCCGCGCGTTCCGCTCGAGATCGGGCCCGCGCTCCTGGACGACCCTGGGGGACACCATCATCCCGGCGCGGTCGGTCAGCGCCGCCAGCAGCGCGGCATCCGGCCGCTTGAGGTGGAGCTTGATCGTGTACGGATCGACGACCTCCACGGTGTCGATGCTCGCGACCTCGCCCTTCCGGACCGAGCGCGGGTCCGTCCGCATCCGCTCGAAGTTGAACCGGGCCGCCTCGGCGTTGAACTCCGTGCCGTCGTGGAACTTCACGCCGCGCCGGAGCCGCAGCACGATGCCCCTCGGGTCCGGCTGCTGCCAGGACTCGGCGAGCCCGGGCTTGAGCCCGAGCTTGACGTCCAGCACGAACAGCGGCTCGTAGAGGTTGTGGTAGACCTGCCGGTCGATCTTGCTCCCGGACAGATGCGGATCCATCGTGGCCGCCTCGATGTAGAACCCGACCCGGAGGGTGCCGCCCCGCCGCGGCGCGCCCTGAGCGTGGGCCCGCGGGAGCGCCCGGCCGCCCGCCGCGGCGAGGCCCGCGGAGACGGCGGCGGACGCGCGGAGGAAGGCGCGCCGCGACACCGCGCGAGGAGTCCCGTTCGGCTGCGTCGATTCCATGGCTCGCGCTCCCCTCTCGAGTCCGGGTCCCCGTTCCGCCCCCGGCCGCCGGGCCGGCCCTGCTCTCGCGCGCCCGATGCCGGCCCCGGGCGCCCGGCCGGGACCGCCACCGGAACGTCCGCGCCAATCTTAGTCCCGGGGATCGGCCGAGTGTCAATGGCAGGCGCCGCGCCGAGACGACCGGACGGCGTGCCCGCCGCGCCGCCGGGCTGCCGCGAGGACGACGAGCGGGCGGGCGCATCGGGGGACCCGGCAAAGGCCCGTCACGGGA
>DASRDR010000244.1:0-15516 GCA_035652475.1 Candidatus Methylomirabilota bacterium | reverse complement strand
CCGGGCCTGGTCGCGGCCGCCATGTTCGCGTTCATGACCGCCTGGAACGACTACCTCTTCGCGGTGATCCTGACCTCCAGCATGGCCGCCAAGACCGCGCCGGTGGTCGTCGCCGGCTTCGCGACCGACGTCACCACGGAGCGCACCCTCATGGCGGCGGGCGGGGTGCTCGCGGTCGTCCCGCCCCTCGTGCTGGCCTTCCTCTTCCAGCGCCTCATCGTCCAGGGGCTCGTGTCGGGCGCCGTCAAGAGCTGAGCGCGCGGCGGGCGTCACCCCTTGAGCCCGCTCATCACGACCGCCTGGACCACCCAGCGCTGGCAGAGGAGGAAGATCACCGCGACGGGGAGCACGCTCAGGACGGCGGCCGCGGTGACCAGGTTGTACTCGATGAAGTAGATGTTCGTGAAGCTGACGAGCCCCATGGTGACGACCTTCATCGTCGGCGAGTTGACGACCACCAGCGGCCAGAACAGCTCGTTCCAGGTCCACATGAACTTGACGATGAGCAGCGTGGCCAGCGCGGGGCGGACGGCGGGCAGGATCACGCGCCAGAAGATCCCGAGCTCGCTCGAGCCGTCGATCCGCGCCGCGTCGATGTAGTCCCCCGGCACCACCTCGATCGACTGGCGCATCAGGAACACGCCGAAGACGCTGACCAGGTCGGGCGCGAGGATCCCCAGGTACGTGTCGAGGAGGCCCAGCCGGCTCACCCAGAGGTACAGCGGCACGACGACCGACTGGAACGGCACCATGAGGATGCCGATGATCGCGAAGAAGCAGAGGTTGCGGCCGGGGAACCGGAACTTCGCGAAGCCGTAGCCCGCCAGCGACGAGACCACCAGGCTCGAGACCGCGGAGGCGGACGCCACGAGCGTGCTGTTCAGCAGGAAGCGCCCGAATGGCTGGCGGGCGAAGACCTCCCGGTAGTTGTCCAGGTTGCCCCACCGGTCCGGGAGCACCCGGAGCGGCACCCGCTGGATCTCCGGCACGGTCTTCAGCGACGTCACCGCCATCCAGAAGAACGGGAAGAAGACCGTCAGGGCGCCGGCGGCCACCAGGGCCGCCGTCAGCCAGCGCCAGCGGCCGGCCCTCAATGCTCGACCTCGCGCCGGAAGAGCCGCCACTGCACGAGGGTGACGGCGAGGAGGGTCGCGAACACGAACACCGCCATCACCGAGGCCTCCCCCAGCCGGAAGTACTTGAACGCGGTGTCGTAGAGCAGCATGATCACCGTCTGGCTCGCGCCGGCCGGTCCGCCCTGGGTGGTCGCGTACACCTGGTCGAAGACCTTGAAGTTGAAGATCAGCTCGAGGATCGACACCATCACCAGCTGGGGGTTCAGCAGGGGGAGCGTCACCGACCGGAGGCGCCGCCAGGCGCCGGCGCCGTCGATGGCGGCCGCCTCGTAGTACTCGCCCGGGATGGCCTGGAGCGCGGCCAGGAAGATCATGGTGTCGAACCCGAGCCGCACCCAGATGTTGATCAGGGCGAGCGAGGGCAGCACCTCCTCGAGGCTCGACAGCCACTTGTGCGGGGCCATCCCGATCCACCCGAGGAGCTGGTTCAGGAACCCGTACACGGGCTCGTAGAGCCACTGCCACACGAGCGCCGCGGCGACCAGCGACGCCGCGAACGGCAGGAAGTACAGCACCGCCCACACGCTGCGCCAGCGGACGCGCGCGAAGCGGTTGAGGCCCAGCGCCACCAGGAGCGCCAGGACGACCGTGGCGGGGGCCGACAGGAGGAGCAGGCTGACGGTGTTCCGGACGGCCTGCCAGAACGTCGGGTCGGTGAGCACCCGCTCGTAGAGGCGGGTGCCCACGAACTGGCTCGCGCCGCCGGGGCGCGTGCGGTAGAACGAGCCCAGCACCGACTCCCCGAGCGGGACCAGGAAGACGGCGAGGAAGTAGACCAGGGCGGGCAGCACGAAGAGGAACCCCGCCCGCGCCTGCCGGTCCAGGTAGGTCCGGGGACGGACCAGCCGGGCGACGGCAGCCACCGCCCGATCCGTCCCCGTCCGGGCCCGCCCTAGTCCTGCAGGATGCGGTCCATCTTCGCCGCCGCCTCGTCGAGGAGGGGCCTGGGCTGTCCCTTCCCGTACAGGACGCCCACGACGGCCTCGCCGAACGCGGTCGCGAGCTCGTTCGACTTCGGGTGGAAGTAGGTGGGGGGGACCGGCTGGGCCAGCATGTCCTTCGTGGACTGGTAGTCGGGCCGGCTCCTCGCGTACGCCGAGTCGAGGTTCGCGGTGAACACCGGCATGAACCCCCCCTGCTGGTGCTGCGCCAGGTCGTCCTTGGGGTTCGAGATGAAGCGGATGAACTCCCACGCGACCTGCTTGTTCGGGCTGTTCTTGTAGACGAGGTTGGTCCACGGGAACAGCGCGCCGGCGCCGGGGCAGGTCTTCCCGCACGGGAGCGCGGCGACCTTGAACTTCACGTCGGGCGCGTTCTTGTTGACCCAGCCGAAGAACCAGGACTCCCGGAAGATCACCGCCGCCCGCTTCTGGCCGAACGCGTCCTCCGGGTTGCCCAGCGCCAGGCTGGCCACCCTGTGCTTGAGGACGAGGTCACCGAAGAACTGGAGCGCCGCCACCATCTCGGGGCTGTTCGCGTACCCGGTCGCCTTCTCGAGGTCGGGCGACAGCATGCGCGCGCCGAACGCGTGCGCGAAGGGCAGGAACTTGTCGGTGATCCCGACCGGGTGGCCCTTGTGCCGGATCGCGAACCCGACCTGGGTGTCGCCGGAGGAGAGCTTCTTCATGGCGGCCAGCCACTCGTCGAGCGTCCTCGGCGGCTTGTCGGGGTCGAGGCCCGCCTTGCGGAAGAGCTCGACGTTCATGTACATCTGCTGGAAGTTGCCGTGCTCGAGCGGGGTGCCGTAGCGGACGTTCCTCCACCGGCCGATCGGCACCATGTACTTCGGGATCGACTCGTCCCAGAGCTTCGCCAGGTCGGGGGGCATCGGGTCGCAGAACTCGTACTGGCCGCACCACTGGTGGGTCATCCCGTTGAAGATGTCGGGGGCGCCGGTGCGGCCCATGAGCGCGGCGAGGTACTTGGCCTCGTACCCCTGGTAGGGGATCGTGACCACCTCGACCTCGTAGCCGGTCTTCTTCGCGAACTCCTTCCCCTTCTCCGCGTACCACCGGTTGAAGTCGGGCTGCTGGTCCCAGTGGGTCCAGTAGACCAGCTTCTTCGCCTGGGCCGGGGCGGGCGAGGGCGCCCCCGCCGCCGCGCCGATCGCCAGGGCGACCACCACGCTCACCCACGTGCCGCGTCGCATGCTGCGCTCCTTTCGCATCGGGACGTCCGCCGCCCCGGGCCTGTCGCGTCGCCACCGCTCGGGATGGACGCGCCGCGGGCCGGCCCGTCCCGCCGGATCCGGGCGACGGGCCCGAGAAGCCGCCGCGATCGCGCGCCCCGCGCCCCGGCGCCCGCTTCCCGGGCGCGGCCGTCGAATCGCGCGCCCCGAGGGTACTCCGGCGCGCGGCGGCGCGCCACTGGCGGCCCGCGCGGCCGCTGCTGCGACACGCTGCAGCGTCACCGGGGCCGGCGCGGCGCTCGATCCGCGCCGCGCTCACGGCGAGACGCGGGGTGGGCCTCGCGGACCTCCCGCCGCCCGTGCTAGCTTCCTCTGCGAGCGGCTCATCTCGGTTCCGATCGGGCGCCGCCGAGGGACGAGCGCCCGCAAGCGAAGGGGGTACCACATGACCGACCGCATCCCGTCCGCCCGTCCCACCCGTCGCGCGTTCCTCCGGACCGCCGCCCTGGCCGGCGCGGCCGCGGGGACGGGCGCCCTGGCGCGATCGCGACCCGCCGCGGCCGCGACCACCGTCCGCTTCGCCGGCTGGGCGTTCGAGCCCCAGGTCGTCGAGGCCAACGTCAAGCGCTTCATGGAGCAGAACCCGGACGTGACGGTCGAGTACACGCCCCTCGATCTCCAGCTCTACAACGAGAAGATGGTGGCGCTGTTCAACGCCGGCACCCAGCCCGATGCCTATTACGTGCGCGACACGAACCTCGGCGCCTGGGTCGAGGCCGGCTGGGTGCAGCCGATCGACGGGCTCCCGGGTCTCGCCGAGCTGGATCGCGACATCTTCCCGTTCAACCTGGAGGCGCTCCGCTACAAGGGCAAGCAGTACGGGACGCCGTACTACGGCGACATCTACGTCTACATGTACGATCGCAAGACCGCCCGGAAGGCCGGCGTGGATCGGGGCCCGGTGACGCTGGACCAGCTCCGGCAGGCCGCCCTCGCCGTGAAGAAGGCCGGGCTCGCCGAGTACCCGATCGTCAAGGGCTTCAAGACGAACGTCGACGGGCTCAGCGAGTTCTGGTCGATGGTGTTCGCCTCCGGCGGCAACCTCTTCGACGAGGAGCTGAACCCCGTCTATCCCGACCGGGACCAGACCGCCCTGAACGTCCTGGAGTGGCTCGTGCAGGCGATGCACGACTGGAAGATCCTCGACCCGAAGGGCCTCGAGCTCGACGAGACCCAGGCGCGGGACGTCTTCGTCAACGGCCAGGGTGTGTTCACCTCGAACGTGGGGAACGTCCTCCCGCGCGCCAACAACCCGAAGCTCAGCAAGCGGGCGGGGGACATCGCGCCGACCCGGTTCCCGGGGCTGACCGACACCGGCAAGGGGCCGATGGGCTGGACGCGGCTCTACTGCATCGACGCGAAGACCAGGGTGCGCGACGCGGCCTGGCGGCTGATCTACTACATGGGCGGCAAGGACAAGCAGGGCACCTATTACACCGCCAAGGACTGGTACTCGAAGTACGGGGTCGGCTACGCGTTCATCTCGCTCGACAAGGACCCGGACATGATCAAGGTCCACCGGGACGCCGGCTGGGACCTGGACGTGCGCAGCCAGCAGTACGCCAATGCCCGCGCCCGCACCAACATCAAGGCGCCCTGGTACAACGAGTGGGACCGCTACACCCAGCAGCAGGTCCAGAACGCGCTGGTGAAGAAGGCGAGCCCCCGCGACGCCCTCGCCGCCTCCGCCAGCAAGGCCCGGGAGCTCCGGAAGCAGTGGAGCTGAGCCCGTTCTGCCTCGACCGGCCGGGCGCCGAGCCGGCGGTCCTCTGCGTCCACGGCTACTGCCAGTCCTCCGCCTACTGGGCCCCGACCCTCGACCGGCTCGCCGCCGCGGGCCGGCGGGGGCTGGCCCCCGACCTGCCCGGGTTCGGCGCCTCGGCGGCCGTCCCGGGCCCGTACACGATGGAGGCCTACGCCGACGCGCTCGCGGCGCTCCTGGAGGCCCGGGGGCTCGGGCGCGTGGCGGTCGTGGGCGGCTCGATGGGCGGCGTCGTCGCCCAGCACCTCGCGCTCCGCCACCCCGCGCGGGTGGCACGCCTCCTGCTGGTCGCGACGGGCGCGGTCATGGGCGACCCCGCTGCGGGCCTGGCCCGGGCGGACGCCGTCGCCGCCGCACCGTGGGACGCCGCCGCCGTCGAGCCCGTGGTCGCCGGATTCTTCCGGACGCCCCCGCCGGCGGCGCAGGTGGCCGAGTACCGCCGCATCGCGCGCCTGGCCTCCCATCACGCGGCGGTCGAGGCCGCGCGCGCCAACGCGCGCTCGGACACGCGGGCCCGGCTGGGGGAGATCCGCGTCCCGACGCTGATCATCCAGGGCCGCCACGACCGCGCGCGCACCCCCGACCACGGCGCGGTCCTCCGCGACGGCATCCCCGGCGCGCAGCTCGAGATCCTGGAAGGCTCCGGGCACACGCCCCAGCTCGAGGAGCCGGACGCCTTCCACGCCCTCGCGCTCCCGTTCCTCCTCGCGGCCGGCTGATCGCCGGGGCGCGGCCGCCCCCGGCCGCGGGCGCCGGCGAGGCCGCTCGCGGGCCCCGGCGCGGCCTCGGGAGGACGGGCCGCCGCGCGCCTCGTCACGCCGCCCCGGGCTCCCGCGGCCCCGTGGGCCACGAGCACGATCTTGCCCGGCTCGGGGCGATCCTCCTCGACCACGCGAAGCGCCCCGGGTCCGCCGTAGCGGGTGACAATGACGCGCCTGTGCTTCGCTGCGTCTCCCTCGCCAGCCGGACGCTCCGGCCGGCCCTCACCCGGCGCCGCCGGCCTCCGGCGGGGGTCGCGAGTGGGCGGCGGCGTGGATCGCCTCGACGATCGACTGGTAACCCGTGCAGCGGCAGAGATGGCCGGCCAGCATCTCCCGGATCTCCTCCCGGCTCGGCGCCGGGTGTTCCCGCAGGAACGCCGCGGCCGCCATCAGGATGCCGGGCGTGCAGAACCCGCACTGCAGGCCGTGATGCGCCCAGAACGCCTCCTGGAGCGGATGGAGGCCGTCGGCCGGCGCGAGCCCCTCGACGGTCGTCAGCTGGTGGCCCTCCGCCTGGACCGCCAGCATGAGGCAGCTCCGGATCGGCTCGCCGTCGAGCAGGACGGTGCACGCCCCGCAGACGCCGTGCTCGCAGCCCACGTGCGTCCCGGTGAGCTCCAAGTGCTCGCGCAGGAGGTCGGCCAGGGAGGTCCGGACCTCGACCTCCCGCTCGCAGGGGCGGCCGTTCACCAGGACCCGCACTCGCCGGATCACGATGGCCCGCCCGCCCGCTCGACGGCGTCGGCGAGCGTCCTGGCGGCGAGGACGGCCGCCACCCGGCGCCGGTAGTCCGCGGTCGCGTGGAGGTCGCCGTCGGGCTCGAGCCCCGCCGCGGCGGCGGCCGCCGCGTCGCGCAGCCGCCCGGGCGTGGGGGCGGCGCCGGCCAGCACCGCCTCGGCGGCGGTGGCCCGGACCGGCGTGGAGCCGACGCCGAAGAGGCCCAGCCGCGCCCGCGCGACGCGGCCGTCCTCGCCCCGCGTCACGAGCGTGGCGCACCCCACCAGCGCGAAGTCGCCGTGGCGGCGCGCGACCTCGGCGAACCCCCAGCCGGTCCCCGGAGCCGGCAGCGCGAAGCGGGCCTCCACGGCGAGCTCGTCGTCCCGGAGCGCCGTCGTCAGCGGGGCCAGGTACAGCTGATCGGCCGTCAGGCGCCGCTCCCCGCCGCGCGCGCTCCGGACCACCAGCATCCCCTCGCAGCAGCGGAAGAGCGCCGGCAGCTCCGCGGCGGGGTCGGCGTGGACCAGGCTGCCGACCGCGGTGCCCCGCACGCGGATCGCCGGGTGGCCGACCAGGCGGAGCGCCGCCGCGAGGAGCGGGGCGCGCCGGACAGCCCACCGCTCCAGGGCCCGGAGGCGGACCAGGGCGCCGACGCGCAGCTCGCCGTCCCGCTCCTCGAGCCGGTCGAGCCCCGGGACGGCGTTGACGTCCAGCACGACCGCCGGGCGGACCAGCCGGAGGTTCAGGAGCGGCACCAGGCTCTGGCCCCCGGCCAGCACCTTCGCGTCGCCCCCGTGCGCGGCGAGGGTGTCGAGCGCCTCGGCCTCGCTCCCCGCCCGCACGTAGTCGAAGGGAGCCGGCTTCACGGGCGCCCCCGGTCCGGCCCTGGAGCGGGCGGTCCGGCGACGCCGGGGCGGAGCAGGGCCTCGACGGCCGCCGGCCCGAGCGGCGTCCGCGTCACCGTCGCGCCGAACGGCGCCAGCGCGTCCTCCACCGCGTTGGCGATCGCGGCCGGCGGCGAGATGGCGCCGCCCTCGCCCACCCCCTTGATCCCGAGGGGATTGCGCGGCGAGGGGAACTCCAGGTGGATCGTCTCGATCGCGGGGAGCTCCATCGCGGTGGGGACCAGATAGTCCATCAGCGTCCCGCTCAGCAGCTGCCCGCCGTCGTCGTAGACCATCTCCTCCAGCAGCGCCCCGCCCACGCCCTGGGCGACCCCGCCGTGGATCTGCCCCTCCACGATCGCCGGGTTGATCACCTTCCCGCAGTCGTGGGCGACGACGTAGCGCAGGAGCCGCACCGCCCCGGTCTCGGGGTCGACCTCGACCAGAGCCACGTGCACCGCGCTCGTGTACGTCACCGTCGGCTGGTGCTCGTACGCGGTCGCCTCGAAGTCCGGGGCGACGGCCGCCGCCCGGGCGAACGTCGGCAGCGCCCCCCGGATCACGCGGGCGAGCGGCACGCCCGAGCCCGGCGCGCCCCGGACCGACACCGTGCCGCCGTCGATCTCGATGTCGGCCGGCGCGGCCTCGAGGAGCCGGGCGGCGGCGGCCGCGAGCTTCTCGCGGACGCGGGTCGCCGCGGCCAGGACGGAGGTCCCGGCGTTCACCGCGCTCCGGCTGGCGAACGTCCCGACCCCGAAGGGGATCGCGGCGGTGTCGCCGCCGACGACCGTCACCCAGTCCAGCGGGACCCCGAGGGCGTCGGCCGCGATCTGGGCGAGCGACGTCTCGTGCCCCTGGCCCTGGCTGCACGCCCCCGTCGCGACCACGACCCGGCCGGCCCCGTCGAGCCGCACGGCGGCCCCCTCGAACGGGCCGATCGCCGTGCCCTCGACGTACCCGGAGAGGCCGATGCCGCGATGGATCCCGCGCGCCCGCAGCGTCGCCTGCTGGCGGCGCAGCTCGTCGTACCCGATGCGGGCGAGCGCGGCCTCAAGGAGCGCGCGGAAGTCCCCGCTGTCGTAGACGAGCGGGTTCCCGTCGCGGTACGGGATCGCCAGCTCGTACGGCAGGTCCGCGGCTCCGAGGTAGTTCCGGCGCCGCACCGCGGCCGGATCGAGCCCGAGCGCCCGCGCCAGCCGGTCGACGATCCGGTCCATGGCGAAGACCGTCTCCGGGCGCCCCGCGCCCCGGTAGGGCGCGTTCGGGACCTTGGTGGTCACGACGCCCCGGCACTCCACCGCGAGATGCGGGACCCGGTGGGGACCGACCAGGTGGGCGACCGTGTTGTACGGCAGCACGATCCCCCACACGTTGTACGCGCCCAGGTCGACCCAGATCCGGTCGCGCACGGCGACCAGCGTGCCGTCGCGGGTGGCCGCCAGCTCGATGTCGTGGACCTGGCCGCGGGCGTGGGCGGCCGCCACCATGTGCTCCCGCCGGTCCTCGATCCACTTGACCGGCCGGCCGCACACCCGCGCGGCGATCGGCACCAGGAGATCCTCGGGGTAGCCGTTCGCCTTGGTCCCGAACCCCCCGCCGACGTCCGGCGCGATCACCCGCACCTTGTGCGGCGGGAGGTCGAAGGCCGCGCAGAGCCCCTGCTGGACGAAGTGGACGACCTGGGTCGCGTTCCACGTCGTGAGGCTGCCGTCGCGCGCGTCCCACGCCGCCACCACCCCGCGCGTCTCGATGGGCATCCCGACGTAGCGCGGGATCGTGAAGCGCTCCCGCACCGTCACGGCCGCCCCGCGGATCGCGCGCTCGGCGTCGCCGAAGCCGGTGGCGAACCGGACCGCGACGTTGTCGCCCCACTCCGGATGGAGGAGGACGGCCCCAAACTCCGCCGCGGCGACCGGATCGACGAGCGCCGGCCGGGGCTCGTAGTCCACCTCGACCAGCTCGCACGCGTCCTCGGCCAGGGCGCGGCTGTCCGCCACCACCATGGCCACGATCTCCCCGACGTGTCGCACCCGGTCGCGGCAGAGCGCGTACTGCGGCGCCTGCTTCAGCACGACGTCGACCCGCGCCGCGAGCCCGGGCGGCACCGCCCCGAAGAGCGGGAGCGGCTGCATCCAGCGGGCGACCGCGTCGAAGGTGAGCACCGCCGCGACCCCGGGCAGGCGGGCCGCCGCCGCGGTGCGGACGGCGCGCACGTCGGCGTGGGCGTGGGGACTCCGCACGAACGCGGCGTGGAGCAGCCCGGGGAGGCGCAGGTCGTCGACGTAGCGGCCCTCGCCGCGGAGGAACCGCGGGTCCTCCCGCCGCCGCACCGCCGCGCCGAAGTACCGGGCGCCCATCACGCCGCGACCGCGACGAAGCTACCAGCCCGTTCTCGCCGTGGCAACCGTTATCGCGCGCCGTGCCGAGCCCGCGCGCCGCGGGCCCTGGACGGTGCCGGAGAGCGCGCGTATGGTGAGGCGCGGCCGGCCCCGGGCGGGCGGCGCCCGCGCCGCCGGCCCCGGAGGTGTCGCAGCCGTGCTGCCCGGACGTCTGCCGCCGTCGCTCTGGACCCGGACCGCGCCGCCGGCGCCGGACTGCCCGGCGCTGGTCGGGGAGCACCGGGCCGACGTCTGCGTGGTCGGCGCCGGGTTCACCGGCCTCTCGGCCGCGCTCCACCTGGCCGAGGCCGGGGCCCGCGTGGTCGTGCTGGAGGCGGTGGAGCCGGGGTACGGGGCGTCGGGCCGCAACGGCGGCCAGGTGATCCCGGGGCTGAAGCTCGACCCCGATGCGCTGGAGGCGCGCCTCGGCCCGGAACGGGGGCGCCGGCTCGTCGAGCTCGTCGGCGGCGCGGCCGACTTCGTCTTCGCGCTGGTGCGGCGGCTCGGGATCGCGTGCGACGCGCGCCAGGCCGGCTGGATCCGCGCCGCGGACTCGGAGGCCGGCCTGCGGGCCACCGGGCGCACGGTCGAGGAGTGGCGCCGCCGCGGCGCCCCGGTCGAGGCCCTCGACCGGCGTCGCGTCGCGGAGCTCACCGGCACCCGGGCGTACCGGGGCGGCCTGCTCGACCGGCGGGCCGGCGTGCTCCAGCCGCTGAGCTACGCGCGGGGCCTGGCCGCGGCCGTGCAGCGGGCGGGCGCCGCCGTCCACGGCGGCTCGCCGGTCACCGCGCTCCGGCCGGAGGCGGCCGGCTGGGTGCTCCGCACGCCCGGCGGGACGGTCCGCGCCCCGCAGGTGGTCCTCGCGCCGAACGCCTATGCCGACCTCGCCGGCCGCGGCCACCCGCTCTGGCCCGGCCTGGCGGAGACCGTGATCCCGGTCCACAGCTACATCGCCGCGACTGCGCCCCTGCCCGAGGCCCTGCGGCGGGAGATCCTCCCGGGCGGCCACGCGGTCTCCGAGACTCGCCGCGTGCTCCGCTACTACCGGCTCGATCCGGCCGGGCGGCTCGTCATGGGCGGGCGCGGCGCGTTCCGGGACTCCAGCGACCCGGCCGACTACCGCGGGATCATGGCCGCGGCCCGCGAGCTGTACCCGCAGCTCGGGCCGCACGCCTGGGAGGAGTGCTGGGGCGGGAAGGTCGCGCTGACGCTCGACCATCTCCCGCACCTCCACGAGCCCGCGCCGGGGCTCCACGCCGCGCTCGGGTACAACGGCCGCGGCGTGGCGATGGCCACGGTGATGGGGAAGGTGCTGGCCGACCGCGTCCAGGGGATGGCGCCCGCCGCGTGTCCCTTCCCGGTCGCGCCGCTCCGGCGGGTGCCGCTGCACGCGTGGCGACGGCCGGTCCTCGCGGTCGCGGTGCGCTGGAAGCGGGCGCTCGACCGGGTCGACGCCCGGCGCTGACGGCCGGCGGGCTCGCCAGCTCGCCGTCGGTCGGCGGCCCGCGCGCCCCGACCCCGACCGGGCCTGCGCTGGCGTCGATCAGCGCGCGGCGAGCGCCCGACGGCGAGCCACCGGTGGAGCCCGTCGATGTGTTCCCTCGGTGGGCCTGACCTGATCGCGAGCGACCCCGGTCGAGCCCACGCGGACGCGGGGCGCGATCCCGCCGGTCAGCGCACGGAGAGCCCCCGGCGGGCGAGCTCCCGGTCGAGGTCGAGCGGGCGCGTGCCGAGCGGGCCTCCGCCCGGCACCGTCCAGAACACCTCGAACTCCAGGCCGTCCGGGTCCTTCGCGTAGAGGGAGAGGCTGACGCCGTGGTCCGACGCCCCCACCAGGGCGCCGGCCCGGCCCAGGACGTCGCGCGCGCGGGCCAGGTCGGTGAGCTCCGCCACCTCCCACGCGGCGTGGTACATCCGCGCCGCGCGCTCGTCGGGGGCGGTCACGCCTGGCTGCTCGAAGAGCCCCAGGTGATGGTCGTCGGGACTCCCCGGGATCCTGAGGAACGCCGCCTTGGGGTAGCGGACGGCCACCTCGAACCCCAGCACGTCGCGGTAGAACGCGACGCTGCGCTCGACGTCGGCCACCCAGAGCACCAGGTGCTGGAGCCGGCGGAGTCCGATGCCTCGTGCGACCGTGCTCATCACGCGGGTCCTCCCCCCGGCGGCGCTGGCGCGCAGGGCCCGTTCTCGCGGCCGCGGCCAGCCGAGCTCCCGGGTCTCACCGAACGGGCGCCGGGCCTCGATCCCCATCCTACGCCGGCCTGCCGACGCGGGCATCTCCGGCGCGAGCCGCGGCGGAGCCCTACGGCTGCCCCTCCACACCGGCGCCGGCGAGGAGGACGCCCCCCGCCGCGACCGCGAGCGCGCCGCCCAGGACCCAGAACACCGCCGGGTACGACCCGAGCCCCACCCACAGGAGCGAGGCGCCGACCGGCCCCACCGCCCGGGCCCCGTTGGCGCCGAGCGCGACGGCGCCCGCGATCACGCCGTAGTGCCGCGGGCCGAAGATCGCCGCCAGCGACGTCGCACGGGCGAGCGTCGCCATCCCGTTCGCCGCGCCCTGGAGCAGGATGAACGGCACCAGGGTGCCGATGAGCGGCAGCAGCGGGAGCTGCCCCAGGCCGATCGCCTGGGCGAGGAAGACGGCGGCCAGCATCCAGCGCGCCCCGAGCCGGGCCGAGATCGGGACGAACAGCATGCGGCCGGGGAGCTGCATGGCTCCCATCCAGCCGACCATCGTGGCGGCCGCCCCGGCCGAGTACCCGCGGGCCACCAGGTACGGGATCAGGTGCGTGCTGAGCGCGGCCGTCGCGAAGTTGCTGACGAAGAAGGCGGCCGCGAGCACCCAGAAGACGACCGTCCGGGCCGCCGCCCCGAGGGTCAGCCCGGCGGCGGTGGGGTGCCCCGCAGCGCCCGGGAGCCGGCCGGCCGCCGCGCCCCCCACCGGCCCCCGCCGGAGCACCACCGCGTGGATCGGGATCGTGATCGCGGCCAGCACGACGGCGAGCGCGGTGAGGGCGGCCCGCCAGCCCATCCGGGCGAGCAGCCAGGCCTCGATCGGCATGAAGATCGTGCTGGCCAGGCCGGCGACCAGCGTCACGGTGAGCAGCGCGCGATCCCGGCCGCGGGCGAACCACGAGACCACCACCGCGAACGCCGGCTCGTAGAGGGTCGCCGCCAGCGCGAACCCCATGAGGAACCAGATCGCGTAGAGCGCGGGGAGACTCTCGACCCGGGCCCACGCGAACGTCAGCGCGGTGGCGAGGCACGAGCCCGCGGTCATGAGGCCCCGGGCGCCCCGCCGGTCGATCCACCGCCCGACCGGCATCGCCGCGAGCGCGGAGACCCCGAGGCCGACCGAGAACGCCCCGGTCACCGCGACGCGCGAGGCGCCCAGGTCGCGCTCCATCGAGCGGAGGAAGACCGGGAACCCGTAGTAGACGATGCCCCACGTCACGGTCTCGGTGACGGAGAGCGCCGCCACGATCACCCAGCCGTACGGGATCGTCCGGCTGCCGAGGCGCAGCAGCGGCGCGCTCACCTGGGTCACCCGGGGCGGGCGCCCGTGGCCCGAGCCTGCCCCCGGCCGCCGGGCCGGACCGGCCCCGCGGGGCCCGGCTCCCGCGCTTCGGACGCGTCCGCCGGCCGCGACGCGGCCGTGACGACCGCCGGACTCGAAGGCACCCGGCGCGCCAGGCGACACGGGCCGGGATCTCCCGCGGACCGGAGGGCGGTCAGCGGCGGGACTCCGTCCCCGCGCGCCGGCGCGCGACCGCGGCTGCCGCCGGGCCGGCTACGACCGGCAGCACGAGGCCGGGCCGGGAACCGTGATCCGGAGGAGCGCCGGCCCCCCCACCTCGCGCTCGCCCGCATCCCCGGCGCCCCCGTCGCGGGCGGGGGCCCCGCAGCAGGCCTCGCCGGGTCCCGCCGGCGCCGGCTCGGGTCCGCAGCAGCGCTCGCCCGGCGTCTCGATCGCGGCACCCGTCGGCGCGCAGCAGGGCTCGGCCGGCGTCCCGACCGCGTCGGCCGCCGGGGTGCAGCAGGCCCCGGTGGCCGCCGGCGTCCGGTCGCCGTGCGACCCGCAGCAGCTGGCCGGCGACCAGGAAACCGCCGCCTCGGATGCGGCGCCGCAGCAGCCCTCGACGGCCGCGGGCGCCCCGGTGCACACGCCGGTCTCGGGGAGCGCCAACCGCACCTCGCGCGCGGCCGCCCAGTCACCGGTCAGCGCGGCCACCACCGAGCGCACCTGCTCGTAGCCGGTCAGCAGGAGAAACGTCGGGGCCCGCCCGTAGCTCTTCATGCCGACCACGTAGAAGCCGGGCTCGGGGTGGGCGAGCTCGATCGCGCCGTGGGGCGGGACGGTGCCGCAGCTGTGGAGGTTCGGATCGATCAGCGGCGCCAGCGCGCGCGGCGCCTCGACGATCGGGTCGAGATCCAGCCGCAGCTCGCGCAGGAGGTCGAGATCCGGCCGGAACCCGGTGACTGCGACGATGGTGTCCGCGGTGGCGAGCGGCTCCCCGGCCTCTCCCCCGAGCCGGATCCCCCGCCCGGTGTCGGTCACCGCGGCGATCCGGCCGACGACCAGGGTGACGGCGCCGCGCTCCAGCAGCCGCCGCGCCTGCTGGCCGAGCGCGCCGCGCGCCGGGAGCATGTCCGCCGCCCCGCCCCCGAACACCCGCGGCCCCGGCGGCCGGCGCACGATCCAGGTGATCCGCGTGGCGGGCTCGGCGGCCGCGAGCGCCGCCAGGTCCAGGAGGGTGTTCAGCGCCGAGTGCCCGCTTCCCACCACCGCGACCCGGCGGCCGGCGAAGCGGGGGCGCTCGCGGCCGAGCACGTCCGGGATCCCGTAGAGCACGTGCGGCCGCGCGGCCGCTTCGCCCCGGGCCGGGAGGCCGGCGGCGCCGAGCGGCATCGGCGTCTCGCAGGTGCCGGACGCGTCGACGACCGCCCGCGCGCGGATGTCGGCCTCGCCGGCCGCCGTCGCGACGCGCAGCACGAAGGGCGCCCGGTCGCGCTCGTCGCTGCGGAGCTTGTCGCGCCCCTCCCGGGTGACGCCGAGGACGCGGTGGCCGAGCCGGAGGTGCGGCCGGATCCCCGGGAGCGCGGCCAGCGGCTCGAGGTACTGGTCGACCAGCTCGCCGCCGGTCGGCAGGTGGTCCGGATCGGGCATCACCCAGCCCCGCGCCCGGAGCAGCGCCACGGCGGCCGGGTCGACGTCGTACCGCCACGGCGAGAACACCCGGACGTGCGCCCAGCGCCGGACGGCGGCGGCCACCCGGTCTCCGGCCTCCAGCACCAGCGGGGTCTCGCCCCGGCTCACCAGGTGGGCGGCGGTCGCCAGCCCCACCGGGCCGGCGCCGATGACGGCGACCGGGAGCGCGTCACGCTCCATCCCAGCTCTCCCCTGCCCCGGCGGCGCGACCGGCCCCGGAGCCCTCGCGCGGACGAGCGGCTACAGCCGGCCCACCAGGGCCCGGAGCTGCCGCAGCGCCCCCGCGTTCACGCAGTAGAGGACGTTCCGACCGCAGCGGCCCGCGGACAGGAGCCCGGCCTCCCGCAGCACCTTGATGTGCTGCATCACGGTCGAGTGGGCCAGCGGGACGATGTCGGAGACGTCCGTGCACACCGACTCGCCCCGCGCGAGCAGGTGCCGGAGGATGGCCACGCGGATTGGATGGCCGAGCGCCCTC
>DASRDR010000243.1:0-24844 GCA_035652475.1 Candidatus Methylomirabilota bacterium | reverse complement strand
AGGTTGAGCATCCGGGAGAGCTTCCGGACCGGGCCGTACAGCATGAGCGTGGCGGCGACGAACGAGAACAGCGTGCCCGGGCTCATCGCGCCCTGGACGACGCGGTATCCGCCGTACCACAGGATGGCGACCACGCCGAGGGCGGCCAGGACCTCCATCAGCGGCTCGGCCAGCTCGTCGACGCGGTGGTCCCGCAGCGAGAGCTCGAGCAGCTGCTGGTTCACGCGGTCGAACCGCTCCCGCTCGTGGGCCTCGCGGCCGAACGCCTTCACGATCTTGGTCCCGGCGAGCGCCTCCTGGAGGACCGCGGTCAGGGCCGCGATCTGCTCCTGCGTCCCCTTGTTGATCGCGTACAGGCGCTGCCCCATCGCCCGCACGGTGAGCCCGACCAGCGGAAAGGCGAGCAGCGCCAGGAAGGTCAGCCGGGGCTCCTGCACGAACATCACCACCAGGAGCGCCACCACCGTGCAGACCTGCCGGAACGCCATGACCAGGACCTCGGAGGAGAGCCGCGCGAGCCGGGTCGCGTCGACCACCACCCGTGACATGAGGTCGGCGGAGTGCCGGCGCTGGAAGAACGCGAGCGGCATCGCCTGGATGTGGGCGTACAGGTCCCGCCGGAGCGCCATGATCACGCGCTCGCCGACCGACGCCATGAGGTAGGACTGCCCGTACCGCCCGGCGCCCTTGGCGACGTACACCGCGAGCAGCACGAGCGGCAGGAGCTTCAGCATCGTGAGGTCACGGCGGATGAAGATGCCGTCCATGGCGGGCTTGACCAGCCAGGCGATCAGGCCGTCGGTGCCGGAGACGACGAGGGCGAGCAGGCCGCCGGCCAGGAGCCACGACCAGTACGGGCGAACGTACGGCTGGAGCCGGGTGAACGCGCTCACGGCGCTTCCGTGCCGGCTATTGTAGCAGCGGGCCGCCACGCGCCCCTCCCGATTCCGGGCGCGCGGCGGCCGATCCGCGTCAGGGAACGCGCGCGGCGAGGCGCGCGTAGAGCGCCTCCAGCCGGTCGAGCTTGGCGTCGGTCGAGAACCCCTCGACGACGCGACGCCGCCCGGCGCGCCCGAGCGTCCGCGCCCACGCCGGATCGGCGAGCAGGCGCACCACCGCCGCCGCCAGCGCGACGGGATCCCGCGGCGGCACCAGGAGGCCGTGCTCGCCGTCCCGGATCAGCTCCGGGTTCCCCATGAGCCGCGTGGCCACCACCGGGGTCTCCATCGCCAGCGACTCGCGGAGCGCCCCGGTGATCCCGAGCCCCTCGTGGGAGGCGTCGACCGACACCGCGGAGGCGGCCAGGATCTCGGGGACGTCGTCCCGGTACCCCCACAGGGTGACCGCGGCGTCGAGGCCCAGGGCGCGCGCGAGCGCCTCGAGCGGCGCGCGCTTCTCCGGGCGGGCGCCCACCAGCAGTAGGCGCGCGTCCGGCCGCTCGGCGCGGATCCGGGCGAACGCGCGCAGGAGGTCGTCGTTCCCCTTCGGCTCCCGCACGCCGATCTGGGTGACGAGCGGCGCGCCCGGCGGCAGGGCGAGCGCGGCCCGCACCGCCGCGCCGCTCACCCGGGCGGGGTCGAACCGCGTCGTGTCGGTGCCGGAGTAGACCACCTCGATCTTGTCCGCCGGGAGCCCCTGCCGGACGAGGTCGTCCCGGATCGCCGCGCACACGGCGACGATGCAGGCGATCCAGCGGCTGCCGTCGAGCCACCGGCTAGCCCGGCCCATCGGGAAGCTGACGCCGCGGTTGACGACGAGGGGCGGGCGCGGGCCGACCACGCGGGCGAGGAGCGTCAGCGTCCGGCCAGCGCCCTTGTGGGCATGAACGACCTCGACCGCGTCGCGGCGGAGCAGGCGGGCGAGCCGGATGGCGCCGACCGGATCGGCGGCGCCGGGGAACCACCCCAGGTGGCGGAATCCGCCGGCTTGCGCCTCGGCGGCCCAGCGCTCGCTGGGGCGGGTGAGGACGAGGACGCGGTGGCCGCGGCCGGCCAGCCCGCGGGCCAGGTCACGCAGCTGGATCGCGGCGCCGGTGTGGAAGTCGCCCTTCGGGTAGACCTGCAGGACCCGCAGGCGCCGGGCGGGGGCCGGGCCGGCCACCCCGGCGGGAGCGCCGCCGGCGACGCTCGGCATCGCGCCAACGCGCCCGAGGCGGCCGGGGCTGCTCAGTCGCGGGCGAGGGGCAGGCGGGCCTGCGTCCAGCCGGTCATGCCGCCCCAGACGTTCAGGAGGTCGGTGAACCCGTGCCGCTCCAGCACGCTGGCGACGAGGCTGGAGCGCGCGCCGCCCGCGCACACGACGGCGATCCGGCGGTCCCGCGGCAGCTCGGCCACGCGCTGCGGCACCTCGCGCATCGGCACGTGCCGCGCCCCGGCGACGTGTCCCTCGGCCCACTCGGACGGCTCGCGCACGTCGAGGACGATCAGGTCCCGCTCGGCGGCGAGCCGCCGGGCGAGCTCGGGCGGGCTGACCTGCGGGAGCGTGGCAGTCGGGAGGCCGGCTGTCGTCCCGGCGTCGCCGACCACGTAGCCGTCGATGTCGTCGAGCCCGACCCGGGCCAGCGCCGGGACCGCGCGGGCCAGGTCGGCCTCGCTCGGCACGACCAGCACCAGCCGCGCCCCCGGGGGCACGAACGACGCGACCCGCTCGGCGAACTGCGGCGCCTCGAGCGAGACGTTCAGGCTGCCGACGACATGGGCGGCGCCGAACACGCGCGGGTCGCGGCAGTCGACGAGGACGGCGCCGGCGGCCAGGCGGCCGCCCAGGTCCCGCGGCTCGATCCGGACGGGCGCGGCACGGTGCAGCATGAGCTCCCCCCGGTTCTTGGCGATAATTCGGTCCATGGACGCCGGGCGGGCGGGCACGTGCTCGAGCAGCGCACGAACGAACGCGTCCGCCTGGCGATGGCGAAGGGCGGGGTTGAAGCGGCGCTCGAAGCCGATCGTCGAGCCGAGCTTGGACGACATCGCGCGCCCGCAGAGCGATCCGGCCCCGTGGGCCGGGTACACCTCGACCGCATCCCCCAGCGGCAGCAGCCGCTCGAAGAGGCTCCGGTGAAGGTCGGCCGCCGCCGTCTCGCCGCCGAAGTCGGGCCGGCCCACGTCGCCGACGAAGAGCGTGTCGCCGGTGAGGACGAACCACGGCTCGGCGGCCCGGGCGGTGTCGGTCACCGCCAGGCACATGCTCTCCGGCGTGTGGCCGGGCGTGTGCAGCACCCGCAGCTCCACGGTGCCGATCTGCAGCCGCTGGCCGTCCTCGAGCGCCTGGTGCGGGTAGCGGACCTCCGCCGCCGCGTGGAGCCCGACGGCCGCCCCGGTCGTCGCCGCGAGCTCCCGCGCCCCCGAGACGTGGTCGGCGTGGATGTGGGTGTCCAGCACGTGGGTCACGGTGAGCCCCTTCGCCCGGACGAGCGCGAGACAGCCCTCGACGTCGCTCCGCCCGACGTCGATGAGCGCGGCGGCGTGCGTGTGCTCGCAGCCGACCAGGTACGCGATGCAGCCGGAGCCCTCGTTCGGGATCGCGCGGAAGATCACGCCATCCCTCCGTCCGCCGCCCGGGCCATCGCGCCCGCCTCCGGCGCGAGCCCGTGATAGGCGCCGTGGAAGTAGACCAGCGGCAGCCCGCCGTGGACCGTGGTGCGGTCCACCTCGCCCACGAAGATCGTGTGGTCGCCGGCCTCGTGCTGGCTGACCAGCCGGCACTCGAGGGTGGCCAGCACGCCGTCGAGGAGCGGGAGGCGGGCGCGTCCCTCGTGGTACGCGAGGCCGGCGAACTTGTCGCCGCCCGACAGCGCGAACCGGCGCGAGACCGCCTCCTGGTCACGGCGGAGCACGTTGACGGCGAACCACCCGTGGGCGGAGAACGCAGGGTAGGCGGCCGCCGCGTGGTCCACGCACACGAGGACGAGCGGGGGGTCGAGCGACACTGCCGTGAAGGCGCTCGCGGTGAGGCCCGACGGGCGGCCGTCGGCGTCGCGGGTCGTCACGACCGTGACACCCGCCGCGAAACAGCGCAGCGCCGTGCGGAACTCGGTCGGGGTGACGCCCATCGGACTCTCGAGGACCGTATCATGCCCGTCCGCCGCTTGACAAGGCGCGGGGGCCTTCTCTACCTTTTGCGTACCTCGCGGCGCGGAACGATCCGGAGCCCAACCCCCAGACGGTTCCCAGGAGGGCGCAGTCATGGAACACGAGGTCCGGCAAGCGGACATCCCCACCGTGGAAGCGCTGGTGAACGCCTTCGAGGCCGGGAGCGTGTCGCGGCGCGCGTTCCTGCGCCGGGCCGGGCTCCTCGGCCTCACCGCGGCCGCCGCCGGCGCGCTGGCGGACGCCGCCGCCCCCCGCCGGGCGCGGGCCCAGACGACCCAGAAGCGCGACCTCGTGGTCGCCCAGGGTGGCGACATCTCGAAGTTCGATCCCCACTTCTCGACGTCGTCGAACGACATCCGCGTCTCGTTCAACGTCTTCGACACCCTGACCAGCCGCCATCCGGACCAGAAGCTCTACCCGTCGCTCGCGACCGAGTGGAAGGCGACGGGGCCGACCACCTGGACGTTCAAGCTGCGCTCCGGCGTGAAGTGGCACAACGGCGACCCGTTCACGGCCGCCGACGCGAAGTTCAGCCTCGAGCGCACGTACGACCCGGCGGCGAAGACGATGGTCGGGACCGTCTTCACCACGATCGACCGCATCGAGGCGCCCGATCCGACCACGCTGGTCATCCACACCAAGAAGTCGGACCCGCTGCTGCCGGACCGCCTGGCGTTCTACGGCGGCCAGATCGTCCCCCGGAAGTACCTGGAGCAGGTGGGGCCGGACACGTTCAATGCCAAGCCGGTCGGGACCGGGCCACTGCGCCTCCTCTCGTGGACGAAGGACGACAAGGCGGTCTTCGAGGCGTTCCCCGACTACTGGGGCGGCAAGATCGACGTCGACAGCGTCGTGTTCCGGCCGATTCCCGAGACCGCGCCGCGGGTCGCCGCGGTGCTGAAGGGGGAGGTCGACGCGATCACGCAGCTGCCGTCCGATCACTGGGACCGCGTCAACCAGAACCCCACCACCCGGGGCGTCGGGGCCCTCTACGCGGGGCTGTACGTCCTCGGCATCAACGCGAAGGTGCCGCCGCTCAACAACCAGATGGTCCGCCAGGCGCTGTCGCTGAGCATCGACCGGGAGGCCATCGTCAAGGACCTCTACCGCGGGCGGGCCATCGTCCCCAACGGGCCGATCGCCCAGGGCGACCGCCACTACGACCCGTCGCTTCCACCGCTCAAGTACGATCCGCGGGCGGCGCGGGACCTGGTGAAGAAGTCCGGCTACAAGAACGAGCCGGTCGTCATCGAGACCACGATCGGGTACGTCGCCCAGGACAAGGTCATGTCCGAGGCGATCGCCGGCATGTGGAAGGACGTCGGGCTGAACGCGGTCGTCGAGGTGGTCGAGTACTCCGTGCGGGCCGAGAAGAACCGCAACAAGACGTTCAAGGGTCTCTGGTGGTCGGACCCGACGTCGACCCTCCGGGATCCGGACGGGATGATGTGGCGGCTCCTCGGGCCCGGCGGCCCCCAGGACTACTTCCGGGACCCGGAGTGGGACGAGCTCGGGAACGCCGCGCGCTTCTCCCTCGACGAGAAGTTCCGCGGCGAGGCGTACCGGAAGATGACCAAGATCATGCTCGAGAAGGCCTTCGGCTGGGTGATCATCATGCAGCCGTACGAGGACTACGGTCTGCAGCGCTACGTCGACTTCACCCCGAACCCCAACCAGCAGTTCGAGGTGCGGCGGTTCAACTTCCGCATGAGGCGCGCGTAGTGCCACCGGCCGGGGAGGGGCGCGGCTAGCGCCCGCCCCGGAGGGCGCGCCGGCCCCGGGAACCCGGGGCCGGCGCCCTCGCCATGCGCGGCCTCGGCGGCTTCCTTGCCTACCGGCTCCTCCGCACGCTGGTCGCGCTATGGCTCGTTTCCACCGTCGTCTTCGTGGTCATGCGCCTGTCCGGCGACCCGGTGCCGCTGCTGCTCCCGCCCGACGCGCCGATCTCCGAGATGGAGCGCGTCCGCCACGACCTCGGGCTCGACCAGCCGCTGCCGGTGCAGTACGCGGTGTTCCTGCGGAACGTCGTCCGCGGCGACTTCGGCCGCTCCATCCACTTCCGGCAGCCGGCGATGGACGTCGCCCGCTCGTACCTCGTCGCGACCTTCGAGCTGGGGCTGGTGGCGTTCGCGATCGCGGTCGTGGTGGCCTTTCCGGTCGGCGTCATCTCGGCCGTCCGCCGCAACTCCCTCCTGGACCACACCGCGATGGGCTTCGCCCTCATCGGCCAGTCGGCGCCGACGTTCTTCATCGGGATCGTCCTGATCCTCCTGCTGGCGCTCCGGCTCGACCTGTTCCCCACCTCCGGCCGGGGTGACTGGCGCCATCTGGTGCTCCCGGCCCTCACCCTCGGCGCGTTCACCATGGCCTCGATCGCCCGCATCACGCGCTCGGCGGTGCTGGAGGTCCTCCGGGCGGACTTCGTCCGCACCGCGCGGGCCAAGGGCGTCGCCGAGTCGTGGGTGATCGTCAAGCACACGCTCCGGAACGCGGCGCTCCCGATCCTGACGATCACCGGGCTGCAGTTCGGGACGCTGCTCGGCGGCGCGGTGGTCACCGAGACGGTGTTCGCGTGGCCGGGGATCGGCCGGCTGGCGATCCAGTCCATCTACAACCGCGACTACCCCGTCGTCCAGTCCACCGTGTTCATCGCCGCCGTGCTGTTCATCGTGATCAACCTCTGCCTGGACGTGCTCTACGGGGTCCTCGACCCCCGGGCCCGCGCCTGATGCCGGCGGCGTCGACCTCGGCGCCGGCGGGCGCGATCCCGGTGGCGCTGCCGGGGCCGGCGACGTTCCGGCGCGCGCGCGTCCCGTGGGTTCTCTACGCGACGGCCGGGTTCATCGGGCTCCTGGTGGTGGTCGCCCTGAGCGCGCCGCTGCTGGCTCCGCACGACCCCGAGCGCGGCTCGCTCCGGGCGCGGCTCGAGGCGCCGACCCTCGAAGGCACCGACGGGCGCGTACACGTGCTCGGCACCGATCAGCTCGGGCGGGACGTGCTCTCCCGGATCATCTTCGGCACGCGGGTGTCGCTGACCATCGGCTTCGCCGCGGTGGCGGTCGGCGGCCTGGTCGGCGGGCTCCTCGGGCTGGTCGCCGGGTTTCGGGGCGGCTGGACCGACGAGGTCATCATGACCGTCGCGGACGCCCAGCTGGCGTTCCCGTTCATTCTGCTCGCGATCGGGATCATCGCCGTCCTGGGGCCCTCGTTCCCGAACCTGATCGTGGTGGTCGGCCTCTCCGGTTGGGTGACCTACGCGCGCGTGCTGCGCGCCCAGGTGCTCTCGCTCCGCCAGCGCGACTTCGTCAGCGCGATCCTCGGCCTCGGCGGCTCGATCCCCCGCGTCCTGCTCCGGCACATCCTCCCGAACGTGGCCTCCACCTTCATGGTCATCGCCACCCTCGAGCTGGCGCGGGCGATCGTGCTGGAGGCGACGCTGTCGTTCCTGGGGCTCGGCATCCAGCCGCCCACGCCGTCCTGGGGCGGGATGATCCACGAGGGGCGGGAGTACCTGGACTCCGCGTGGTGGATCTCGGTGTTCCCCGGCGTCGTGCTGATGCTGACGTCGCTGGTCGTGAGCCGGACGGGAGACTGGCTCCGGGACGTGCTCGATCCCACGCTGCGCGGGGAGTGACGGGCCCGGCCCGTTCCGGGGCGCTGGCGAGCCCGAGCGCCGGCGGCGCTCGGGCCGCCGGGGCGGGCCTGGGGCGCCGGGGGGCCGGGGGTCGGGATGAAGGGCCGGCGGCGCTCAGGCCGCCGGGACGGGCCCGGCCGCGGCCCGGCGGCTCAGCAGACGTACTCGGGGATCTGGGCGGTCCGGCGCGGGGCCGGGAGGTGCGGGCGCAGGAGGTTGCGCCGGTGCTCGAGCAGCAGCCGGACGCTCTCCTTCACCACCGTGACCACCGGGACCGCGAGGACCATCCCCACCAGCCCGAGCATCTGCTCCCCGACCAGGATCGAGACGAGGACGAGCATCGGGTGCATGTGGACGCTCCCGCCGATCGTGATCGCCGCCACGACCATGTCGTCGAGGAGGCGGATCACGAGGTAGACCCCGACGATCCACCCGACCCGGCCCAGGGTCTGGCCGTTCGCCAGCGCCACGATCCCCGCCACGCTGACGCTCAAGATCGTGCCGAGGTAGGGGAGGGGGTTCACGAGCATCGTGAACGCGCCCAGGAGGAGCGGGTAGGGGGCGCCCACCAGCCACAGGCCCACCGTCGCGAGCGCGCCGATGATCATCGCGTCGAGCGCCAGGCCGCGGAGGTACCGCCCGATGATCCGGTCGATCTCGCACCAGACCGCGACGGTCGTCTCGATGTGGACCGGCCGGAGCCGATCCATGACGAAGGCGACGATCCCGCCCGCGTCGCGCAGCAGGAAGAACGCGAAGAGGGGGACCAGCACCAGGACGAACACGATCTCGCCGGCGTGGGCGAGGAGCTCGGATGCGGTGCCGAGCCGGTCCTCCAGCAGGGCGAGGAGCCAGCCCTCCTCCCGCGGCTCCTTCGGGAGAAGGCGGCGGGCGACCGGCCAGGAGGCGGCGAGCTCCTTCTCCAGGCCGTCCACCCCCACCTCGAGCGTGCGGGCGAGCGAGGGGAGGTTCGAGACCAGCGCCATGCCTTCCGCCCGGAACCGCGGGGCGACGACCAGGGCCAGCACCCCGGCCAGGACGCCGAAGCCGAGGAACAGCGCGACGACCGAGACGCTGCGGCGGATCCCGAACCCCTGGATCCAGACGACGATCGGGTTCAGGAAGTAGGCCAGCACGGCGGCGAGCAGGATCGGGACGAGGAGCCCGTACAGGAGGTATCCGAGGCCCACGACGACCCCGAGCCCCACCACCCAGGCGAACGTCGACGGGCCGCGCAGCGCCGCATCGGGCGCCGCGCCGTCCGTGTCCGGGCGCGCGTCGGCCGGGATCACCGCACTGCGGTCGCGGCTTCCCCGTCGGGGGCGGACCCGGCCACCGCCTCCGGCTTGGGGCGCGGGACGCTCGCCGCCCGCACGTAGCCGGCCAGGAGCCGGAGCAGGTTCCGCATCACCAGGAGCGCGACCGACCGGTCGCCGGCGACCAGCTGCTCGAAGTGGGTCCGGTACAGGATGAGGAGGCGCGTCGGCGCGGTCGCGCGCGCGGTGGCCGACCGCGGCAGGTCGTCGATGAGCGCCAGCTCGCCGAACGCGGTCCCGGGGCCGAAGGTCACGATCCGCTGGGGCCCCTGGAGGGTCTCCCGCACGATCTCGACCTCGCCGTCGAGGACCACGAACAGGCCCTTGCCCGGATCGCCCTCGGCGAAGACCAGCTCGGCCGGCGCGTACGACTTCTCGAACAGCTGGACGGCGAGGCGGGCGAGGAGGCGGCGCGGGAGGCCGGCGAAGACCGCGGTCCGGGCGAGGATGCCCACCCGCCGCGCGTGCTCCGCATCGCGCATCCAGCCGAGCCAGTCCGGCACCCGCCCGAGCATCGCGCGCACTATACCAATGCGGCCGCCGTCCTGTCACGGCTCCCGGCGATCCGGTCGGCTGGCCCGGGCCTCCCGCGCGTGCTACGATGCCGCCGGCTCGACCGGCCGGCCGGGCCGGCTCGCGTCGAGGGCGCCTGCCCGCGCCGAGGAGGAGCACCGATGACCCCGATCCCCCGCGCCGTCCGCCCACTCCTCGCCCTGGCCGCGGTCCTGACGGTGGGCCCGGCCGGCCCTGTCCGCGCCCAGGCGCCGATCCGGATCGGCGAGATCAACTCCTATTCCGGGGTCGGCGCGGCGTTCACCGCCCCCTACCGGGCGGCGGTCGAGATGGCGCTCGAGGAGATCAATCAGCGTGGCGGCGTGCTCGGGCGGCGGGTGGAGGTGCTGTTCCGGGACGACAAGCTGCGGCCCGACGAGGGGATCAAGCATGCCCAAGAGCTCCTGTTCCAGGAGAAGGTCGACTTCCTGATGGGGACGTTCTCCTCCGCCGTCGGGCTGGCGGTCTCCGACTTCGCGCTCAAGAACCGGCGCCTGTTCCTGGCCGCCGAGCCGCTCACCGACGCCCTGACCTGGCAGAAGGGCAATCGCTACACGTTCCGCGTCCGCCCGAACACGTGGATGCAGGGCCGCGTGCTGGCCGAGCGGGCCGCCAAGCTCCCGCCGGTGCGCTGGGCGAACATCGGCCCCGACTACGAGTACGGGCACAAGGCGTGGGAGGGGTTCTGGACGCGCCTCCGCGAGCTCAAGCCCGCGGCGACCGAGGTGTCCTCCTCGTTCCCGAAGCTGGGCGCCGGGCAGTACGTGGAGCACATCAGCAAGCTGATGGCCGCGAACCCCGACGCCGTGTACACGTCCCTGTTCGGGGGCGACTGGATCGCGTTCGTGAAGCAGGCCGCGCCGTTCGGGCTGTTCGCCGGCCCGCAGAAGCGGTTCTGGGTCGGGATCCTGCTCGGCGAGCCGGAGTACATCGACCCGCTCGGGAAGGACGCGCCGGAGGGGATGCTGGTGACCGGCTATCCGTGGTACGCGATCGACACCGCGGCTCACAAGGCGTTCGTCGAGCGCTACGAGAAGTTCATCGCCCAGAACGCGGCGAAGTACCCGGGCGTCGCACGGTACCCGTACCAGGGCTCTCTGGTCGGGTACGTGACCATGACGGCGATGGCGGAGGGGATCCGCAAGGCGGGCACGACGGACACCGAGAACGTCGTCCGGGCCTTCGAGGGGCTGCGGGTCGACGCGCCGATCGGCGCGATCACCTTCCGCGCGTCCGATCACCAGTCCACGATGGGCGCATGGGTGGGCACCACGCGGCTCGATCCCCAGCGCGGCGTCGGTATCATGGTCGACTGGGAGTACGTGCCGGGCGAGAAGATCCTCCCCTCGGACGAGGAGGCGCGGAAGCTCCGGCCGGCGAGCTGATCCTGCCTCCACCTCCGGTGCCCCGCGTGGCCGCACCGGCCCGCCTCGGGGGGGCCGGTCGGAGCGCCGGCCCCGATCCGGCGTCCGCGGGGCCGGCCGCGTCGCGGCCACGATGAGCGCAGGAGCGCTGCTCTTCCAGGCGCTCGCCGGACTGGCCAACGCGATGCTCCTCTTCCTGGTCGCCTCGGGGCTGTCCCTCATCTTCGGCGTGTCCCGGATCGTGAACTTCGCCCACGGCTCGTTCTACATGCTCGCGGCGTACCTCACCCACACGCTCCTCGGGACGCTCCCGCGCCACGCGCCGCGGTTCCTGCTCGCCGTCCTGCTCGCGCCGGCGGCGGTGGCCGTGCTCGGCGGCCTGGTCGAGGTGGGCCTCCTCCGGCGCGTCTACCGGGCGCCCGAGCTCTACCAGCTCCTGCTGACGTTCGGGCTCGTCCTGATCGCCGGGGACGTCGTCCGGTACGCGTGGGGCACCGAGAACCGGAGCGTGCCGCTCCCGCCCGGCCTGGCCGGCGCCGTGCCGGTCCTGGGGCGCCCGTTTCCCGCGTACTACCTGCTGGTCGTGGGCCTGGGGCCCGTGATCACGGCCGGGCTCTGGTGGCTCTTCTACCGGACCCGCTGGGGCGTGCTCGTGCGGGCCGCGACCGCGGACCGGGAGATGGTCGGCGCGCTCGGCGTCGACCAGCGATGGCTCTTCACCGGCGTCTTCGTCTTCGGCTCCTGGCTGGCGGGCCTGGGCGGCGCGCTGGCGGCGCCGCTGGTCGCGCTCACGCCGGCCATGGACACGGCGATCGTCGTCGAGGCGTTCGTGGTCGTGGTCGTGGGCGGGATGGGGAGCTTCGCCGGGAGCCTCCTGGCCGCGGTGCTGATCGGCGAGCTCCAGTCGTTCGGGATCCTCGTCCACGAGCGGGCGTCGCTGGTCCTCGTGTTCCTGCTGATGGCCGTCGTCCTGGCCGTGCGGCCGTGGGGCCTGCTCGGCCGTCCGGTCGAGGGGGCGGCGGTCCGGGAGCGCGGTGCGGACGCCTGGGCCGGCCGGCTCGGCCCGGTGGCGCTCGCCGGGGCGGTCGCGGTCGCGGCGCTCGCGGGCCTGGCGGCGGTCGCCCCCCCGTTCGTGCTCCTGGTCGGCACCGAGACCCTGGCGGCGATCCTGGTCGCGTCGAGCCTGCACCTCCTGTGGGGATACGGCGGGATGGTGTCGTTCGGGCACGCGGCGTACTTCGGGCTGGGCGCCTACGGGGCGGCGCTGGCGCTCACCCGGGGCGGCCTCCCGATGGGCGGGGCGTTCCTGGTGGGACCGCTCGTCGCGGCCGGGGCGGCGGCCCTCTTCGGCGCCTTTTGCGTCCGGCTGACCAGCATCTACTTCGCGATGCTGACGCTGGCGTTCGCCCAGATCGCCTATACCGTCGTGTTCCAGTGGTACGGGTTCACCGGCGGCGACAACGGCATCCTCGGCGTGTGGCCCGCCGCGGCACTGGCGACGCCTGCCCGGTACTTCGTGTTCGCGCTCCTGGTCGCGGCGCTGGGGGTGGGGCTCCTGTTCTGGGTGACCCAGGCGCCGCTCGGGCTCGCGCTCCGCGCGATCCGCGACCACCCGCGGCGGGCGGCGGCGGTCGGCGTCGACGTGCGCCTGCACCAGTGGGTCGCGTTCGTCCTGGCCGGCCTGGTCGCCGGGCTCGGGGGGGCGCTGTTCGCCTTCGAGAAGGGCAGCGCGTTCCCGGACTACCTGGTCGTGGTCCGGTCGATCGAGCCGCTCGTGATGATCCTGCTGGGAGGCGTGAGCGCGTTCCCGGGGCCGATCCTGGGCGCGACCGTCTTCACCGCCCTGGACACGGTCGTCACCGCCGCGCTCCACTACTGGGGCGCCGTCCTGGGGGCGATCCTGACCGTGCTGGTCGTGGCGTTCCCCCGCGGGCTGCTCGGCAGCTGGCGCCGCGGCGCGACCGAGACGCCAGCGTGACCGGATCGTCGGTGCTGGAGGTCATCGGGCTCCGGAAGGCGTTCGGCGGGATCCGCGCCGTCGACGGCGTCGACCTGTGCCTCGGACCGGGCGAGCGCCGGGCCCTGATCGGGCCGAACGGGGCCGGCAAGACCACGCTGTTCGACCTCCTCACCGGGCACCTCGCGCCCGATGCCGGCGCGATCCGGTTCCACGGCGAGCGGCTGGACGGTCTGCCGCCGCACCGGGTCTGGCGGCGGGGGATCGCCCGGACCTTCCAGATCCCCGCCGTGTTCGCCAACCTGACGGTGCGGGAGAACGTCCAGGTCGCGCTCCTGTCCTGGCGCCGCCGGACGCTCTCGCTCCGCGGGCGGGCGGCGGGCCTGGAGCGGGAGCGGGCGGGCGCCCTCCTGGGCCGGGTCGGGCTCGCCGACCACGCCGCCCGGCCGGCGGGCGTGCTGCCCTACGGCGACCTGAAGAAGCTCGAGCTCTCGCTCGCCCTCGCGAACGAGCCCCAGCTCCTGCTGCTGGACGAGCCGACGGCGGGGATGGCGCCCGCCGAGCGACGCGCGCTCATGGCGCTGGTGGGGGACATCGCGCGCGAGCGCGGGCTCACCCTCCTGTTCACGGAGCACGACATGGACATCGTGTTCGCCGTCGCCGACCGGGTGACGGTGCTCCACCAGGGGCGCGTCATCGCCGACGGGCCGCCGGCAGTGGTCCGGGCCGACGCCGAGGTGCAGCGCGTGTACCTGGGGGCGCTCTGAGGGGAGCGATGGCGACGCCGGCGCTGCTCGAGGTCGCGGGCCTGCACGCCTACTACGGCGCCTCCCACGTGCTGTTCGACGTCGCGCTCCGCGCGGACGCGGGGGAGGTGGTCGCCCTGCTGGGCCGGAACGGCGCCGGCAAGACGACGACGCTGCGCAGTATCATGGGGCTGCTCCGGCCGCGGGCCGGGCGCGTGCGGTTCCGCGGCGAGGAGATCACCGGCTGGCCGCCGTTCCGGGTATGCCGCCTGGGGATCGGCTTCGTGCCCGAGGACCGGCGGATCTTCGCCGGGCTGAGCGTCGAGGAGAACCTGGAGGTCGGGCGCCGCGCGCTGCCGTCCCGGCCCGCCGCCGCGGAAACCGCCTCCGGCCGGCGGGCCGGCGGCGGCGAGGGGCGCGCCGATCCGGGCGGGAGCGCGCCCGCCCGGCGGCCCGGGCCGTGGACGCGGGAGCGCGTGTACGAGTTCTTCCCGGTGCTCGGGGAGCGGCGGCGCCAGAAGGCGGGGACGCTCTCGGGTGGCGAGCAGCAGATGCTGACGATCGCGCGGACGCTCATGGGGAATCCCGAGCTGCTGCTCCTGGACGAGCCCTCGGAGGGTCTCGCGCCGGTGGTCGTCCGCGGGCTCCTGGAGCGGCTGCTCGCGCTCAAGGGGGACGGGCAGACCCTCCTGGTCTCGGAGCAGAACGTGCGCTTCGCCACCCGGCTCTGCGACCGCGCGTACGTCCTGGAGCAGGGGCACGTCCGCTACGCGGGGACGATCGCCGAGCTCGAGGCCGACCCGGCGGTCCGCCAGGCCTACCTCCAGGTCTGATGCCGATGGACGGGAGCGCGAGTGCCGGGAAGGGCCCACGCGCTGCGCGCTACTGCCTCGCCGGATCGCTCGGCGAGGCGGCGGCCGTGCTCGGTCAGGCGCCGTCCGACGTGCTGCTCCTGGCCGGCGGCACCGACGTGATGGTGCGTGCCCGCGACCGCGTCCGGCAGGCGCCGGTGGTCGACGTGAGCCGTCTCCCCGAGCTCCGGCGGATCGAGCGCGACGGCGCCGACCTGGTCCTGGGCGCCGGCGTCACCTGGGGGGAGTGCCTCGCCGACCCGCGGATCGCGGCCGACGCGCCGATCCTCGGGGAGGTGGCGGAGCGGTTCGCGTCGCCGCAGATCCGCGCCGTCGCCACCCTCGGCGGCAACGTGGCGAACGCCTCGCCGGCCGGGGACGGCGTGGCGGCGCTGTGGGCGCTCGAGGCCCGGGTCGAGGCCCTCACCCCGGACGGGCCGGCGGTCCGCGGGCTCGACGAGGTGGTCGCGGGGCCCGGTCGCTTGGCGCTGCCGCGCGGCAGCCTGCTCGTCGGCTTCCGGGTCCCGGCCCGGGTGCCCGGCGAGGGCCAGGCGTTCTACAAGCTGGTGAACCGCGCGTGGCCCGAGCACCCGATGGCGATCGCGGTCGCGAGCGTGGCCGCGCGCGTGCGGCTGGACGACCGCGGGCGGGCGGCGCTGGCGCGGATCGTCCTCGGCGCGGTCGGGCCGACGCCGCTGCGCGTGCCCGAGGGGGAGGCGGCGCTTCTCGGCCGCCGGCCCGCCGAGTGGGACCTCGGCGCGGTCGGGCGCGCGGCGCGGGCGGCCGCCCGGCCGATCTCCGATCTCCGGGCGAGCGCGGCGTACCGTGGGGCGGTGCTCCCCGGCCTCGTCGCGGCCGCGCTCGCGCGGGCGGCCGCCCACGCCGGGGCGCCGGCGCCGCCGTCGACGCCGGATGGCCGCCCGGGGGGATGGGCGACGGCGTGACCACGACAGAGCTCTGCGTCACCGTGAACGGCGCGCCCGTGTGCGTCCCGCTCCGGCCCGGCATCACCCTGCTGGAGCTCCTCCGCGAGGATCTCGGGCTCACGGGCACCAAGGCGGGGTGCCTCGAGGGCGAGTGCGGCGCCTGCACCGTGCAGGTCGACGGCCGGCTGGTCGTCGCGTGCCTCTACCCGGCGGCGCGGGCGGAGGGCGCCGAGGTCATGACGATCGAGGGGCTCGCCGGGAGCGACGGCGCGCTCCACCCGGTCCAGGAGGCGTTCGTCCAGGCGGGCGCCGTCCAGTGCGGCATCTGCATCCCGGGGATGGTGATGGCGGTGGCGGCGCTCCTCGACCGCGCCCCGGTGCCGACCCGCGCCGAGGCGCAGGCGTGGCTGGCCGGGAACCTCTGCCGCTGCACCGGGTATACGAAGATCCTCGATGCGGTCGCGCTGGCGGCCCGCTGGCGGGCCGGCGAGCCGGTGCCCTCGCGGGAGGCGGGCGGCGTCGGGGCGAGCGCGGCCCGCATCGACGCCGAGGCGAAGGTGCGCGGGACGGCCATCTACGCGGACGACGCGTCCCGCCCGGGCTGTCTCCATCTCCAGCTGGCGCGGAGCCCGCATCCGCACGCCGAGATCCTCGCGATCGAGACGGCGCCCGCGCTGGCATGCCCGGGGGTGGTGGGCGTCCTCACGGCCGGGGACGTGCCGGGACGGAACGCCTACGGGATCCTGGTCGAGGACCAGCCGGTCTTCTGCGACCGCGTCGTGCGCTATGCGGGCGATGTCGTCGCCGCGGTCGTCGCCGAGAGCGCCGAGGCGGCGGCGGCCGGGGCGCGCGCGCTCCGGGTGAGCTACCGGGAGCTGCCGGCGCTGACCGCGCCCGAGGCGGCGCGCCGCCCAGGCGCGCCGGCGCTCCACCCGGCGGGGAACCTCCTGGCCCGCCCCTCGGTCCGGAAGGGCGACGTCGCCCGCGCGCTCGCCGAGGCGAGCGTCACCGTCGAGGGCGTCTGGCAGACGCAGTGGATCGAGCACGCCTACATCGAGCCCGAAGCCGGGGTGGGCTGGCCGGAGGCCGACGGCACGCTCACCCTTCTCGTCTCCACGCAGACCCCGTACATGGACCGGGACGCGACCGCGAAGGTCATCGGCTCGGCGCCCGATCGGGTCCGGGTCATCCAGGCGGTGACGGGCGGCGGGTTCGGCGGCAAGCTGGACCTCTCCGTCCAGCCGTACCTGGCGCTCGCGGTACGGCGGTTCGGGCGCCCCGTGCGCTGCGCGTTCACGCGCGAGGAGTCGATGCTGGGGACGGTGAAGCGACACCCGTACCGGATGCGATTCCGGCTCGGCGCCGACGCGCGGGGCCGCTTCACCGCGGTCGACGCCGAGATCACCGGCGACACCGGCGCGTACGCGTCGTGGGGCCCGACGGTCATCACGCGCGCGTGCATCCACGCGACCGGCCCGTACGAGGTCCCGCACGTCGCGGCGCGCGGGGAGCTCTGGCACACGAACAACCCCCCGGCCGGCGCGATGCGCGGCTTCTCCACGCCACAGATGGCGGTCGCGACCGAGGGCGCGATCGACGTCCTCGCCCAGCGCCTCGGGCTGGACCCGATCGAGCTCCGGCTCCGGAACGCGCTCCGACCGGGCAGCGTGACCGCGACCGGCCAGGTGCTGGCCGGGAGCGCCGGGCTGCCTGCGACGCTGGAGGCCGTCCGGGCTCGCCGGCTCGCGCTCGCGGCCAGCGCGCCGCTGCCGGCGGAGGCCGGCCCGTGGGTCCTGGGGGAAGGGGTCGCTTCCATGTGGTACGGCATCGGCAACACCGCGCTGTCGAACCCCGCCGAGGTGCGGGTCGAGCTCGAGCCGGACGGGCGCGTCCACCTCTTCACGTCGGCGGCTGACATCGGGCAGGGCTCGTCCACGATCCTCTGCCAGATCCTGGCCGAGACGCTCGAGGTCGGGCTCGAGCGGGTCCGGCTCACCGCGGGGGACACCGGCCGCGCTCCGGACTCGGGCAAGACGTCGGCCAGCCGGGTGGCGTTCATCGTCGGCAACGCCGTCCGCGACGCGGCGGCGGCGCTGGCCAAGACGGTGGCCGATGAGGGGGCCCGGCTCCTCGGCGCGCCGCCCGCCACGGTCCGGCTGCGCGGCGGCCGCGTCGAGGCGGCGGAGGGCGGGGCGGTCGGGCTGGACCGGATCGCGGCGGCCATCCGCGACCGGGACGGCCAGTGGGCGTTCCGCGGCTACTTCGATCCGGTCACGACGCCGCTCGATGCCGATGGCCAGGGCGCGCCGTACCAGGCCTACGCCTTCGCGACCCAGCTGGCGCAGCTCTACGTCAACCGCGCGTCGGGGGAGGTCCGTGTCCGGCGCGTGATCGCGGCCCACGACGTCGGCCGCGCGATCAACCCCCAGGCCGCCGAGGGACAGATCGAGGGCGGGATCGTGATGGGGCTCGGGTTCGCCCTGACCGAGGAATACGTGCCGGGCCGCACCCGAAACTTCTCCACCTATCTCGTCCCGACCGCGCTCGAGGCGCCGGAGATCGTGCCGATCCTCGTCGAGACCCACGAGCCGGCCGGGCCGTTCGGCGCCAAGGGGGTCGGCGAGCCCGCGATGATCGCGACCGCGCCGGCCGTCCTCAACGCGATCTCGCGGGCGATCGGGGTCCGGCTCCACCGCCTGCCGGCCACCCCCGAGCGCGTGTTCCGGGCGATGCGGGAGGGCCGCGCGGCGTGAAGACGGTGATCCGCGGGATCGGGCAGATCGTCTCCGGCGACCTCCGGGCGCCGCTCCTCGACGGGGACACGATCGTGTGCGTGGACGGACGGATCGCCCAGGTCGGGGCCGAGGCCCTGGTCGACGCGGCGGGCGCGGACACCGTGGTCGACGCCCGCGGCACGACCGTGCTGCCGGGCCTGCTGGACTCGCACGTCCACCCGGTCGTCGGCGACTTCACGCCACGGCAGCGGTCGCTGGACTTCCTCGAGTCCGAGCTGCAGGGCGGGGTCACGACCATGATCTCCGCCGGCGAGGTCCACACGCCCGGCCGGCCTCGGGACGTGGTGGGGCTCAAGGCGCTGGCGATCCTGGCGGCCCGGGCGTACCGGAGCTTCCGGCCGGGCGGCGCCAAGGTACACGCCGGTGCGCCGGTCCTGGAGCAGGGGCTCGAGGAGGCCGACTTCGCCGAGCTGGCGCGGGCCGGCGTCCGCCTGGTCGGCGAGATCGGGCTCGGCTCGGTCCGTACGGGCAAGGACGCCGCCCCGATGGTCCGCTGGGCCAGGCGGCACGGCATGACCGTGACCATCCACACGGGCGGACCCTCGATCGCCGGCTCCAGCCCGATCGACGCCGACACCGTGCTGGAGGCCGACCCGCACGTCGTCGGCCACATCAATGGCGGCACGACCTCGATGAGCCCCGGGCAGATCGCCACGCTGATCGAGCGCACCGGGATGGCGCTCGAGATCGTCCACTGCGGCAACCCCCGGACCTCGCTCCTGACGCTCCGCCTCGCCCGGGAGGCCCGGGCGTGGGACCGCGTGATCCTCGGGAACGACGCGCCCTCCGGCACCGGCGTCGTCCCGCTCGGCATCCTGCGGACGCTCGCGCTGCTCGCATCGGTGGGAGAGTGCCCGCCCGAGGTCGCCGTCGCGATGGCCACCGGGAACACCGCCCGCATCTACCACCTGCCGGTCGGCACGATCGCCCCCGGCCGCGAGGCGGACCTGGTGATCTGCGACGCGCCGACGGGCTCGGTCGCGTCGACCGCGCTCGAGGCGCTCCGGGCGGGCGACCTGCCCGGCATTTCGATGATCCTGATCGACGGCGTCCCGCGGATCGGCCGGAGCCGGAACACGGCGCCCGCCGCGCGCGCGGCGGAGGTGACGCGCGGCCTGGTCCCGGCCGGCGGGCACTGATCCGCGCACACGGGAGCCTGGCATGACGACGATCCGCAAGCTGGTGACGGTCGTGGAGGAGATCCGGGTGGAGGGCGGTCGCGCGCTGGACCGGCCGCTCCGTCGCGTGGCGGCGCTGGCCGTGATCGAGAATCCCTTCGCGGGCCGGTTCGAGGCGGACCTGGCGCCGCTCGTCCAGGCCGGGGAGGAGCTGGGCGGCCTCCTCGGGCGGCGGGCGGCCGAGATGCTGGGCGGGGCGGTCGAGAGCTACGGGAAGGCAGCGATCGTCGGCCTGGGCGGCGAGCTCGAGCACGCCGCCGCCCTCCTCCATCCCACCCTCGGGGGCCCGTTCCGGGCGGCGGTCGGCGGCGGGAAGGCGATCATCCCGTCCGCGAAGAAGGCCGGCCCGGCGGGGACCGCGATCGACGTGCCGCTCCACTGCAAGGACGCCGCGTTCGTCCGGAGCCACTTCGACGCGATGGAGGTGCGCGTCCCCGACGCGCCGCGTCCGGACGAGATCCTCGTCGCCCTGGTGGTGACCGACGGGGGGCGGCCGCACCCGCGCGTGGGCGGGCTCGCGAGGGCCGACGCGAAGGGCGAGGACGGGCTCCGGTGAAGGCCGGGCGGGCGGCCCCGCACGCATGAGCGGCCCCTCGCGGCTCACGACGCTCGCCCGGGCGGCGGCCCTCGTCAGCGACGGCGACCACATCACGATCGGCGGGGTCATGCTGCACCGGATCCCCGCGGCGTTCGTCCGCGAGCTGGCCCGCCAGGGGCGGCGCCGGCTCCGGCTCTCCAAGCCGTCGCCCTCCTACGACCTGGACCTCCTCTGTGCGGCCGGCTGTCTGGGCGAGGTCGACGCCGGGGTGGCGTCGCTCGAGTCGGCGTTCGGCGGCGCGCTGCCGAGCTACCGGCGGGCGGTCGAGGCCGGGGCGGTGCGCGTCCGCGAGTTCTCCTGAGTGGGGGTGATGACGGGGTTGCGGGCCGCATCCCTCGGCGTGCCGTTCGAACCCGTGCCGGGCTTCCACGGGACCGACCTGCCGGCGAGCGCGGACCTCCGCACCATCAAGGATCCTTGGACCGGTGCCGAGGTCTATGCGGTTCCCGCGCTCCGACCGCGGTGGGCCATCCTGCACGTCCAGGAAGCGGATGCGTCCGGCAACGCGCGGATCTTCGGCTCGCCCGGCTACGATCTCCTCATGGCGCAGGCCGCGGACGGGGTGATCCTCACCGCCGAGCGGATCGTGCCCACGGCGGAGCTCGAGCGAACGCCCGAGCTGACACGGATTTGCGACCTCACCGTGGCGGCGGTGGTCGAGGTGCCCGGCGGCGCGCGGCCGGGCGACTGCCCGGGGTGCTACGAGGTGGACGCGGCGGGCGTCCAGGCGTACCTCGAGGCGGCCCGCACGCCCGGGGGCCTCCGCGCGTACCTCGAGGCGACGCGGTGACGGGCCGGGGGGGGCGGGGGCCGGCCGCCGTCCCGCTCGGCCGCGACCGCGGACCTGGAGGCGACCTCGTGACGGGCCGGGCCGGCGGCGCGTCCGAATCGCCCCGCTCGGCTGCGGCCGGGGCCGGTGACCTCGGGCCGGGGCGCGGCGCGGTCCCGGCCATCGGGCCGGCCGAGCTCGTCACGGTGGCGCTGGCCCGGCTCGTCCGGGACGGTGAAGTGGTGTGTCATGGCGTGAACTCCATCGTGCCGTCCCTGGCGCTCGCCCTCGCATCCCGTCTCCACGCGCCCCGGCTCCGGCACCTCTCGATCGGCGGCGGCCTGGACGGCGCGCCGGCCACGCTCCCGGCCTCCTCGTCCGGGTCGGCGTGGCTCGCCGGGTCGCCGGTCGTCCTGTCGAACGTCGACGTCTACCAGCTGGCGCTACGCGGCCGCATCGACCTGATGCTGCTGGGGTGCGTCCAGGTGGACGTCCGGGGGCGCGTCAACTCCACCGTCATCGGCGACTTCGCGCGCCCGCGCGTCCGGCTGCCCGGAGGCGGGGGGGCCGCGGTGCTGTTCCAGGTCGTGCGCCGGGTGATCGTGTTCCGCGCGCGCCACGATCCCCGGACGCTGGTTCCCGCCGTCGACTTCGTGACCGCGACCGGGAACCTGGAGCGCGTCGTCACCCCGCTGGCCGTGTTCCGGGCAGCCGCGGACGGACTCGCCCTGGAGGCGCTCCAGCCGGGCGCCAGCCTCCCCGAGGTGCAGCGCCGGACCGGGTTCCCGGTGACGCCGCCCGGGCCGGTGCCGACCCTGGAGCCGCCGAGCGCCGCCGAGCTGGCCGCGCTCGACGCGCTCGATCCGCACCGGCTCCGCGACCTCGATTTCCGCTGACGTGCGATTCGGGCTGCGGCTGCCGGCGTTCGCGCTCGGGTCCGACACCGCGCCGCTGGCCGAGATGGGACGCTACCTCCGGCGCGCCGAGGCGCTCGGGTTCGACGCGGCGATGACGATCGACCACCTCCTGACCACGCCGCCGGCCTACGCGTGCACCTGGCTCGAGCCGGTCGCCCTCCTCGCCGCGCTGGCCGGGATCACGGAGCGGATCCGGCTGGGCACCCTGGTCCTGGTGCTGCCGCTCCGGAACCCCCCGCAGCTCGCGAAGGAATGGGCGACCCTGGACGTGCTCTCGGGGGGGCGGACGATCTTCGGCGTCGGCGTCGGGTGGGCCGCGCCGGAGTTCGAGGCGCTCGGGGTGCCGCGCGCGGAGCGCGGCCGGCGGACGGACGAGGCGCTCGAGCTGATCACCGCCCTCTGGGCAGGCCGCCCGGTCACCTACGCGGGACGGCACTACCGCGTGCGGGACCTGACGCTCGAGCCGACGCCGGTCCAGACCCCGCGGCCACCGGTGTGGATCGGCGGCGGCAGCCAGCCGTTCGAGCGCATCTACGGCCAGCCGACCCCGGATGTGACCCCGGTCATGCGGCGAGTGGCCCGGCACGCGGACGCGTGGGTGCCGCACTCGTCGGCGACGCCCGAGATGGTGGAGCGCGACTGGGCGGTGCTCGAGCGAGTGGCGCCCGAGTTCGGCCGTCGCGCCGCGGACGTCGAGGTCGTCTACTCGAACTTCGTGCACGTGCTCCGGCCAGGCGAGCCGGCGGCGAGTGCGGCGCCGCGATTCCGGCGGTTCTCCGGGATGGACCTGGACTACTGGCGGACCCACTACCTCCTCGGGGAGGCGGCGGAGATCGCCGACCGCGTGGCGCGGCGCCGGGGCGCCGTCGGGGGGCACATGGACTGGGTGCTCCTCAACCCGGTCGACTGGGATCTGGAGCAGCTCGAGCGCCTGGCGGCCGAGGTCGTGCCCGGCATCCGCGCCGCGGTGGCGGGTGGATGATCGCGCACGTTGCTTGATTCCCTCAGACCCGTTCCGTATAGTGAAGCGCGGATGGGAATTTTCGGCGGCGGGAAGCCCGGCGCAGTCACGCCCGACGCGGTCCTGGCTGCGCTCCGCGGGGTCCTCGATCCGAACCTCGGGCAGGATATCGTCACTCTCGGCCTGGTCGCGGGCCTGACGGTCGAGGGCGGCCGGGTGTCGTTCATGCTCGAGTTCACGAGCGAGCAGCCGCCGCAGGCTCGGGCCGAGATCCACAGCCGCGCCCGCAAGACCGTCCAGGCGCTGCCCGGCGTCACGGAGGTGAAGGCCGGGATCGGCACCCGGGCGGCTGCGCGGGCCCCGCAGGGGCACGGCCCTCACGCTCCGGCGCGGCCGGACGCGGCCCCGCTGATTCCCGACGTCCGGTACACCATCGCGGTCTCGTCGGGCAAGGGCGGCGTCGGCAAGTCCACCGTGGCGGTGAACGTGGCGCTGGCGCTCCATGGGGAGGGCGCCGGGGTCGGGCTGGTCGACGTCGACGTGTACGGTCCCAACGTGCCCCTCATGATCGGGGCGCGCGGCCGGCCGGGCATGGTGGCCAACCGCATCGTCCCGGTGCAGGCGTACGGCGTGAAGGTGATGTCGATCGGCTTCTTCGTCCGCGAGGGGGATCCGGTGGTCTGGCGGGGTCCGATGATCCACTCCGCCGTCCAGCAGTTCCTCAAGGACGTCGAGTGGGGCCCGCTCGACTACCTCCTGTTCGACATGCCTCCCGGGACCGGCGACGCCCAGCTGTCGCTCTCCCAGACGCTTCCCCTCTCCGGCGCGATCATGGTGACGACCCCCCAGGACGTCTCGCTCCTGGACGTCCGCAAAGGCCTCCAGATGTTCCGCAAGATGAACGTGCCGATCCTGGGGATCGTCGAGAACATGGCGGGGTTCGCCTGCCCGCACTGCCATCACGTGACGGCGATCTTCGGCGAGGGAGGCGGCGCCCGGCTGGCGCGGGAGTTCGACGTCCCGGTGCTCGGCTCGATCCCGCTCGACCCGGAGACGCGGGTCGGCGGCGACACGGGAGAGCCGATCGTCGTCGCGCGGCCGGAGTCGGCGCAGGCGGCGGCGTTCCGCGCGGTGGCCAGCGCGATGCGGGAGCGACTGCGTGAGGTGGCTGCCCCGCCGCTCCCGGTCATCAGCTGATGGCGCTCGCCGGCTGATGGCGCGCCGGCGCCCGACTCCTGCCGGGGTCGCCCCGGTCTGAGGCGCGACGGGCGGTGCCCGAGCGTCGGCTTCCGCTCTTCCCCCTTCCCGACGTCGTCTTCTTCCCCGAGACCGTGCTGCCGCTCCACGTCTTCGAGCCACGCTACCGCCGCCTCGTCGCGGACTGCCTGGCTGGCGATCGCTGGCTCGCGGTGGTCATGCTCCGTCCGGGCTGGGAGAAGGACTACGAGGGGCAGCCGCCCGTCCACTCGGTCGCCGGGGCTGGCGAGATCATCCAGGCCGAGGCGCTGCCGGACGGGCGGTACAACATCCTGCTCGACGGCCGGGCCCGGGTCCGCCTCCTCGCCGAGGAGCCGGCCGACGGCCGCCCGTACCGGGTGGCGCGCGCCGAGCGGATCCGCGAGACGCCGCCGCCGACGGGGGACCCGGGCTTCACCGAGCGGCTCCAGGAGCTCCGGGCCGCGCACGCGCAGCTCCTGCTGGCGCTCGGGCAGTCCCACGCCGACGTGGTGGGGCGGCTCACGGTTGCCGGAGCCCCGCCCGGCGCGGTGATCGACCGCATCGTCGCCGCGGTGGTGCCCGACGCGGCCGTGCGCCAGCGCGTCCTGGAAACGCTCGACGTCGTCGAGCGCCTCGAGCTCGCGACCGGCGCGCTGAGCGAGCTCCTGGGCATGGTCTCGGGGCGGGAGGGCGACGAGGACGAGGCCGATGAGACCTGAGCGGCGCGGTCGCGCGCGCGCGCGTCGGGCCGGACGGGCGCTGCGGGCCCTGCTCGCGGCGGGCCTCCTCGTCGCCCTCCTGCCGGCCTCCGGGGGGGCGGGGGAGGAGTGGGGCTGGCTCGGGGTCCGGATCCGGGATCTCACCGAGCAGGAGATGGAGGAGCTCTCCGCGAAGCTGGGGGTCCGCGAGGGGTACGGGGTGCTGATCGCCGAGGTCATCACGGAGACGCCGGCCCAGGCGGCGGGCCTTCGCGA
>DASRDR010000242.1:0-3872 GCA_035652475.1 Candidatus Methylomirabilota bacterium | reverse complement strand
GTCCGGCACCTGGGGCCGATGGCCCAGGACTTCGCGGCGGCGTTCGGGCTGGGAGCCGACGATCGCCGCATCCACGCGGTCGACGCGAGCGGCGTCGCCCTGGCCGCGATCCAGGGGCTCCAGCGCCTCGTGCAGGCGCAGGCGCGGCAGCTCGAGGCGCTCGCGGCCGAGGTGGCGAGCCTGCGGGCGGCGCGGGCGGAGTCCCGGCCGGCGTGATCGACCCCCGCCGCGGTCACCCGCACGACGCGCACGGGGTGGACCCGGCGTCGGCGCGTGGGCGGCCGGGCCGCCCTGGGCCGTGGCGCCGGCGGAGCCGGGTTGCGCGCGCGGTCATGCCGCGGCGGACGGGGATCGTGGCCGCGGCGTGCGCGACGGTCCTGGCCGCCGCCTCCCCGGGCTCCGGCCAGGCGCCGGGGCCCGCGCCGCCCGGCGCCGCTCCGGGCTCGCCGTTCGCGACGCGGGTCGCGCTGCCGAACGGGTTGGTCGTGCTGGTCGCCGAGCGACCCGGCATCCCGATGGTCTCGGTCCGCGTGGTGGTCGAGGCGGGCGCGGCGTACGATCCCGCCGACCGGGCGGGCCTGGCCGCGCTGACCGCCCGCCTGCTGACGCGCGGCAGCGGCGCCCGCACCGCGCCGGAGGTGGATCGGGCCATCGAGTTCGTCGGGGGGAGCCTCGAGGCGGAGGCGGGACGCGACGCGGCGGAGCTGACGCTGACCGTCCTCCGCAAGGATCTCGAGCTCGGCCTGGACCTCCTGGCCGACGCGCTGCTGCGCCCCGCGTTCCCGGACGCCGAGCTCGACCGGCAGCGGGAGGAGACCCGGGCGCGGATCCGGCGGCTCGAGGAGGATCCGGCCATGGTCGCCGCCCAGGCCCTCCGGCGGCTCGCGTTCCCGGCGCACCCGTACGGCCGCCCGGTGGAAGGCACCGAGGCCTCGCTCGCCGCGATCGGCCGGGACGACGTGGTGGCGTTCCACCGCACCCACTACCGTCCGGACCGGACGGTCGTCGCCGTGGCCGGGGACGTCACCGCCGCGGACGTGCGCGCCGCGCTGGCGTCGCGGCTCGGCGGCTGGGCGAGCCCGGCGCCGCCGCCGGCCGTCCCGGGCCGGGCGGCGGTGGCGACCCCGTCCCGGGCCGAGGCGATCCAGCGCGACCTCGCCCAGGCGACGATCATGCTGGGGCAGGCGACGGTCGGCCGGGACCACCCGGACTACTACCCGCTGGTCGTCGCCGCCCAGCTGCTCGGCGGGGGCGCGACGTCGCGGCTGTACACTCACGTCCGGGAGGAGCGCGGGCTCGCGTACAGCGTCTACGCGCTCTACGCGCCGGCGCGCTACGGTGGCTACTTCCGGGTCGAGCTCCAGTGCGAGACGGCCCGGGTCCGGGAGGCGCTGGCGCTCGTGCGGGACGAGCTGGTCCGTCTCCGGCGCGAGCGGGTCGACGACGGGGAGGTCGCGCGCGCCCGCGCCTTCCTGGTGGGGAGCTTCCCGCTCCGGATGTCGACGGCCGCCGAGGTCACGGACCTCCTCGCCGCCATCGAGCGGTTCGACCTCGGGCTCGACTACCCGGCCCGCTACCGTCGCGCGATCGGCGCCGTCACCGCGGACGACGTCGCCCGCGCGGTCCGGGCCCACTGGGACCCGGACGCCATGAGCCTGGTCGTGGTCGGGAACGTGCAGGACGCCGGGATCGGGCGGCCCTGAATGGTGAACTTCGGCGTCGTGCGTCGCCCCAGCGGGGCCCTGGAGGAGGGGCTCGAGCCCGCCCAGGTCGCCGAGGCGCTCGGGGACGCCGGGACGGTCGGCTGGATCGACTTCCTGGGCGCCGCGCCGGACGAGCTCCACGCGCTGGAGGGGCTGTTCGGCTTCCATCCGCTCGCCATCGAGGACGCCCAGAACGCCGACACGCGGCCGAAGATCGAGGAGTACGAGAACTTCCTGTTCGTCGTGACGCGGGCCATCAACCACAACCCCGACGCCGAGGCGCTGGACCTGATCACGCTCTCCGTCTTCCTGAACCGGCACGTGATCGTGACCGTGCACCCCCGTCCGATGCGGAGCGTCGCGACAGCGATCGAGCGGCTGCGGAAGCACCCGGAGCTCCTCGCCTCCGGCCCCGACCGGCTCCTGCACCACCTCCTCGACCACGTGGTCGACCACTACTTCCCGATCCTCGAGGAGCTGGAGGACCGCATCGAGGACCTGGAGACGGCCGTCTTCCAGGCCGCCGACCCGACCGTGCTCGAGCGGATCTTCGACGCCCGGAAGGAGATCGTGGTCCTCCGCCGGAGCCTCGGCCCGCTGCGGGAGGTCGTCACCAACCTCCTCGCCGGCGTGCCGTACGTGGACCAGGACCTCCGGCCCTTCTTCCGGGACGTCTCCGACCACGTGCTGCGGCTCCTGGAGGAGCTGGAGACGAACCGCGAGATCCTGAGCGGGCTCCTCGAGAGCCACCTCTCGCAGACCTCCAACCGCATGAACGCGGTGATGAAGCGCCTGACCGCGCTGACCGTGGTCGGCCTCCCGTTCACGGTCATCTCGGGATTCTTCGGGATGAACTTCGACATCATGCCGTGGCTGAAGGCCTCCTGGGGCGTCGCGGCGGCGACCGGCCTCATGGTGGCGCTCTCGGCCGGGGCGCTCGTGCTGTTCCGGCGGATGGACTGGCTGTGAGCCGGCTCGGCGGCACGCGGGTCGGGCGCGCCGGTCGGCCCGGCGGCCGGGGCCCGGCATCGCCGCGCGGGCGGCCCCCGCTCGGCGCGCGCCGCCCGGGCCGCTGGTCGCTCCGGTGGGGCGTCGCCGCGGCGGCGGCGCTGCTCTTGGCGCTGGTGGCGGACGGGCCGGCGCGGGCGCTCGTCGGCGACCTGACGCCGGAGGAGGTGCGGGAGGCGATCGCCGCCGGGACGGCGTCGCTGACCCAGGAGGACTTCGCCGACGAGTGGCGGATCGCGCTGCCGGACGGCGGCGAGATCGTCGTCAGCACGCCGTTCTCGCGGCTCGCGCTGGCGGCGCGCCAGGCGGCGATCAAGGGCGAGCCGCTCACCGAGCGCCAGCAGCAGGAGCAGATCGACCGCGGCAAGGGCCGGATCCAGCTCCTGGTGACCATGCACGGCGCGCGGCGGGACTTCGCGAGGTGGTACCAGCCCGTGCTGCTGGTCGACGGCCGGGAGGTGAAGGCCACCTTCGCGCAGAACGAGCGGACGCCGCTCCGGCTGGAGGACGGCCGGTTCGCCGCGCGGAACGTGTACGTCTTCCCCCTGGAAGGCCTCCCGCTCCGGGGCACGGTCACCCTGGTCGTGCGCGGCGCGCCGCCGGAGTCCCGGGAAGCGCTCCGGGCGGCGATCGATCTCTCGCGGTTTCGCTGAGGCGCGGAGGGGCCGGACCCCTGGTGACCCTCGAGCGGTTCGAGCGGGGCATGACGCTGCAGGAGGCGTAGTGCCTGAACCGCGGCCTCTTCGAGTCGATCCCGTCGTTCGTGTTCGTCGACGCCGAGCCGAAGGAGGTCGCCCGGTTCATCGAGCGCCCGCCGCGGTCACCGATCTGATCGGGCAGGAGCAGCTCGAGCTGCGACGCGCGCTCCGGGCCGAGCCCGGCGCCGGGTGGCGCCGGGCCGCCGCGGAGGCGATCCGGACCCTCCTCGCCTGAGGTTCGCCGGCGCGCGTCCGCGCCGGGGCCGCGGCGCCTCGACCCCGGGAACGCCGGCGCATCCGCGGGCCTCGCCACCCGTTCGTGGGCCGCCTCCGCGCGCGAGGCGCCCGCACGGGAAGCGGCGTGCGCGGCCCCGCCCCCGGGGGACACGCCGGAACCGGCGAGCCGCGGCTCGTCGGCCGACCCGGATGGACCCGGCCTCGACGCGGGCTCGCAGCCAGGCCC
>DASRDR010000241.1:0-24942 GCA_035652475.1 Candidatus Methylomirabilota bacterium | reverse complement strand
CCATGCACAGGCGCGGCCGCCCCGTCTCGCGGTGCGCCCAGCGTGCCATCCGCAGCAGCACCTCCTCGAGCGCGCGCTGGATGCTCGCCGCGACGTCGGCGTAGTACTGGTTGCGCTCGGCCGCCCCGCTGAGGTCGCGCGGCGGCTCGCCGAAGTACGCGGGATAGCCGCTGGTCGCGGTGAAGAACGGGGCTTCGGGCGGCCGGGGCGGACCGAACAGGTCGAGGAACCGGCGGCTGAACGTCCGCTCCGTCGAGCGGTGGAACTCGAAGTAGTCCAGGTCCAGCTCGAAGCTCCCGTCCTCGGCGACCCGCAGGAGCTGCCAGACCCTGTCGAGGTACCGGGGCTCGCCGAACGGCGCCATGCCCATGACCTTGTACTCGCCCTCGTTCACCTCGAATCCCAGGAACGCGGTGAACGCGCTGAACAGGAGCCCGAGCGAGTGCGGGTACCGGAGCTCCCGGAGGAGCCGGAGCCGCTCGTGATCCCCGACGCCGATCGAGGCGGTCGTCCACTCGCCGACGCCGTCCACCGTGAGGATCACCGCGTCCTCGAACGGTGAGCAGAGGAACGCGCTGGCGGCATGGGACAGGTGATGCTCCGAGAAGAGGATGCGACCGGCGGGGACCCCGAGCTCGCTCTGGATGCGGTGTCGGATCCAGAGCTTGTCGCAGAGCCAGGTGATCATCGCCTCCTGGAACAGCCGGCGCGAGCGGGGGAAGGTCCGCATGCACGAGAGGAGCAGGCGCTCGAACTTCACGAACGGCTTCTCGAAGAACGCCACGTAGTCGAGCGCCCGGCTCGGGATGCCGCCCGCCCGGAGACAGAAGTCGATCGCCCGCCGCGGGAACTCGAAATCGTGCTTGCGCCGGCTGAAGCGCTCCTCCTCGGCGGCGGCGACGAGCCGCCCGTCCCGCAGGAGGGCCGCGGCGGCGTCATGGAAGTAGCAGGAGATCCCGAGGATGTCCACGGGGCTCAGAACTGGCGGCGGGCCTCCGCCGGCGAGGTCGGCGGCGCGTCCTCCCGGTCCCGCCAGCCGCCGGGCGCGGGCGCGAACGGATCGGCGCGCCCGCGCACCAGCAGGCAGAAGGGCCCGAGCACCAGGTAGTAGAAGACGGCCAGGACGAGCCGCGATTGGAGCTCGCCCAGCCGGCGGGCGGCGCGCTTCCACAGCACCCAGAGCGCGCGAAGCGGGACCAGGGCGCTCATCCGAGCGCCATTCTACACGGCCGTCCGGGCGGGGCCGGGGCCGCCGCTCGCCGCCGTCGCGTCGCGCATCGGGCCTGGGCTGGTCGTCCCGGCGCGCCCGCCGCCGATCACCCGACGCCGCCGTGCCCGCCGGAGGCCGCGGGCCGATGCCGCGGCCGGGCTAGCACGCCACGGTGGATGCCGGTGGCGTCTCGGCGCCGAGCCACCCGGAGGGGGGCCGCGAAGGGCCGGGAAGATCGGGGGATCCCGTGGGGAGCCCCACGCCCGTCCCGAGGGGAGTGGTGCTGCTGCCGAGACCCGTGCTCGGCTCCGAGGGCACGATGGCCGTGGCGACGCCGCCGGGACCCGCCGGAGGGCAGCTCGCCTGGACGCCGCTCGGGGCCGGCGTCGTCGTCGCGCAGCCGGTGATCGTCACCAGCACGGCAGTCAGGATTCCGACTCGAGCAGTTCGCCGCATGCTGACCTCCACGTCCGGGGAGCCGAGCAAACGACGGGCCCGGGTCTGGGGGCGGCCGACCGGTGAAATGCGCCGACAGCGCGTCGCCTCGCCGCCAGCGTGACACACTACCCGGCCGGCCGACTTGCACTGCCCAGGCGGCCGACGGAGGCGGCGGGCGGCCGAGCCGCCCCGCCGGCCAGCTCGGACACGGCGCGCCGAGCTGGCGCGAGTTGCGAGGGGAACCGGAGCCGGGTAGGCTAGCTCTCGATCCTGGTGGGTGGTGCCGAAGGGGGGACTCGAACCCCCACACCCTTGCGGGCACTAGACCCTGAATCTAGCGCGTCTGCCAATTCCGCCACTTCGGCGCCGAGGCAGGGGATAACGCTACCACCCGGCCTCCGGAGCCGTCAAGACGACGAGGGGCTCGCGTGAGTCGTCCCGCCGCCGGCGAGAAGCTGATCGCGAGCAACCGGCGGGCTCGCCACGACTTCGACATCCTGGAGACCCACGAGGCCGGCCTGGTGCTCCGCGGCACCGAGGTGAAGTCGCTCCGCGACGGCCGCGCGGATCTCAAGGAGAGCTACGCCCGGATCGAGGGCGGCGAGGTGTGGCTGCTTGGCTGCCACATCAGCCCCTACGCCCAGGGGAACCGGGAGAACCACGACCCCGTGCGGCCGCGCAAGCTCCTGCTCCATCGCGGCGAGATCAACCGGCTGCTCGGTCGGGTGATGGAGAAGGGGTTGACCCTCGTCCCCCTCCGCCTATACTTCAAGCACGGACGCGCGAAGGTGGATCTCGGGCTGGCGCGCGGGCGCAAGACGCTCGACAAGCGACAGGTCATCCGCGAGCGCGAGGAGCGCCGCGAGATGCAGCGCGCCGTGCGGGAGCGCGTCCGTGGCTGAGACGCGAAAGGGGGCGACCGGTTTCGACGGGGATCACGACGTTCGGGGCAGCACCTCGAGGGCGCCCATCCCCTCGTTCAATGGTGGGTCGGCTATAGCTGCCGAGACAGAGCTAGCCCTCGCCGCCTAACTAGCGGCGCGCCCGTCCTTCCCGCGCCGGCGGGGGAGGGGGCCGGGTGTCATATTTCCGCCGGCTGGCGTCGCGAGCGGGCCTGGGCAGCGCGACGCGAGATCGAACAGGCTGGCCTGCCGCCGATCCCGTCCGCGGGAGTGGCGGCGGAGCGAGATTCAAAACGCGGACTATGGGTGTAGCGGCCTCGGGCTGACGGTCTTCGGACGTGGGTTCGATTCCCACCGCCTCCACCACCTCACCGAGCCGCCCTCCGGCGCCGGCGACGCGGGCGGCTCGGCCTCGTTCCCCCCGGGCGGGGGACACCCTCGATGCCCTCGCCCCGCGTCGCCGGTCGGTCCGCAGGGTCTGGCAAGCCGCGCTCCGCGAGACCCCGAGGGCTCGGGCGCGGAGCTCAGATCCGGGCCCGGCCCAACTCGCTGGAGAGCGTGGAGGCGATGTTCGCCAGCTCGCTCCCGAGCAGCATCAGCAGGTCGTCGAGCGAGAGGACCCCGATCACCTGGCCACTGGCGTTCACCACGGGCAGCCGGCGGACCCCCCGCCGGCTCATGAGCTTGGTGGCATCGAGGATCCCGGCGCTGTCCCGGATGACGGCCGGCTTCCGCTTGATCATCGCGCCGACCCGCACCTGGGCCGGATCCGCCCCCTGGGCGACCACGTTCACCGTGATGTCGCGGTCCGTGAGGACCCCGAGCGGCTCCTTCCGCCCGTTCACGATCACGAGGGCGCCGATCTTCCGGGTCCGCATCCGGTGCGCAGCTTCCCGCACCGTCGTGTCGGGCGATGCGGTGGTCGCGGGCGTGGTGCAGATCTTGCCCAGCATGTCGACTCCCTCCGTGCGACTTCGTTAGAGGTTCGCCGTAGCGCCGGCGCCCCGTGTCGCCGAGTCGGGGAGACGCGGGATTCCGGCGGCGCCGCATCTCGCCGTGGTCGCCTGCGACCAGGATGCGCCATGGCTCCGTCCTATGGCTCGGGCCGGCCGACGCGCGCGCCGCCACGCGGATTCGCGGAGTGACCCCGAGCAAGCGAGGTGCCACGGGGCGGCCGTCCATTTCCCCGGTGATCGCTACCTCGACCGGGGGCGAGTGAGGCGCGGCCGCCCCGATCGGGGCGCCAGCGCCCACGTGACCGGCCCGTGGGCCTCGGCTGCGATCGCGTGGATGCGGCAAGCCGCGCGCGGTCGGTCCGGAGCCGCCGAGTCCGGCGCGGAGTGCGTGCGGGCCGCGCGCGGCCGCACTCGGGGCGCGTGACGCGGCGGTCCGCCGCGCCCGGCGCGTCGTCAGCGAGTCCCGCGGCGGCCGGCGGCACCGACGTTGCACGCCCCCGTCTCCGGAGAACGGCGCGTGTATCGACGCATCCTCGTCGCGCTCGATGGTTCGGAGACGGCGGAACGGATCCTGCCCCACGTGACCGAGCTGGCCCGGTGCATGAACGCCGATCTGACGTTGCTCCGGGTCGTCGAGCCGCTCTCCGCGGGCGAGGCGATCACCGAAGCCGGCTTCCTCTCGTCCAACGCGTTCCTGCTACGGCAGCTCGAGGCCAAGGAATACCTCGTGCGGATCCGCACCCGCACCTCGCGGGCGGGGGTGCATCCCCAGCTCGAGGTGCGCAGCGGTGCCCCGACCGCCCAGGTGATCGTCGCCGGAGCCTGCGAGCTGGGCGCCGACCTCATCGCCATGGGAACGCACGGACGGTCGGGGCTCCGCCGGATGGTCCTGGGGTCGGTGGCGGAGGCCGTCGTGCGCACGGCCACGACGCCAGTGCTCCTCTTGCGGACGGCGAAGCCGTGAACGTTCCCGAGGGGCGCCCGCCGCGCTGATCCTCGGTCGTGGAGGGCGGGCGGCCCGATCCGCTGAGCCGGAGAGGGTCGCCCGTGCCACCGACACGCTCGGGCGCGGCGGATCCCTCGGTCGCGGTTGATCCACGGGAGGTCCCGGGCCCACGCAACGCGGGGGCCCTCCTGGCCGTCGCGCTCGACCACCCGGATCCGTCGAAGGCCTCGCGGCGCCGCGGTCCACGGGGCGCCGAAGAGCTTCGACCCGGGGGGCCGAGATCCCGGGGTCGATCATGGAAGGGCGTTCCTCTCCCTGGAGGCCCCCCTTTCCCCGCATGAGCCGGCAAATCTCCCCGACGTCCCGCGGCTGCTGGCGGCGGCTCGGGAGACGCTCGACGCACCAGGGGGCCGCCCCGCCGCGGCCACCCGGGCGCCGCGCGGCCGATTCCTTGCCGGGCGCGGGCGCGTCGCACGCTAGAATGAGCTCTCCCGTATGCGCCGCTCGCGCGGACCGCTGACCACCCTGGCACTCGTGGGCACGCTGCTCGGCGGACCGGCCCCGGCGCTCGCCGCGAGGATGGTGGCCGTCGACCTCGGCACTGCCGCCGGAGCGCGGCTGGGACGCCTGGTGGGGGAGCTGCGGGGGCCGACGGCGTACTTCCCCCTCGCCGAGGTGGCGCGATTGGTGGGCGCGACGATCCGGACCGGCCCGGGCGGGGACCGGGTGAGCGTCGTTGGCCGTCACGGGCGTCTCGACCTGGTCCGCGACTCCGCGCAGGTCACCGTCGGGAGCCGGGTCGTCGATCTGGGGACGCCGGTGCGCGTCCGCCAGGGACGCTGGCAGGTGCCGGGCGAACTGCTCGTCCGCGCGCTCCCGGCGCTGCTCGGGACCGGCCTCCGGGTCGCGCCCGCCGACCCGGCGGCCGGGCCGATCCCGGCGCGCGCGGCTCCCGGGCGCGCGCGCGCGACCCCGGTTCGCCCGTCGCCGCCCCCCGCCAGGCCCGCCGGCCCGCGCCCGGCGCCGGCCACGGTGGCGGCGGCCGTCGAGCCTGAGCGGCCTCCACCCGCGTCGGAGGCGGATCCCGAGCCGACCGCAGGCGGCGCGTCCCGGGCGGCCTCCGCCCCGGAGGTCGCCCGGGGCCCCGGCCCCTCCCGCGGCGCGGCCCGCGCATCCCACGTCGAGCTCCGGTTCCGCTCGTACCCGACCTACACGCGCGTGGTCGTGGAAGCGGATGGGCCGCTTGAGCCGCGGCTCGTCGAATCGGAGGGCGCGCTGGTCGTCGCACTGCCTGGGCTGAGCGCGCGGCCGGCGATGGAGGCGCGGACCGTGCGCGACGGCCTGGTCAGTCGCCTCGAGCTCGGGGTGGTCCGGAGCGGTCCCGCCCTGACGGTGGAGTTCGACCGGCCCCCGGCGGCCCGGCGGGTCCTCCGGCTCGACGAGCCGCCGCGGCTGGTCCTGGACTTCTACCGGCAGCCGGGTCGGCGCGCCGCCACGCCGGGCGGCGGTCCGGAGCCGCTCCGAACCGTCGTGATCGATCCCGGCCACGGCGGGCACGATCCCGGCGCGCGCGGTGCCCACGGGCTCCAGGAGAAGGAGCTGACCCTGGACGTCGCGCGGCGGGTGGCGGCGCTCCTGCAGGAGGACGGCGGGCTGCGGGTCATCCTGACCCGCAGCCGGGACCAGTTCGTCGCGCTCCGCGAGCGGACGGCGCTGGCCAACCGGGAGCGCGCGGACCTGTTCCTCTCCATCCACGCCAACGCTGCCCCCGACGCGACCGCGACCGGCGCCGAGACGTACTTCCTGTCCACGGAGGCGACCGACGGTGCGGCCCGCCGCGCGGCCGAGGACGAGAACCGCGTGATCGCGCTCGAGCCGAACCCGCGCGGCGGGCCGACCGAGCTGCTGCGGTCGATCCTTTGGGACCTCGCGCAGTCGGACTTCCAGCAGGAGTCGAGCCGCGTGGCCGAGACGCTCCAGACGCAGCTGGATCGGGCGCTCCGGCGCCCGAGCCGCGGGGTCAAGCAGGCGCCGTTCTACGTGCTGGGCGGCGCGGCCATGCCGGCGATCCTCGTCGAGATCGGGTTCATCACGAACCCGCGCGAGGAGGAGCAGCTCCGGGACGACGGCTACCGGGATCGGATCGCCCGTGCGCTCGCCGCGGGCCTGCTCGCGTACAAGCGCGGGTACGACCAGCGCGTCGGCGTGGCGCGACAGTGACGCGGCACGACGGGCGCACGCCGACGGACCTGCGCCCGGTGCGGGTCACGCGCGACTACCTCCGGCACGCGGAGGGATCGGTGCTGGTCGAGGTCGGGGACACCCGCGTCATCTGCGCGGCCTCCGTCGAGGATCGCGTGCCGCCGTTCCTGCGTGGCGCGGGTCAGGGGTGGGTCACCGCCGAGTACGGGATGCTGCCGCGCGCGACCTCGACCCGCACCGGCCGCGAGGCCGGCCGGACGGGCGGGCGGACCCACGAGATCCAGCGACTCGTCGGGCGCTCGCTCCGCGCCGTCGTGGCGCTCGACAAGCTGGGCGAGCGGACGATCACCGTCGACTGCGACGTGCTCCAGGCAGACGGCGGGACCCGGACCGCCGCGATCACCGGCGGGTTCCTGGCGCTGGCGGACGCCGTTCGGCGGCTCCGCGAGGCCGGGCGGCTCGCGGGGGAGCCGCTGCGGGACTGCGTGGCGGCGACGAGCGTGGGGCTCGTGGGCGGCGTCCCGGTGCTGGACCTCGACTACGTCGAGGACTCCACGGCGGAGGTCGACATGAACGTCGTGATGACGGGCGCCGACCGGTTCGTCGAGGTCCAGGGGACGGCCGAGCGCACGGCGTTCGACCTGGGCCAGCTCGATGAGCTGCTCCGGCTGGCCCGGGGCGGAATCGCGCGACTGCTCGCGCTCCAGCGGCGCGGGCTGGCGGACCCCGGGCTCCGTGTGCTGACCGTGCCGTGACGGCGCGGCTGGTCCTCGCGACCGCGAACCGCGCCAAGGCCGAGGAGCTTGGCCGGCTGCTGGGCGACGTCGGGTACGCGATCGCGACGCTCGCCGCGTTCCCGGCGGTGTCGCTGCCGCCGGAGGGCGCGGCCAGCTACGCCGACAACGCGCGGGAGAAGGCGCGGGCCGCCGCGGCGGGGACCGGGCTCGTCGCGGTCGGCGACGACTCGGGGCTGGAGGTCGCGGCGCTGGACGGCGGGCCCGGGGTGGGGTCGGCGCGGTTCGGCGGCCCCGGGCTGGACGACGCGGAGCGCGTCGCGCGGCTCCTGGCGGCGCTCGGCGGCGCGCGCGATCGCCGGGCCCGCTTCCGGTGCCTGCTGGCGCTGCGCGCGCCGTGGGGCGCCGAGGCGATCGTCGAGGGAACGGTGGAGGGCCTCCTGGCGGAGGCGCCAAGGGGGACCGGCGGCTTCGGCTACGACCCGATCTTCGTCGTCCCGGCGACCGGGCGGACCTTCGGCGAGCTCTCGACGACCGAGAAGGACGCCCTGAGCCATCGGGGCCGGGCCGTCACACAGGCGCGACCCATCCTCGCCGCCTGGCGCGCGCGGGCCGCCGCCGCCTGCCCCGGGGCGCGCTCGGCCGCGACCCCGCGGCGGCCCTCCTGAGGAGACCGCCCCCGCGCAGCCCGATGGCCCCGGGGTGGATCCGCGCCCCGGCGGCCCGGCATCGTGATGCGTCGAGACGGAGGGTCACCCGGCGCATTTGACTCCGGTCGGTCCAGCCGGCAGAATCTCGCAGGCGCACACCCAAGGTCCCACGGCCACCGGGGGCGCAGCGGGGCGGCGGTGCGAGTCGGTCGGCCCCGACCGGCTGCGCCGGGGCCACCGGATACCGGCGCTGGGCGACGTCGACGCCGCGCGCGCCCGGAGGGCAGCGATCACCATCTCCTGGAGAAGGCTCCGCGTAGCGCGATGGATGCGGCGCGGTGAACCCCGCCTCCCGACGCGCCGTCGCGGCCTGCCGCGGGCGCGGTCGGGCGAGGGGATGCCGCCGCGGCGCCTCTCCTCCGATCTTCGCGCTCGCGCCGGTGGATCGCGAACCGCGGCGTCGGACGCGCGCGGCGCGGTGCCGGCGCGACGGCCGGCCGCGCTGCGACCGGCCGCGGATGGCTGGCGTTCCCGGGGGCACTCGCGCCTCGGGCCGCGATGACGTCCCGAGCCGGCGCGTCGTGGCCGGCGAGCGCCGGCCAGCCGGCCCGGGGCCCGGGAGACCTGCGGGGCTGGCCGGCCGGGCCGGAGCGGCCGGAGCCGCCCCGGAGCGGCGAGGTCCATCTCTGGGCCGCCCTGCTCGACGACATCTCCCCGGACGATGGCCGCGCGTGTCTCGAGCCCGCGGAGGAGTCGCGCATGGAGCGGTTCCGTCGCCCTCGGGATGCCGCCCGGTTCCGCAATGCGCGGTGGATGCTCCGGTCCGTCCTCGGGCGCTATCTCGACCTCGCCCCCGGGGAGGTGCGGTACGTGACCGGTCGTCACGGCCGACCGGAACTGGAGTGCGACCGGGGGACCGGCCTCCGGTTCAACGCGTCCGCCAGCGGGGGGGTCGCGCTCGTCGGCGTCACCACCGGCGCGCCGGTTGGCGTCGATGTCGAGCGGCCGGGCGCGCCGGTGGACCCGGTGGCGCTGGCGCGCGCGGTGTTCCACCCCGACGAGTGGGCCGCGATCACCCGTTTGGCGGATCGCGGCGCGCAAGCGGCCGCATTCTACCGATGCTGGACCCGCAAGGAGGCGGTCGCCAAGGGCGTCGGCCTCGGCCTGCGCATCGGATTCGATCGGTTCCGAATCGGCGGGGATGCGTGGGACGGGCCGCGCGCGATCACCCTCGAGCGTCCGACCGGCCACTGGACCGTGATGGATCTGTCGACGCCGCCCGCCGTGTACGCGGCCGTGGCCCTCGCCGCGGGGCCCGTGGCGGTGCGGGTGTGGTCGTGGCAGGCCGCATAGGAGGACAGTGCCCATGAGCGGTTCCCAGACCGGCGGCGAGCGGCCGTCTCCGCCCGTGGCGGCGCCCGCGACCCTTCTCGAGAGCATCGCCGGCTGGGCGGCGGAGACGCCGGACGCGCCGGCGATCCTGTCCGGAGACCGACCGCCCTTGACCTACGCCGCTCTTCGCGATCACGTGCGGTCGGTCGTCACCGCCCTGAACCGCATCGGCGTCGGCCGCGGCGATCGAGTCGCGATCGTGCTTCCGCACGGGCCGGAGCTGGCCACGGCGTGCCTGGGCGTTCTCGCCGGCGCCGTGGCGGTGCCGCTGAATCCGGAATACCGGGCCGCGGAGTACACGGCGTACCTCGACCGGCTCCGGCCGCGACTGCTACTGACCCAACGGGGTCAACCGTCGGACGCCCGTGCGGTGGCGCGCACCCTCGGGGTGGCGCTCATGGAGCTGAGCCCGTGCCCGGACGCCGAGACCGGTCGGTTCGACCTGGACACCGACGCCGCCCCGGCGGCGCCCACGCAGGGAGGACTGGCCCAGCCGAGCGACGTGGCGCTCGTCCTGCACACCTCCGGGACCGTGGCCGAGCCGAAGCGGGTGCCGTTGACCCAGCGGAACCTGTGGGTCTCGGCGGCCAACCTCACGCGGTCGCTGGGCCTGGGACCCGCCGATCGCGTCCTGCACCAGCTGCCGATGTTCCACATCGGCGGCGTCCTGGACGTGCTGGCGGCCCCGCTCACGGTCGGCGGGAGCGTCGTGTGCACGTCCCGGTTCTCGGTTCCCGGGTTCTATCGCGGCCTGGAGAGGTTCCATCCGACCTGGGCCCAGGCGGTCCCGACGATGCTGCAGGAGATCCTGGCGCACGCGATGGACCACCCGGATATCGTCGAGCGGCACTCGCTCCGGTTCGTGCGCTCCGTCTCGGCGCCGCTCCCGGTGACCAGCATGAAGGAATTCGAGCGCATCTTCCGCGTGCCGGTGATCGAGATCTTCGGGATGACCGAGACGGCCGGGGTGATCACGAGCAATCCGTTGCCTCCGGGGCGGCGAAAGCCGGGATCCGTCGGACTCCCCGCCGGGCCCGAGGTGGGGATCCTGGACCGCGCCGGGAACGTGCGCCGCGGGACAGAGGTCGGCGAAGTCGTCGTCCGCGGAGAGAACGTCACCGGCGGGTACGAGGATGCCGCCGAGGACGACGCCGAGCTGTTCACCGGAGGCTGGCTGCGCACCGGGGACCAGGGGTTCTTCGACGAGGATGGCTACCTGTTCATCACCGGTCGGTCGAAGGAGATCATCAATCGCGCCGGCGAGAAGATCTCCCCGCGCGAGATCGATGCCATCGTCCTCGGCCACCCGGCGGTGGCCGACGCCGCCACGTTCGCCGTGCCCCACCCGTCCCTCGGCGAGGACGTCGCGGTGGCGGTGGTCCTGAAGGACGGCGCCGACCTCGGACCGCAGGAGCTGAGCCAGTACCTCCGGGAACGGCTGGCGTACTTCAAGGTGCCGCGCGCGGTGCACTTCGTGGACGCGCTCCCCAGGACCCCGGGGGGCAAGCTCCGGCGTCTCGAGCTGAGCCGGCGGGTGGGGGGGGCGAGCGCCGACGCCGCTGCGGCGCAGGGGCCCGAGGCGGCGCCGGCCACGCCGGTGGCGAAGATGCTGGGCGAGATCTGGTCGCGAGTCCTGCAGGTGCCGCGGATCGGGATCCACGACGACTTCTTCGATCTGGGAGGGGACTCCCTCAAGGCTGCGAGCGTGGTCAACGAACTCCAGCAGCGGTGGGGCGGGACCGTCTACGTGGCGGCGCTCTTCGACGCGCCCACCCTCGCGGGGTTCGAGGGCCATCTCCAGCGGCACTATCCGGAGGTCGTCATGCGGATGCTCGGCCAGTACGTCCAGTCGCGCGCGCCGGTCGCCGCATCCCGGATGGATCCGCTCAACGTGACGCGGCTCCGCCGAGCCATCGCGCGGCCGCCCGGCGTTCCGTCCACGACTCGCCCCCGCAATCCACCCGCCGTCTTCGTCCTCTCCCCCCCGCGATCCGGCTCGACCCTGCTGCGGGCCATGCTGGGCGGCCACTCGCGGCTGTTCGCCCCGCCCGAGCTGTACCTCCTCCCGTTCCGGACCCTGGCGGATCGCAAGGCGTGGTTCTCGGGCTCCCAGCGGTTCCAGCTCGAGGGCAACGTCCGGGCCGTCATGGAGCTGCGTCAGCTGGATCCGGACGGAGCAGCGTCCCTGATCGCCCAGTTCGAGGAGCAGCGGCTCTCGATCCAGGACTACTACGGCCTCCTCCAGGAATGGCTGGCCCCGCGGATCCTGGTGGACAAGACGCCCTCCTACGCGATCCACGCGGAGACCCTGGCGCGGGCGGAGGCGCACTTCGAGCGTCCGCTGTACGTTCACCTGCTGCGGCATCCCTACGGGATGATCCGGTCCTTCGAGGAAGCCAAGCTCGAGCAGCTGTGGTATCCGCGGCTGGTGGGCACCGAGGAGGCCCGGCGGGCCCCGTGCCCCTACCGGAGCCGCGAGCTTGCCGAGATGGTGTGGCTGATCCTGCACGAGAACATCGTGCGCTTCCTGGACGGCGTGCCCGAGGATCGTCGGCACCGGCTCCGGTTCGAGGACCTGGTCGTGGAGCCGCGACCAGCGATGGACCGCCTGTGTGCGTTCCTGGGACTCGAGTTCGAGCCGGCGATGCTGCAGCCGCACGACCGCAAGCCGTCCCGCATGACCGACGGTGTGCATCCCGTCTCGCGGATGATCGGCGACATGAAGTTCGACCAGCACGCCGGCATCGTGGCGGAGGTCGCGGAGCGCTGGAAGCAGGAGTACGAGACCGATTTCCTCCTCGACGAGACGTGGCGGCTGGCCGGTTCGTTCGGGTACACCGAGACGGTGGCCAGCGCCAGGAACCGCCGCGAGTTCGAAATATGACCTCGCTCCGCGAGTTCCTGGACGAGCTCGCCCGGGTCGACGTCAGGGTGTGGGCCGACGGGGAAACCCTCCGGTGCAGCGGACCCGCCGACGTCGTCACGCCCGAGCTCCAGGCCCAGCTCCGGGCGCGGAAGGCCGAGATCCTGGCGTTCCTGGGCCAGGCGCGAGCGGCGACCATGGGCGGTGACTGGACGCCGGCGCCCCGGCCGGGACGGCTTCCGCTGTCCGAAGGTCAGGAGCGGCTGTGGCGGCTGGCCGAGCTGCAGCCCGCCAGCGGCGCCTACATCACCACCACCGTGTTCCGGCTCGAGGGCGACCTGGACGTCGCGGCGGTGGAGCGGAGCCTCGACGAGCTCCAGCGTCGCCACGAGATCCTGCGCACGAGCTTCCCGTCCGACGGCGGAGATCCGGTCCAGCGGATCGCCCCGCCAGCGGCGTGGCGCCTGCCCGTCCGCGACGTCAGTCCGGAGATGCGGCGGTCGCCGGAGCAGCGGGAGCAGACCCTCCGACGCCTGCTCCAGGCGGAGATCTGCCGGCCGTTCGACGTCACCGCGGCGCCGCCGTGGCGGGCCGTGCTCCTGCGAGTCGGGGAGCGGGACCACGTGCTGTCGGTCACCACGCACCACATCATCTTCGATGGCTGGTCGAAAGTCGTGTTCCTCCGCGAGTTGGGCGACGCCTACCGGGCATTCTCGGCGGGCCAGAGCCCGGAGATGCCGCCGCTCCCGCTCCAGTACGCGGATTACGCGATCTGGCAGCGTCGGCGCCTCGTGGAGGAGCTCCCGGGCCAGCTCGCGTACTGGGAGAAGTGCCTCGGAGGCCGGGTGCCCGAGCTACGGCTTCCGCGTGACCACGCGCGCTCGTCGGCGACGACCGCCCGGGGCGGCAGCCGATCCTTCGAAGTCCCGGCGGCCGTGGCCGACGCGTTGCGGCAGCTGAGCCGACGGGAGCAGGCGACGCTGTACATGACGCTGCTCGCGGCGTTCGCCGCATGGCTCCATCGGTACACCGAGCAGCTGGATCAGGTCGTCTGCTCGCCGGTCGCGGCGCGCGACCGGCCCGAGCTCGAGGGGCTCATCGGCTACTTCAACAACATCGTGGTGATGCGGCTGGATCTGTCCGGGGACCCCCCGTTCGGCGAGCTGATTCGCCGGGTCCGGAGGGTGGCTCTGGAGGCGCACGCGCATCACGCCGTGCCGCTCCAGCGACTCGCCGAGCTTCCCAACCTGGTCCGGACGCCGTTGACGCGCGGCATGTTCGCGTATCAGGACGCGTCGACCAGGGTCCTCGACCTGCCGGGCCTCGTCGCGACTCCGCTCGACCTGCGGAAAGAGACCGCGGACTTCGACCTCGCGCTGTACATGGAGAGCAGCGCCGGCGGGAAGCTGTCGGGGGTGCTCGAGTACCACGCGGAGCTCTTCGAGGAAGACACCGTCACCCGGATGCTGCAGGACCTCCAGGTGGTCCTGGCCAGCGTGGCGGAGAGCCCGGAGCGGCGCGTCTCCCAGCTGCCGCGCCGCGGCGACGGGTCCGGCGCCGTCGAGCGTCTCCTGGCGGGGCATCCGCAGATCACCGAGGCCGTGGTGGTGCCGGATCAACGGGGTCTCGGCCCCGTGGCCTATCTCGTGCTGAACGAGGACGATGTGCCGCAGCTCGACGACATCCGGCAGTACCTCCGTGCCCGCGTGCCGGACTACCTCCTCCCGGCCGCGTTCGTGCCTCTGGAGGCGGTTCCGTTGACCGCAGACGGCGCGGTCGATCGCCCGGCGCTGCCCCCGCCGCGCCTGGCCGAGCGCCCGGTCGGCACGTACGCGGCGCCCCGGACCGAGCTCGAGCGCCAGCTGGCCGACATCTGGCAGCGCGTGCTCTGGCTCGATCAGAAGGTGGGCATCCACGATCACTTCCTGGATCTCGGCGGGCACTCCCTGCTGTCGGTCCAGCTGATGCTGGAGCTCAAGACGCGATTGGGACGTCGGCTGCCCCTCGAGGCGCTCTCCGAGTGGAGCACCGTGGCCGAGCTCGCCCGCGTGCTGGAGGGCACGGACGGCCCGGAGGCCCCGGAATCGCCGGGGCCGTCGGGGTCGGCATCGCCGCGGGACGAGGGCGCCGTCGCCCCGCCACTCGCGGCGTCGATTCTCTACGGCCTGCGGACCTACACCGCCTCATGGGCCGGCCAGCGGGCCACCCCGCAATCGCTGGTCATCGGCCTGAACACGAAGGGCACGTCGCCGCCGCTGTTCTGGTGTTTGCAGAACTACCGGGAGCTGAAGCAACTGGCGAAGTACGTGGGCCCGGACCGGCCGGTGTACGGAATGCGCTCGGGGAACAAGGTCATGGTCAAGACCGACGCGAACAATCGCGCGCTGGCCGCGCGCTACGTGCGCGACATCCTCGAAATCCAGCCGGAGGGATCCTTCGTGGTGGGCGGCAACTGCCAGGCGGCCAGCATCGCCTTCTACATCGCAACCGGGCTGCTGGATGCCGGGCACGAGGTCCCGCTGCTCGTTCTCATGGAGCGGTTCGTCCCGCACCCGTATCCCAAGCCGGTCGCCCTCCTGTTCGGCGCGGAGAGCGACCGGAATCCGTACTGGAGGTTCCGCGAGCCCGAGCGCGGCTGGCGCAAGTACTACCCGGGAGGGCTCACGATCGACATCGTCGCCGGAGCGCACGGGCAGTTCTTCCAGGAGCCGAACATCCAGGTGCTCGCCCAGACCCTCGTGCGGAGGATGGACGAGGTCCGGGGCCGGGAGCAGGACCGCTCGCCGGCCGGAAGGGCCCGGGAGCTCCAGATCCTCCCCCCGACCGCGTACCGCGCGTCGCTGGCCGCCCCGGCGTCCTGCGCCGCCGAGCCGGGCGCGGAGCTCCGCATCCCGGTCACCGTCACCAACGTGAGCCCCGACGTCTGGCGGCCCAGCGAGGTGAGCGGGATCTTCGTCGCCAATCGGTGGCTCAACGGGTGGGGGAGAGTCGTCAGCGCCCTGGACGGTCGGAGTCCGCTGCCCGGGGCGTGTCCGCCCGGATCGAGCGTCGAGGTCGAGCTCTCCGTCGTCGCGCCGCGGGAGAGCGGTCGGTACATCCTGGAGCTGGACCTCGTTGACGAGGGGGTGGCGTGGTTCAAGGACCGCGGCTCGGAGGCGGCCCGCGTCCGCGTCCAGGTGGGGGACCGGCGACCCCGGAGCTTCCTCGGACGCCTGGCGAGCCTGGGCAACCGCTTCGAGACGCGGCACGGCGACGAGCGTCCCCGCTCCTCCGGCGGGGAGCGGTAGCGCGGCGTCCGGGCCGAGCGGGCGGACCGCGATCCGCGCCCGGCGAGCCGGATGGACGACCGCCGCCAGCGCGGCGCGGTCGGCGCCGCGGGTGGCGGGCTCGGCCGTTGTCAGCCGTTATAGAAGGGGCGACCGGCATCCCGCAGCCACAGGCGCACGAGCCGGCGGCGGCGTTCCTCTTCCGGCCAGTCGGTGAAGGCGGTCCGCCTGTGACCGAGCCGCCAGTTGTCGATGAGCTGGATCTGCCCGGGCTCGAACGAGAGCTCGTGCGCCATCCCCGGTTCGTTCATGATCGCGTCCAGGGCGGCGAGGGCTGCCTCCCCGTCGCGGTCGAGCGGCTCTCCGGCGAGGGCATACCCGTTGCGGACGTGGAACCGCGACATGCGCCCGACCAGCTGGTCTCCATGGCTCTCGAACACCGGCCGTCGGAGGACGGGTTCGTCCCCCGGGGCATGTTCCCGCTGGCGGTCGAACAGGAAGGGTCGGTAGAGGCGTCCCAGCAGGTCGGGGTGGCGGCGTCTCAGCTCGTTGTGCACGGCCCGGAAGTCGACGAGCTTGCTGAGTCCCCCCTCCTTCGCCTTCTGGAGACAGAGCAGGCCGACGTAGCGGGGCGGGCTGACGTTGAAGCTGTTGTCGGTGTGGTAGTTCATGTCGTCGTTGGTGTTGACCGCCCGCATGCTCCGCTTCCCCAGGTCGCAGACCTCGTGCACGAGCGTCCCGTCCCACTTCTGCGCGACCGGCCGGGCCACCATGGACGCGAGCAGCCAGTGGACCGCCGTGGCGTCCTCCCACCGCATCGCGCGGAGGTCGAGGCGGTCGAGGACCGCGAACCCCAGGCCCTCGTCGAGCTGATGCTTCACGTCCTCCATGAGCGCCCGGCAGGCGGGCACCTCGAAGTCGCCCGGCCGCAGCGCGGCGAGTGGCAGCGGATTCGCGCGGAGGTCGTCGACCAGGGCCGCGATCTCCCGGTGGCACTCGTCCGGGATCGCCACCACCCCGGCCCGGGACGGGAGCGACGTCCCTCTCCAGGCCCGGGCGGCGTCGAAGTCGCCCGCGATCGTGGCGCCGGGGGTCATCGGCCGCCCCGCCGGCGATTCCCGCTCCACGCGGGAGCGGCCCGCCCGCGCGGCGGCCGGGGCCGAATCCGCTCGGGCCACGGCAGGCCGGAGATCCCGCGGCGAGGCGGCTTCCGCGAGGAAGGTGAGCAGCTCGGTCTTGCGGGCGGCCAGCTGCGACCGAAGCTCGGGCGTCATGAGGTGCTCCGGGCCGCTGCAGCGAAGCTTCCCCCCGTCCACCCAGAGCCGGATGTCCAGGTTGGCGAGGGCGGTCACGAAGTCGCTCAGCGAAGTCATCCGACGCTCCCAGCGGGCTTACGCCCGACCGCATCGATCGGAGGCGAACCGGGGGCCGCGCCCGGCTGGCCGGCGCTGTCCCGCATGAAGAGGATCGCCGAGATCCCCTGGCCGCCGGCGGCCGGGGCCCGGGCGACGCTCGTCGTCCCCGCTCCTGTCCGAGACCGCCGGCGGCGGGCGCGCCCGGCGGTCATGCCGGTTGGGTCGGACGATAGCACGGCCGTCGCGACCCGCCAACGGAGCCGATCGTCGGCGTAGCACGGCCGTCGGGACCGGCCAACGGAGCCGATCGTCGCCGTCCCGCGCGCGGCCTGCATTTGACTGGCGTCCGGCAACCGGGCAGAATTCGCGCGTCGGGGCGTGGCGCAGCCAGGTAGCGCACCTGCCTTGGGAGCAGGGGGTCGGCCGTTCAAATCGGCTCGCCCCGACCATTCCCCCGGCCCGGGCTGCAGTCCGCGAGAGCGGGCGGGTCCGGGTGCCCGCCGCCGTCAGGTTGACCGACGCGCCGGACGCGCGGGCGGACCACATGGCGATCGCGACGAGGCATGACCCCACGGGAGCGCGCCCACGGTAGACTCAGGCGGGCGCCTGTAGCTCAGCCGGATAGAGCAACGGCCTTCTAAGCCGTGGGTCGGGGGTTCGAGTCCCTCCAGGCGCGCCAGTCCCTGACGCGGACGTAGTCCACCGGATCATGAATTCGCTCGCAGAGCGGCGACTTCCGCTCTGCGCCAGAAGCTGTAACCGGAGCCGAGTTTGGAACTGCAGATCGTGGCCGGGCTCGAGTGACGCGCCAGCGGCGACGGTGGGCCGCCGAACAGGCCGTTTCACCTGATGCCGGCCCACGCTCCCTGCCGGTCGCTCGGCCCTGCCCGCTCGAGAGCCACGCGAATCGCGCGGGTGACGGCGAGCCGGTCGCCGCGCCCGGTCCCGGTCGCGCGATTCGGGATGCCGGGCGCCACTCCGGTCGCCACCCCGGCGCCAGACGCGCGGCGCCCGGTCCCGGTCGCGCGATTCGGGGTGCCGGGGGAGAGTGGGCGGCCCGGTCACGCCGGGCGAGTGGATCGCATCCAGGCGAGTGACCCGGTCCGGGTCAGGCGGTCCGTGAGGTTCAGCGCAGCTCGCTCAGATAGGCGCCGAGGGCGCGGACATCGGCGTCGCGCAGGTGGAGCCGCGGCATGTGGGCCGCCGCCTGGTGCGTCCGGGGATCCCGGACCCGGGTCTCGAGCGCCTCCCGGCTCAGGCGGGCGCCGATGCGCGAGAGATCGGGCGCGATCGGGGTCCCCGCGCCGCCCAGGGTGTGGCAGCCGTAGCACTCGGTCATGAACACCTCACGCCCGCGCTGTGCGCCCTCCGCTTCCTGCCCCCGTCCCGCCGCACAGGCGGCCAGCGCAACCAGCGCGATCCCAGACGCGGCAATCCAGATCCAGACTCGGGGACGGTTCATGCGGCTCCTCGTCAGCGGGAATCGATGGTCCCAGCATAGCGGATGGCGGCAGCGAGACAACTCCCCGGCCGGGTTGCGGGAGCGGGTGTCGTTGACACGGTCGGGGGGCTTTCGTACCATGGGGGCCCGGAGCCAGGACGGTGAGCGTAGCTCAATGGTTAGAGCACTGGACTGTGGCTCCAGGGGTTGAGGGTTCAAGTCCCTTCGCTCACCCCACGCTCAGCTGAGGGTCCGGAGCCCCGGTGGCGTGGCGAGCGGGGATCGATCGGGGCGCCCGTAGCTCAGTCGGACAGAGCGACGGACTTCGAATCCGTAGGTCGCAGGTTCGATCCCTGCCGGGCGTACCAGAGGCGGTCAGGCACGAGTGGAGCGCCTGTAGCTCAGCGGATAGAGCGTCGGACTCCGGATCCGAAGGTCAGAGGTTCAAATCCTCTCAGGCGTACCAGCTGGCGGGAGCCGTTAGCTCAACTGGCAGAGCAACTGACTCTTAATCAGTAGGTTGGAGGTTCGATTCCTCCACGGCTCACCACCTCGGGGCGAGGGGGGCTGACCCCTCGCCCCTTCTGGTTCTTCGGTCTCCTCTCTTCCCGGCGCTCCTCGTGGAGTCGTCCCCGTGTCGCGTCCCCGTCGTCCGGCCGGCGCGAGCCGGCAGTTCCTCCTCGAGACCGAGCGACTGTGCGGGTTCCCGGTGCGAGAGGTGCGCGGGGCGCCGAGTTCAGTTACGGGTTGTTGCGACCCAGGGGACCCCGGCCTCCCGCCCACCAACCTGTCCCGGCTCATCTGCCGGGCCTGAGACATACAAGGGAGCCCTCGTCCGGGATGGCGGCCGGGCCGCTGGAGGGTGGGGCCTTGCTGCCACACGTGGGGTGGCGCCGGACCGCCGGCCCCCTCGCGCGCGGCCACAACGCGGCGAATCCCCGCGCGAATCGCCAGAGGATCCGTGCGTGGCACCAGCCGTGCATGGCCCCGGCCGAACCCGGGGTGCGCGGCCCGGTGATTCCGCGCGGAAAGGAACCCCCATGATCCGATTCTCCAGCGTCGTGGCGCTCCTGTTCGCGCTCGTCATTCCCAGCGTCGGCCGCGCGGCGGATCCCCCGCGGAACCCGCACGGCATGCACGTCGCGCAGGGCAAGCGCGCGCCAGCGCCGCCCGCGGCCGCCCCCGCGCCGAAGCTCGCCAGGAAGAGCCCGGCGGCGGACTACACCCCGACGGTGCGCTTCCGGCTCCGCACGGAGCTCACCGAGGGCAAGCTGGCCTTCGTCGGCGTGGGTGGGGACATCGAAGGCAAGGTGAACCCGACGCTTCGCGTGGCGGAGGGCGACATCGTCCAGATCGGCCTCATCAACGGGGACGGCGTCGAGCACGATGCCGTGTTCCCGGAGTTCAGCGCGGCGACCGACCGCGTGAGCCGCAAGGGCGCGAGCAGCGTCACGGTCTTCCGGGCGGACAAGGCCGGAGAGTTCGCGTACTACTGCTCGCTCCCGGGTCACCGGCAGGCTGGCATGGAAGGCAAGCTCATCGTCGGCGGCGGCAAGCCCGCCGTGGCGGCGCTCCCGCCCTCCGTCAGCATCGTCCGGGACCCGGCCGACCTGCCCGGACCGCCGCCACCCGGCCCCCCCCGGACCGTGTCGGTCGAGCTCGAGGCGGTCGAGGTGATGGGGAAGCTGGGGCCGGAGACGACCTACAACTACTGGACGTTCAACGGGAAGGTTCCAGGTCCGTTCCTCCGCGTGCGGGTCGGCGACACCGTGCAGCTGACGTTCAAGAACCACGAGGGTAGCCGAATGATCCACTCGATCGACCTCCACGCGGTCACCGGGCCCGGCGGCGGCGCGGTCTTCACCCAGACGCCGCCCGGGGAGACGAAGGCGTTCCGCTTCAAGGCGCTGAACCCGGGCCTGTACGTCTACCACTGCGCGACGCCGATGGTGGCGAATCACATCTCGAGCGGGATGTACGGGCTCATCCTGGTCGAGCCGGCCGGCGGGTTGCCCAAGGTCGACCGCGAGTTCTACGTGATGCAGGGCGAGGTCTACACCGATCGGCCCTTCGGGGAGCACGGGCACGACGAGTTCAGCGTGGACAAGCTGCTGGCCGAGCGTCCGGAGTACTTCGTGTTCAACGGCGCCGTGGGGGCCCTGACGGCGGAGTACCCCATGAAGGCGAGCGTCGGGGACACCGTCCGCATCTTCTTCGGGGTCGGGGGACCGAACGCGACCTCCTCCTTCCACGTCATCGGCGAGATCTTCGACCGGGTGTACGAGCAGGGGGCCGTCGGCTCGCCGGTCGGGACCAACGTCCAGACGACGACCGTCCCGGCGGGCGGCGCAGCGATCGTGGAATTCAAGCTGGAGGTGCCGGGGCGTTACATCCTGGTCGACCACGCCCTTTCGCGGCTCGAGCGAGGACTGGCCGGGTTCCTGGTCGTGGACGGTCCGGCGAGTCCGGACGTCTTCGGCGGCGAGAACGGCGCGGCGCCCTCCACCGCGGGGCACTGACCCCGGGGCACGCAGGTCCGATCGGCGCGCCGGGGCTGACGCCGGAGGTCGCCGCCCCCGTCTGGACGAGGTCCGAGCCTGGCTGACGGGTGATCCGGCCGCGCCGTGGGCCCACGCGGGTGAGGACCTGACCCCCGCGCGCCGAGTCTCGGGTTCGGCGGCGCGCGCTGCCGCACATCCCCGATGCGCGGCGCGGGGCCCGGGCATCGCGGTGCCCGGCGGGGGACCGTGCACCGCGCGGGGGGCACCGCGCTTGCACCCCGACCGCGGAGGGAATCCCGAGCAGGAGGCAACGATGCTGAAGAACGCGACCTACAACCTCATGGAGACCGCCAGCGTCATCTCGAAGGGGCTCCACCGGTACGACACCTTCCAGGGCGACGCGCAGGGGTGCCCGGGCTGCGCGGAGATCTGGAGCCACATGAAGCGGGCGGACGAGGAGCAGCTCCAGCGCATCGTGAGCCATCTCCGACAGCACATCCAGGAGGAGCCCGCCGGGCGCCGCGACGTGGCCGCGTAGCGCCGGCCGCGAGACGGCGGTTCCGGCCCGCCTGCGGCACGGCGCCCGTCCGGGTGCCAGCGTGTCGGGAGGACGACGCCGTGGCGGGCGCGGCGTGCGGGCTGGCCGCATTCGCGGCATCCCGTCCGCGCCGGGGCCGGTCGAGAGCGGCCGGGCGGGACCCGCGTGGCACGGGACCGGACCGCGGCGCGGTGGTCGGTCAGCGAGACGCCGGCGGGGGGTCCGCGCGGGCCGGCGCTCGATCACGCGGCGCCGCGCCGAGCGCGGCGGGGGCGCTCTCGGCGACGTCGAGCTGACAGCGATCCACGACCTGCGCCACGCGGGCGACCTCTGCCCGCGGGACAGGCTCGCTCGCGAGCCACCGGCAGAACTCCGCCGGGCGGCGCACGGCCCACTCGGCGACCTGGGCGGTCACCCGGAACCCCTCGGTGAGCTTTCGATCGGCGAGGCCGCCGAACACCGGGACCAGCGCGCGGGCCAGGAGCGCGGCGACCCGGTTCTCGATGAGGACGTAGGCGGTCAGCTGCTGCCGGGTCTCCCCGCCGTCCTCGCGGAAGGTCAGCACGGTCAGGGCATGGCCGCGGATCGTGCCGAGCAGGGTCCCGGTGTGCCGGCCCGAGGACAGGATCACGCGGCGGCCCGGGTCGTCGACCAGCACGCGATAGATCCCGCGGGCGCCATCGTGATCGTCCGCCTCGTACCGGCGGTCGCCGACCATCCGGACCTCGTACCGGGCCAACCCGAGGTGGCGCGCCGCCGCCGCCGTGAGATCGGGGGCATCGATGAAGCGTGCGTAGACCGCGAACGGCACGGGCGCGGCGACGCCCTCGACCGTGCGCACGAGGGTCGGGTGTGCCCACACGCGCTCCACGGTCGACACCACCTCGGCGGGGACGGTGTCGGGCGACGGCAGGAACGGCGGCCAGGCCGCCCCGGCCGGCGTCCGGATGGCCATCGCGCCGAGGAGGGCCGCGCCCCCGGCGATCTTTGCTCGCCGATTCCGCGAGAACGTGCGAGACTGCGGGCTCGGGACTCGCGTCGAGATCCGACTCACTAGCGTGGAGATGTGATTCAGGATGGCTCGCGGCCTGGTCTGGGCACGCCTCCTCATGGTTCCGCTGCTCACCCTCGGCCTCGTGGTCTCATCGCCCGCGGCCAATCAGCCCTCGCTGTCGGCGGAGCAACGGCGCCAGCTCGGCAACGGGGAGGTGGTCGTCCTGGACGTCCTGCCCCCGGGCGGCGACGGGCGGTCCAGCATGGGCGGCACGGTGGTGGCGCTGATCCATGCGGCGCCGGCCCACGTCTGGCGCGTGCTCGTGGATTACCGCCATCATTCGGGGCTCTATCCCCGGGTCGTCGACGCCGAGGTGCTCGAGGTCAGCGCGCGACGCACCCTCGTCCGGTACGTGCTCGGCGTCGGCCCGTTCGCGTTCGGCTTCCACGTCAACAACTACCCCGAGGAGGCGCGGGGCCATCTGGCCTGGCGCCTGGCCCACGACCACCCGAATGACCTGTTTCGGGACAGCTGGGGCTACTGGCAGCTCGACGACGACCCGCGTGGAACCATTGTCACCTATGCAATGGCCGCGCGCACCGCCCTCCCGACGTTCCTGACGCGCGGCGCCGACCGCGACGGCCTCGTCGCGACCATTCGCGCCGTCCGCGCTCGCGCCGAGCAGGCCAGCTGACCGTCTCGCCCCCGCGGGCCCGCCGCCTCCCGCGGTGCACGGAGGTGCCCGCCGTCCGGCCCTGAACGAACCCGGTGCTCCTCGCGTCTGAGGGTTCGGGAGCGAGACGAGAGATGGCGAGGCGACGGGCTGTCGTGGGCGTGATCGGGCTGATGCTGGTGGCGGCCCTGGGGGCGGTGCCCTGGGCCGCCACGCCGGGATGGGCACAGCTGACGCCCCCGGGGATTCCGGCGGCGCCGGGGCCGGTGGCCGAGCCGACGTCGACTCCGCCCCGCCTCAGCTACCTGGTCGGCCCGGTGTCGTTCTGGCGCCCCGGCGCAGTGGACTGGGCGCCGGCCCAGATCAACCTGCCGCTGGCGCCGGGGGATCTCCTCTACGCCGCGCCCGGTGGCACCCTCGAGGTGCAGCTCGGGCCGCTGGCGTTCGTGCGGGGCGGCGAGGGGACACAGCTCGGGGTCGACAACCAGGACGCGACCATCCTCCAGCTCCGGGTCCCGGCGGGACATGTGGCGCTCGACCTCCGCGAGCTGGCGCCGGGGCTCGGGATCGAGCTCGACACGCCCGCCGCGACGTTCCTCGTCCGCGACCCTGGATACTACCGGCTCGACGTCGATGCCGGGGCCGCGACCTTCAGTGCCCTTCGCGGGGGGCGCGCGAGCGTGAGCATGCCGGACGGCGGGGCGACGTGGGTGCCGGCGGATCGGCAGCTGGTCGTCGCCGCGACGGAGCCGCCGGTCCTCGCGGCGGCCCCCGCGCCGCCGCTGACCGCATGGGACCGGTGGAACCTGGACCGGACCGACGTCCTGGCCCGTGCGGCGAGCGCCGGTTATCTCTCCCCGGGCGTGTACGGGGCCGAGGCCCTCGATCGTTACGGCCGCTGGGAATCGGTCGCGCCGTACGGGCCAGTCTGGGTCCCGCAGGACGTGCCGGTCGGCTGGGTGCCGTACAGCACGGGCCGCTGGCTCTGGGATCCGCGGTTCGGGTGGACGTGGCTCGACGATGCGCCGTGGGGCTGGGCGCCCTATCACTACGGCCGATGGATGCTGCTGGACGCCGGGTGGGCGTGGATTCCCGGCCCGCGCGTGGTCGAGCCCGTGTACGCGCCCGCGCTGGTCGTGTTCCTCGGCGCCCCCGAGGTGCCGGCCGCGCGGCCCGTCTGCTGGGCGCCGCTCGGCTGGGGCGAGCCCGTCGTTCCGTGGTGGGGCGGGCCCGGCTTTGCGGGCGTGCCGCGCTGGGTCGGATGGGGCGGCCCGCACGTCGTCAACACGGTCCTGGTCGACCCGCGGGCCCGCGTGCGCGCCGGCGACCTCCGGATCTACCGCCACGTCCACGTGAGCGACGCGGTCGTCGGGGTTCCCGCCGCGCAGTTCGGGCGGGGCCGCGTCCACGCGGCGCACATCCCGCGGCAGCAGGCGCGGGCGCTCGCGCCGGCGCACGGCGCGGTCGGGATCCGACCGGTGCCGGCCAGCGTGGTCCCCGCGCCCGGCCCCGCGGTGAAGCCGCCGGCCGGCATCCAGACGCGGCCCGTGGTGGCGACCCGCCCGCCCAAGGACTGGACCCCCGAGCTGCGTGCCCACGGCCTGGCGGTGATCCCGTCGGACCGTCCGACGCGGCTGGTTGGCCGTCCGGGCCGGTCGGGCGCGGACGTCAGCGCGTCCACCCCGCCGGCATCGCCGGGGGTGCCGGCCCCAGGCCCGGGCGGCGGGACGCGGAGCGATGCGGCGCGCCCAGCGGTCTCGCCGCCCCCGCCCCGGGGCGACGCGACGCCGGGCTCGCGCGGTCGCGGTGGCGCACGGGTGGATGAGCCGGCCGCCCATCGCGGGCCACGAGACGCGACGGAGGCCTTGCTCGGCTCCGCCG
>DASRDR010000240.1:0-6452 GCA_035652475.1 Candidatus Methylomirabilota bacterium | reverse complement strand
TAGTGTTCCGTCAGGCAAGTCATGTTAACGACCACGCCGGACGGCCTTCTTGATGATGGCGGCGGGATTCTTGGTCCAGACAAAGGGCGTGGGGTGCGCGTTCCACTGCTCGATGTAACGCTCGATGTGCCGGATCAGCGCGCGGACCGTCTCAAAAGAGCCGCGGCGGACCGACTTGCGGGTGAAGATGCCGAACCACGCCTCGATCAGGTTCAGCCACGAGGCGCCCTTCGGCGTGAAGTGCAGGTGGACGCGGGGGTGAGCCGCGAGCCACGCCTGGACGGCCGGGGTCGAGTGCGTCGACGAGTTGTCCAGCACGACGTGCAGCTCGCGCCCCCGGTACGCTCGCGCCAGCCGCTGGAGGAAGGCCAGGAAGTCCGCCCCCGTGTGCTGGGGCCGGCATTCCCCCAGCACCCGGCCATTGGCGATCTCCAGGGCGGCGTACAAGCTCGTCAGGCCGTTGCGACGGTAGTCATGCGTCTGCCGGGCCGGCAGGCCCGGGCGCAGCGGCAGCAGCGGCTGGGTCCGGCTCAGCGCCTGGATCTGCGTCTTCTCGTCCAGACAGACCACCACCGCGTGGGTCGGCGGATGGAGGTACAGGCCCACGACGTCCTCGATCTTGGCCTCGGCCTGGGGGTCGGTCGTGAACTTGAAGGTCGTGACCCGATGCGGTTTCAGCGCATGGGCCTTCCAAATGCGGTGCACGGTGGTGTGCGAGACACCGACCCGCCGCGCCAGGTCCCGTGTGGTCCAGTGCGTGGTGCCCGCCTCCGGCGCCCCGAGCGTCAGCGCGACCACCCGCGCCCGCTGGCGGGCGCTCAGCGTCGGCGGCCGGCCCGGCCGGGGCCGATCGCGCAGCCCGGCGACGCCCGCGTCGCCAAAGCGCCGGCGCAGCCGGCTGACCTGCACGACCGTGTAGCCGGTCCGCTCGGCGATCGCCACCCCCGACAGCCCTTGGGCCATCAGCAGGACGGCCCGCGCTCGGCGGCTGAGCCCGGCGGGCGTGGACGGCGACCGGTGGAGGCGCTCCAACTCATGCCGGTCCGCCTCGGTCACGGTGATGGCTCGGACGCGATTGGCCATGGCTTCCCTCCCGGAGCATGCCATGGCCTATATTAACTCTAATTAGGTTACAGGACAGTAGCGGCTCCGCAGCTCGGCGACGGCCTCCCGGCGCGTGCGCTCCACGCCCGCCGGCGCGTAAGCGCGCGGATAGAGCCGGGCGTAGAGCGACAGCAGGTCCGGCGCCTCCTCCTTCAGGAACTGCTCGAAGTGTTCCCGCACCCCCGGCTCGAGGTGGAGGACCCGCGCGCCCAGGAACCCGGCGCCGTGGTCCGCCGCCGCCGCGACCACGGCTTCCAGGTTCGCGCGATCGGTGGTCAGCCCGGGAACGATCGGGGCCAGGAGGACTCCGACCGGGATGCCGGCCGCGGCCAGCGCCGCCACGGCGCGCAGGCGCTGCCCCGGCGGGGCGGTGCCGGGCTCGAGCCGCCGCCAGCGGTCACGGTCGAGGGTCGTGATGCTCACGCACACGGTGACGCCCGCCCGGTCCCGGAGGGCCTGGAGCACGTCCCGGTCCCGGATCACCATCGGGCCCTTGGTGACCACGCCGGCGGGCGTGGACGCGTCGGCCAGGGCCGCCAGCATCCCCCGGGTCAGGCGGAACCGGCCCTCGACCGGCTGGTACGGGTCGGTCGCCGTCCCGACCGCCACCATCTCTCGCCCCCACCCCGGCCGTCGCAGCTCGGCCCGCAGCACCTCGACCGCGTTGACCTTGACCAGGATCACCCCGGTGAAGTCGTCGCTCGGATCGAGGTCCAGGTAGGAGTGGTACCGCCGCGCGAAGCAGTAGTGGCACCCATGGACGCAACCCCGGTACGGGTTCGCGCTCCAGCGGAACCCCATCCCGCTGACGCGGTTGAGGATGCTCCTCGCCGGCGCCTCGACGTATCGGGAGGACACGCTCGGCACTATACAGATGATGCGTTGCTGCCGCAACCCTAGGGAACCGGACGCGGACAGCCCGGTCAGCCCGGGGGGCGTGGATCTAACGGCGCGTCTCAGCGGCGCCGACCAAACCCATCAGCGGGACGCGCGAAACACTGGCGCCGCCATCGCCGGCCGCGACGAGAGGCGGGAGCCGGAGCGGCGGCCGTCCTGGTGAGCGAGCCAGGGATCAGCGACGGTACGGCGGGCGGCCGCCCGAGCCCGGCCCCCGGCGGTCGTCCCGGCCGCCCCGCCCGGCGGGCCTCGCACCGCCCGCGCCCGACTGGGAGCGGGCCTGGTCCACGACCAGGTTCCGGTCGCGGAACACCCGGCCGTTCAGCTGGTCGATGGCACGGCTCGCCTCCTCCGGGGTGCTCATCTCGACGAAGCCGAACCCGCGCGGACGTCCCGTGAACTGGTCGGTGACGATCCGGACGGACTGCACGGTGCCGGCCTGCGCGAACAGCTCCCGGAGATCTTCCTCCGTGGCCTGATAGGAGAGGTTGCCGACGAACAGCTTCGCGGACATGGGCTCACCTCCGGGCTCGGGGGAGAAGACGAACAGGCCCCCGGAGAGGTGCGCCTCCCCGAGGGCCGGCGGCGGGGATCGACAGGTCGCGCAAGAGCCGCCCCGTGAAGTGCGACGAACGTACTCGGGCTCCCCGACCGTGTCAAGCGCGATTGCGGTCACAGGTACACGCCCCGGCTCGCCCCTCCGTCGACGGTGATCGACGCCCCCGTGACGAAGCTCGCCCGCTCGGAGGCGAGGAAGACCACCAGGTCCGCGACGTCCTCCGGCCGCCCGATCCGCCCGAGCGGCTGGTGGCGCGCGACGTCGTCCCGGAGCGCCTCCGGCGACCGCCCCTGGGCCGCGGCCTGCTGCGCGATCAGCCGGTCCCAGCGCTCGGTCGCCGTGGCGCCGGGGCTCACGGCGTTCACGAGGATCCCGTCCGGGGCCCCGAGGTCGGCCAGCGCCCGGGTGAAGTTGATCAGCCCGGCGTTGGCGATCCCGCCCGCCATGTACGTCGTGGCGGGGTTGCGGGCGGCCGCCCCGATCACGTTGACGATGCGCCCCCACCGGCCCCGGCGCATGAGCGGGATCGCCCCCTGGGCCATGCGGACGTAGCCCAGGATCTTGAGCCGCCAGTCCTCGGCCCACTGCTCCGGCGGCGTGCCCAGGAAGTCGCCGCCCCGGATCGCGCCGGCGTTGTTGACGAGGATGTCCAGCCGGCCGAAGCGCGCGACCACCGCGTCCAGCACGCGGCCGGCGCCCTCCGGCTCCGCGAGGTCGGCCGGGACGGTCAGGACCTCCGCACCGAGCTTCTCGACCTCGCGCGCCGCCGCCGCGAGCGCCTCGACGCCGCGCGCCGTCAGCGCGAGCCGGCACCCCTCGCGCGCGAGGCCGAGCGCGCACGCCCGGCCGATCCCCTTCGAGCCTCCCGTCACCAGCGCCACCCGCCCCTCGAGCCCGAGCTCCACGACGCCTCCCTACCGCGCGCCCACCGCCCTCGTGGCGGCGTGCTCGCCCGCCAGCCGGCCGAAGACCGCCCCCGACATGAGGCCGGTCCCCCCCGGATAGTTCTCGTAGAACAGGCCGCCGACCAGCTCCCCGGCGGCGTACAGTCCGGGGACCGGCCGGTCCTCCCCGTCCAGGACCTCGCCCCGCGGCGAGACGCGGAGGCCGCCGAACGTGAAGGTGATCCCGCAGGTCACCGCGAACCCGACGAACGGCGGCGCGTCGAGCGGCAGTGCCCAGTTCGACTTCGGCGGAGCCAGGCCGCGGGTGCCCTTGCCGTCCAGCACCGCCGGGTTGAACTCGCCCGGCTGGACGGCCTCGTTGAACGCCATCACCGTCCGCGCGAGCCCGGCGGGATCGATGTCGAGCGCCCGGGCCAGCTCCTGCATCGTCCCGCCCTCGGCGCGGGTGACCTCGCGGATCCGGTACTCCTCGCGCAGGAGCGGCAAGACCTTCTGGTCGAAGATCTGGAAGGCGAGCCGCTGCGGCTGCCGGAGGATCTCGCGGCCGTACTTCGCGTACGTGTAGTTCCGGAAGTCGGCCCCCTCGTCCACGAACCGCTCGCCCCGCAGGTTCACGACGAGCCCCAGCGGGTACGAGTGCTTCTGGAACATGTCGCCGACACGCCGGTCGCCGAACGGCGGCGCCGCGGCGTCCCACGCGACCGCGTGGCACCCCGACCAGTGGCCGTACGGCTGGGCGCCGGCGTCCAGCGCCATCCGGATCCCGTCGCCGGTGTTGTGGCGGGTGCCGCGCACGCGCGCGAGGTCCCACCCCGGGCCCAGGTAGCGGGTGCGCCACTCCGGGTTCGCCTCGAACCCGCCGGCGGCGAGGACGACCGCCCCCGCCCCGAGCTCGAAGAAGCCGTCGGCGGCGCGCCCACGGATGCCGCGCACCGCGCCGCGTTCGTCGAGGAGGAGCCCGATCGCCCGCGTGGCGTACCGGACGTCGATCCCGGCCTTCGCCGCGGCCTCGTAGAGGGCGGCGACCAGGCCGGGACCCCCGCCGACCGCCTCGACGTTGAGCCCGCCCCAGAGCCGATGGCGCCCGCCGACGCGGAACGACTGGCGCGCCAGCATCAGGATCCAGCGGACGCCGTGGCGCCGCATCCAGACCACGGTGCCCCGGGAGCGCCCGATCAGGGTCTCCGTCAGCTCGGGATCGGCGAGGCCCTCGGTCAGCCGCCAGAGGTCGTCCCGGAACTGCGCGGGCGGGTACGGGGGAACCTCGATCGCCCCGGCCTCCTCGTCCGAGAGGTCGACCAGCACGTCCCGGCGCAGGTCCTCGAGGCCGTCGTGGGTGAACCGGAACCCGCCCGCGGTGAAGAAGGAGTTGCCGCCGCGCTCCGCCTCCGGCGCCTTCTCGCAGACGACCACCCGGGCCCCGCCCTCGGCCGCCGCCAGCGCGGCGCAGAGCGCCGCGTTGCCGCCTCCGACCACCACCACGTCCACCTCGGGGCGGCGGGTCATCGCACGCTCCGGCGCGGCCGCCCGGGCGGCGAGCCGGTCGTTGAATGCCGGCCGGGCTGGGGTCGCAGGCGCAGCCGCCGGCTCCCCGGGCTCATATCGGAATCTCGGTGCCGACGCGGCGCTCGCGCGCCCGCTCCACGAGCCGCACGGCGACAGCCACGTCCTCCATCGCGACGCCCTGCGACTCGAAGAGCGTGATCGCGTCGGCGCGCGTCCGGCCCGGGTGCTTGCCGACCACGACCTCGCCCAGCTCGTGGACGTCCTCCCACCGCAGCACCCCCTGCGCGATCGGCGCGACCAGGTCGCCGCACTCGACCCGCGCCTGCTCCAGCGAGTCGGTGACGACGACCGCGGCTCGCCGCACCGCCTCCACGTCGAGCTCGGCGCGCTGGAGCGCGTTCGAGCCGGCGGCGTTCACGTGGGCGCCGGGCGCGATCCACCGCCCCTCGAGGACTGGCGTCCGCGAGTTCGTGATGGTCACCAGGATGCCGGCGTCGCGGGCCGCGGCCTCCGGCTCGTCCACCGCGACGACGCGGAGGCCGAGCGCTCCGCTCATCTCCTCGGCGAAGCGGGCGCGGCGGGCGGGGTCGCGCCCGTAGACCCGCACCTCGCGCACGCCCCGGACCGCGCACACCGCCTCGAGCTGCGAGCGGGCCTGCCAGCCCGTTCCGTAGCACCCGACGCGGTCGGCGTCCTCGCGCGCCAGGTACCGGGTCGCGACGCCGGACGCGGCCCCGGTGCGCATCTGCCCGAGCCGGTCGGCCTCGATGACCGCCAGGAGCGCACCGGACTCCGCCGCGAACAGCAGCACCACGAACTTCGCCCCGCCGCGCACGGTCGCGTAGGCCTTGAGGCCCATGACGCGCGCCTCCGGCAGCGCGGCCGGCATCACGTGCAGGAGCCCGCCCGGCACCGGGAGCCGGACGCGCGGCCGGTTGGTGAGGCGGCCCTCGCCCTGCCACCGGAACACCTGCTCCACCGCCTCGAGGGCGAGCGACATCGGGAGCAGCGTCGTCACGTCGGACTCGGTCAGGAGCAGCGCCATCGACCCTCTCCTCGGTCCCCGTCCTCGGCGGACGCCGCCGCGGGTGCCGCCGGGCGCGGCCAGGCGGGCACCGCCTCGGGCGCCTCCCCGCGCGCGATCGTCGCCTGGACGCGGGCCAGCTCCCCCAGCCAGTGCAGGAGCGCGAGCGGGAGCGCGTCGGGCGCGGTCTCGAGCCTCGCGCGCCCCTCTGCCAGGAGCGCCAGCGCGCCGGCCCGGTTGTCCTGGCTCAGGTGATGGAACGCCACGGCGACCTGGATGAGGCCCTGGAGCGCGGTCCGCACCGGCGGGACGGCCTGGAACCACGCCGGCTCAAGGAGCTCGTGGGCCTCGAAGAAGAGCCCCGCGTCCGCCAGCGCTGCCGCGCGGCTCAGCAGCCGGACGAGCTCGTCGCCGGCCGGATCGGCCCACGCCCCGACGGCGCGCGCCGCTCGCCCGG
>DASRDR010000239.1:0-3378 GCA_035652475.1 Candidatus Methylomirabilota bacterium | reverse complement strand
CGCCGGCAGCGCGCGGGGAGCCTCTCCGGCGGCGAGCAGCAGATGCTCGCGATCGGACGGGCGCTCATGTCCCGCCCGAAGCTCGTCCTGCTGGACGAGCCGTCGATGGGCCTGGCCCCCGTCATGGTCCTCCGGCTCTTCGACCTGATCCGTCGGGTGCGGGGGGAGGGGTACACGATCCTGGTGGTCGAGCAGAACGTCCGGCAGGTGCTGAAGATCGTCGACCGGGCGTACCTGCTGGAGGTGGGCCGGATCAAGCGGGAGGGGCGGGCCGCCGAGCTCGCCGAGGACGAGTTCGTGCGGAAGGCGTACGTCGGGCTGTGATCGATCCGATCTTCCTCGCCGAGGCGGCGGTCAACGGCGTCCTGCTGGGCGGGATCCTGGCCCTGCTGGCGCTCGGCCTCAACCTGATCTTCGGCGTGATCGACATCGTGTGGATCGTCTACGTCGACCTGGTCATGGTCTGCATGTACGCGATCTACTTCGCCCACGTCCACGGCTGGCCGTTCTGGCTGGCCGCGCTGGGCGCGGTCGGCCTGGGCGCCCTCCTCGGGATCGCCGTCCACGTGCTGGTGATCTCGCCGATCCTCGGCAGCCCGCCGATCAACCAGCTCCTGGCCACCGGCGGGCTCCTCTTCTTCATCCAGTCGTTCGCGACCTTCCTCTGGACGACCGACCACCGGAGCGTGCGGTTCGCGCTCCCGACGTTCGAGGTCGGCGGGATCTTCCTGCCCGCCACGCGGCTGATCCCGTTCGGGATCTCCATCCTGGCGATGCTGGCGCTCTACCTGTTCCTCACCCGGACCTTCGCCGGGACGGCCATCCGCGCGGTGGCCCAGGACCGCGAGGCGATGGCGCTGATGGGGGCGAACCCCCGGCGCGTCTACGTGACGACATCGGCGGTCGGCGGCCTGATGGCCGGCCTGGCCGGTGCCCTCCTGGTGTTCCAGTACTCCGTCCATCCGTTCTTCGGCGGCCAGTTCGGGCCCCTCACCTTCATGATCTGCGTCCTGGGCGGGCTGGGAAACATGGTGGGGGCGTTCGTCGCCTCGTTCATCATGAGCGAGATCATCTCGATCGCCGGCGTGCTGTGGTCGACCGAGATGGGCTACGTGATCGCGTTCGTCGTGTTCATCGTCGTGATGTTCATCCGTCCCGGCGGGATCCTGGCCCGGCCGGAATGACCGGGATCGCCGCCCCGGACCGCCGCCCGGCCGGCCCCGGGACCGCGCCGCGGGCGCTGGTGGCCGCGGCCGGGGCGGCGCTCCTGGTGTTGCCGCTGCTCCTCACCGGCGGGCTCGGCCAGTACGCGCTCCACGTCCTGATCCAGATCTTCGTCTGGGCCTTCATCGGCCAGGCGTGGTCGCTGATGGGCCGCTTCGGGCTGGTGTCGCTGGGCCACGGCGCGTTCCTGGGGCTCGGCGCGTACACGGACGCGCTGCTCTGGAACTTCTTCGGGCTGACGCCGTGGCTCGGCGCGGCGGCCGCGGTCGCGCTCACCGGCGTCTTTGCCGCCGTCGTCGCGTACCCGTGCTCCCGGTTCCGCGTGGTCGGCCACTACTTCGCCCTGGTGACCCTGGCGGTCGGCGAGGTCGTCCGGCTGCTGATCATCGCCGAGCGCGACTGGACGGGGGGATCGCTCGGCCTCACGCTGCGCCCGGCCCGCACCGACGGGCTCGTCGCGCTGCAGTTCGCCGACAAGCGCGTCTTCTACTACGGCGCGCTCGCCCTGTGGGCCGGCGGGCTCTGGGTCTGGCGGCGGCTCGACCGATCGATGGCCCGCGCGGCGATGGAGGCGATCGGGGAGGACGAGACCGCGGCGGCCTCGGTGGGGATCCACGTGACCCGGTTCAAGATCGGGGTGACCGTCCTCTCGGCGACGCTCACCGCCCTGGGCGGGGTCGCCTACGCGCAGTACATCACCTACGTGAACCCCGAGACGCTGGCCGGCATCGGCGTCTCGCTCCGGATCGTGTTCGCGGTCGTGCTCGGGGGCATGTACGCCCTGCTCGGGCCGACGGTGGGGACGGCGCTGACGATCGCCCTCAGCGAGTCCCTGCGGATCGCCTTCGGCCTCCGGTTCATCGGGATGGCCGAGACGATCTACGGGCTCCTCCTCGTGCTGTTCATCATCTTCCTCCCGGCCGGGATCTACGGGGGGCTGGCGCGCCTCCTCGCCCGGCGCCCGGCGGCCGTGGCGCCGGCGGTCCAGGGCTGAGCGTGCGGGGGCCAGCGGGACCGGGCGCGGCCGGCGAGCCCCGGGGCGCGGGGTCGCCCCGGCCGCGCGGCCGGAACGCCGGCGGCCCCTCGGCGGCTCGGCCGCGGACCCCGCGGCAGCGCCTCCGGCGGCTCGTCGAGGCCCGCCAGGCGCTCGTCGTGCCGGGGGCCTACGACGCGCTCTCGGCCCGGCTGGTGGAGCGGGCGGGGTTCCCGGCCGTGTACATGACGGGCTTCGGGGTCTCCGCCGCACGGCTCGGACTCCCGGACCTCGGGTTCGCCGGGCTCGGCGAGATGGTCGATCAGGCGCGCAACATGGCCAGCGCGGTCCGGATCCCGGTGATCGCGGACGCCGACACCGGCTACGGCAACGCGCTCCAGGTGCGCCGGACCGTGGAGCAGTACGAGCGGGCGGGGGTGGCCGCCCTGCACCTCGAGGACCAGGTCGCGCCGAAGCGGTGCGGCCACCTCGCCGGCAAGCAGGTCGTGCCGGCCGACGAGTTCGTGGGGCGCGTGCGCGCCGCGGTGGAGGCGCGCACCGACCCCGACCTCCTGATCATCGCCCGCACCGACGCGATCGCCGTGACCGGGTTCGACGACGCGGTCCGCCGGGCGGAGGCGGCCGCGCGGGCGGGCGCCGACGTGCTGTTCGTGGAGGCGCCGACCTCCGAAGCCGAGATCGCGGCCCTCCCGCGGCGCCTGGACCGCCCGCTCCTGTTCAACTACGCCCCGAGCGGCCGCACGCCGCTCCCGCCGTTCGGGCGGCTCCGGGAGCTCGGGTACGGGCTGGTCATCCTCCCGGTCGACCTCCTGTTCGCGGCCACCCGCGCGATGGAGCGGCTGCTGGCCCAGATCCGCGAGCGCGGTGCCGCCTCCCGCGATCCCGAGCGACTGGTCTCGTTCCAGGAGTTCCTGACGCTGATCGGGCTGCCGGAGCAGATGGCCCTCGCCGCGCGGTACTGATTCGGGGCCCCGGCGCCCGCGGCCGTGTCGCCTCGCGGCGGCCACTGCCCCCGGGACGCCGCCGGCCCTCCGGACGTACACTGGAAGTCCGCTCCGAGCCGGACGAGAGGAGGCGCGCCATGCCGCAGTACCTGTACCAGGTCGCCTACACGCCGGAGTCCCTCGCCGCCCAGATGAAGCACCCGCAGGACCGGCTCC
>DASRDR010000238.1:0-7779 GCA_035652475.1 Candidatus Methylomirabilota bacterium | reverse complement strand
GGCCGGCAGGTTGAGCCACAGCTGGAGCCCGGCGATCCCCTCCGGCCGGACCTGCGGCATCTCCTCGTGCAGGATGCCGCTCCCGGAGGTCATCCACTGGATGTCGCCGGCGCCGATCGTCCCCCGGTGGCCGAGCGAGTCGCCGTGCCGCACCTCGCCGCGGCGCACGATCGTGATCGTCTCGATGCCGCGGTGCGGATGGTACGGGAATCCCGCCTCGTAGTCGGCGGGGGCGACCGACTCGAAGTGGTCGAGCAGCAGGAACGGGTCGAGGTGGTCGAGCGTGCGGGTGCCGACGCTGCGCCGGAGGTGGACCCCGGCCCCTTCGACGACCGGCTCCGGCGTGACCACGTCGGCCACGGGCCGGGAGATCTCGCTCATCCGAGCCTCCGGGTCAGGCGGGCACGCCGCCCGCCGGCGATCCTACCGGCAGACCACCGTCTGCCCGACGAGCGTGCAGTTCGGCGGGACGACCAGGATCTGCGGCGCCAGCTGCCGCTCGCGGTCCCTGATCTGCGCCTCCTGCCGGGCCGCGCGCTGCTCGTCGAGGGAATCGCGGCGGTCGTCGTTCAGCTGCTGGGTCTGCGACTGCTGGCGCTGGATCTGCTGGCGCTGCGCGTTCACCGCGCCGCTGAGCCCGCCCTGCGCCCCGACGGGGCCGGCGACGGCTCCGATGACGAGCCCCGCTCCCGCCATGAGCCGCACGAGCCGCCGCATGAGGCCATTGTCCCCCGAGGTCCGGACCCGTCAAGCGCCGCGGGCGCGACCGTCTCCGCCCGGACGCCGCGGGGGCCGCGGGAGGCCCGGGCCGCGGCGGATCACGCGGCGGGCCGGACGTCGGCGGCCGGCGGGGTCAGCGCCTCCCGGAGCACCTCCTCCGCGGCATCGACGTAGACGAACCGGAGCTGGCGCCTGAGCTCCTCCGGCACGTCGGCGAGGTCGCGCTCGTTCCGCGCCGGGAGGATCACGGTCGCGAGCCCGGCCCGGTGCGCCGCGAGGACCTTCTCCTTGATGCCGCCGACCGGCAGCACGGCGCCGCGGAGCGTGATCTCGCCGGTCATGGCGACGTCGCTCCGCACCGGCCGGCCGGTCACCAGGGACGCCAGCGCGGTCATCATCGTCACGCCGGCGGAGGGCCCGTCCTTCGGAACCGCCCCGGCGGGCACGTGAACGTGGATCGTCTGGGACTCGAACCGGCCGGGGGGAATGCCCAGCATCGTCGCGTTCGCGCGGACGTAGGACACGGCGGCCTGTGCGCTCTCGCGCATGACGTCCCCCAGCATGCCCGTCAGGATGAGCCGTTCCTCGCGGCTCGGCATCATCGAGACCTCGACGAAGAGCACCTCGCCGCCGGTCGGCGTCCAGGCGAGGCCGGTCGCGACTCCGGGCCGGACGGTCCGCTCGGCGACGTCGTCGAAGAACCGCGGCGGGCCCAGGTACGCGGCCACGGCGTCCGGCGTGAGCCGCACCGGCTCCCGGTGCCCTTCGGCGAGTCTCCGGGCGACCTTGCGGGCGACGGATGCGATCTCGCGGTCGAGGTTCCGCACGCCCGCCTCGCGGGTGTACCCGCGGATCATGCGCCGGAGCGCCTCCGGCTCGAAGGCCAGCTCGCCGGCGGCGAGGCCGTGGGCCGCCAGCTGCTTGGGGACCAGGTACTGCCGCGCGATGCCGATCTTCTCCTCGTCGGTGTACCCGGACAGGGTCAGGATCTCCATCCGGTCCCGCAGCGGCCCCGGGATCGTGTCCAGCGTGTTCGCGGTGGCGATGAACAGCACCTGGGAGAGATCGAACGGAACGCCCAGGTAGTTGTCGACGAACGTGTGGTTCTGGGCGGGGTCGAGCACCTCGAGCAGCGCCGACGAGGGATCCCCCCGCCAGTCCACACCGATCTTGTCGATCTCGTCCAGCATGTAGACGGGGTCGCGGGACTCCACGCGGCGGAGCCCCTGGATGATCCGCCCGGGGAGCGCCCCGATGTACGTCCGGCGGTGGCCCCGGATCTCCGCCTCGTCCCGCACGCCGCCGAGCGACATCCGAGCGAAGCGCCGCCCGAGCGCCCGCGCGATGCTCTGGCCGAGGCTGGTCTTGCCCACGCCCGGCGGGCCCACGAAGCAGAGGATGGGCTCCCGCGCCGGGAGGTCGCCGGTGACGGCCGGCGGAGCCGCCGGCGTCCGCACGCGCGCGGCGGCCGCCCCGGCGGCGCGCGCCGGCTCCTCGCCGGGACCGGAGCCCGCGGACCCGGCCGGGGTTCCCACGGCCCGGGCCGACGCCGTCCGCTCCTGCCGCAGCTGCTTGACCGCCAGGTACTCGAGGATCCGGTCCTTGATCTTCTGGAGGTCGTAGTGGTCTTCGTCGAGGACCTGGCGGGCCCGGTGGATGTCGATCGGGGCCCCGCTCAGCTTGTTCCACGGCAGGCTCGCCATCCACTCGAGATAGGTCACGATCATCCCGTGCTCGGGCGAGGCCGCCGGCATGCCGGCCAGGCGCGCCAGCTCGCGGCTCGCCTCGCGCCGGGCCTCCTCGGGGAGCCCGGCCTCGTCGATCTCGCGGCGGAGCTCCGCGGCCCGACTGTCGCCGCCGTTCTCCTCCCCGAGTTCGTGCTGGATCGACCGGAGCTGCTCCCGGAGGTAGAACTCGCGCTGCTTCTTCGAGAGGCGCTCCTCGGTGTCGCTGGTGATCTTCCGCCCGAGCTCGCGCACCGCGAGCTCGCGCTGGAGGAGGTCCAGGACCCGCCGCAGCTTCGCGGTCACGGGATCCGCCTCGAGGAGAGCCTGGCGGGCGGGGACGTCCATCGTCAGCACCGAGCCGGTGAAGTACACGAGGTGCCGCGGCTCGGTAAGGCGCTCGGCGGCCAGGGCGAGGTCGTCCGGGAGGTCCGGCGAGGCCTCGACCAGGCGGCGGAAGACGTCGAGCACCGCGCGCCGGAGCGCATCCACCTCGGTCGACTCCAGCGTCTGGTCGGGCATCGGCTGGAGCCGCGCGACCAGGTACGGGTCGGTGCGGACCCAGTCCAGGAACCGCACGCGCTCGAGCCCCTGGACCACGAGACGCACGCTGCCGTCGGGGGCCCGGGCCAGCTGGTGGACCACGGCCGCGGTGCCGATCGGGTAGAGCTCGTCCGGGGCGGGCGCCTCGCCGCGGGCCTCCCGCTGGGCGACCAGCGCGAGCAGGCGATCGCCGCGCATGACGTCGTCCACCAGGCGGACCGAGCGCGGCTGGCCCACCGCGAGGGGAACGGCGGTGAGCGGGAACACGACCGCGTCCCGGAGGGGCAGGACGGGGAGCGCATCGGGGATCGAGAACTCGGTCCCGGCGGGCGGCGGGCTCACGCTCACGCGCCGGACCCCCGCTTGGGGAGCGTGAGACGCAGCAGCCCGTGCTCGTACCGCGCGCTGACGCGCTCGGCGTCGACGGGGGCCGGGAGCGGCAGCTCGATCCGGAAGGGCCCCTGCCGGATCATGACGGCGTGGTACGTCGCCGGCTCGGCGCAGCCGGGCAGCTGGCGCCACCCCTCGACCACGACCGCGTCCTCGAAGAGCTGGACCTCGAAGTCGTCCTCGTCGAGCCCGGCCAGGTCGACGACGATCTCGACGGCGCTCCGGGTCTCGTAGGCGTCGGCGTCGGGGCGCCAGTGGGAGCGGGCCAGGAGGCGGAAGGCGTGGCTCGGCCAGAAATCGACGAGCGACCACGTCGGCTCGGCGCGCACGACCAGCGCGTAACGGTGGCTGAGGCGTCGATAGCGCACCGGCGGCTCCATCCCATTCTGCGCATCGACGGGAGCGGCGGTCAATGCGTCACGTCGCGCCGCCCGCGACCGCCCGCCGCGAACACGCCCGCGCGGCGCCGGGGGGCGAGCCGCGGCACGACCCGCGGGGTCGCACCGCGCGCGTACACTCGTCCCGAGAATGGCCCGCGAGCCCGAACGGCCGCGCCCGTCCCCGACCTCGGTGCCGGACCCGGTACGCGCCAGCCCCGGCGGGTCCACGGGGCCGGTCCCGCCGGCGCGGCCGCGCCAGAACCGGGCGACGCCGCTCGGCGACCTGATCGCCACGCCGGCGCGCGGCACGTGGATGGGGAACCGCGGCCGGCTCCACGACGACGCCGGCCGCGTCGTGCGCACCGTGGTCCCGAGCCACCGCGCCTGGGTCACGTGCCGGCTCGAGTTCAGGGGCCGGCGCCGGCCCCTGATGGCCCCCGGGCGCTACACGGAGCTGTTCTTCCTCGACGAAGCCACGGCGCTGGCCGCCGGCCATCGCCCGTGCGGCGAATGTCGCCGCGCCGACTACCGCCGGTTCCGGGCCGCGTGGCTCTCCGGGAACGCCGAACGCGGGCTCGACCCGGACGCGCCGATCCAGGCGATCGACCGCGAGCTTGACGCCGACCGTCGGGCGCCCGGCGGCCGGCGTCGCACGTTCGAGGCGCCGCTCGAGACGCTCCCGGACGGGACGTTCGTCGAGATCGCGGGGGAGGGGTGGCTCGTCTGGCGCGGCCGCCTGGCGGCGTGGACGCCGGCGGGGTACCGGACGCCCGTCGTCCCCGGCCCCCCCGCCACGGCGGTCACGGTGGTCACGCCGCGCTCGACGGTCGCCGCGATCGCCGCCGGGTACGTCCCCGAGGTGCACCCCACCGCGGACGGCTGAGATCGGCCGCGAGACGACCCGCGCGCGCCGGCTCGGCGCGGTGGCTGGTCCGCTCAGCCCCGGTCGCCCGTCCAGAACCCCTCGGGATCGAAGCGCCGGATGAGGGCCAGCACCTCCGCGGTGGGCGGTGGACTCGTCTCGACCGGATCGGCGCATCGGAGCGGCCATCCCGTCCGCTCCCGGATCGCGTCCACCTCGACCCCGGGATGCGTGCCGGCGAGGACCAGCTCGCCGGTGGCGGCGTCGACGCGGAACAGCCCGAGCGTGGTGATGACCGCCACCGGGCCCCCGCCGGGGAGCCCCACCCGCCGGCGCCAGTCGCCGCCGGACCCGTGGCCCGGCGAGGTGACGTGGTCGACCCGCTCGACGAACCGGCGGCGCTCGTGGGCCATGATCACCACGTGGCGCCCGGCGAGCGAGGCGATGTCGGCGGCGCCCCCCGAGCCCGGCAGCCGGACGGCCCGGCCCGGAGACCCGACCCACGTGGTGTTCAGGTTCCCGAAGCGGTCGATCTGCGCGCCGCCGATGAAGCCGAGCGTGACGCGGCCCGCCTGCATGAGCGCCATGACCTCGCGCATCTCGGTGCACCAGAGCGCGCCGGTGACGTTCGGCCCGTCCGACATGGTGACCAGGAACTCGAGCGCCGGGGTGTCCCGCACGACGCCGTTCTCGAACAGGCCGACCGCGGTGGGGGCGTGCGTCGCCCGCGCCACGCAGAACGCGAGCAGCGGCAGGCGCATGCCGACGAACACGAGGTCGCCGTCGCGGATCTCCCGCGCCGCCGCCGCCACCATCAGCTCGCCCGGGGTCGGCCCGCCGCTCACGCCGCCGTGCTCCCCGCCCGGGGGCGCGATGCCGGATGCGGTCCGACCCGGCCCGACCGGGACGCGGGCGCGATCACGCCCCGGCGGCCCTCAGCAGCCGTAGTCGACGGGCGCGGCCAGGCGGGACACCCGGCGGCGGAGGCCGTCCAGCCGCGCCGGTCCGAGCCGGCCGAGGTAGGCCGCGTGGTCCGGCACCCCCCGCACCCAGTCATCGAGCCACCGGACCGCGCCGGCGGCGGTCGCCGAGTGCGCGTGCCAGTCGGCGTACAGGGCGTGGTCCCGATTGTAGTGCCCCTGGACCGGCGACGGGTGCGCGCCCCAGGGAAGGTGCACGACGGCCGCCACGAGGAATCCGGGCACCAGCGTGCGGTTCGGATCGCTCCGGATCACCTCCGGGGCGACGATCTCCTCCGCGATTACCACGACCGCGCGGCTGGCGCGTGCGGCCGCCGCGCTGACGCCGGTCGGGCCCCACACGTGGCAGCTCCCGTCCGCATCGGCCCGCTGCACGTGGAGGATCGCCACGTCGGGCGCCAGCGCGGGCACGAGCACGAGCGGGACGCTCGTGAAGGGGCAGGGCGCGACGCGCAGGCGGCCGTTCCGCGCGAGGACGTCGGTCCCGAGCAGGCTTCGCGTCGGCAGATAGGGGACGCCGAGCGCCGCCGCCTCCAGCGACAGCGCCAGCGAGAGGTTCGAGTGGTCCTCCACCTCGAGCGGCCGCGGGATCCCCTGCTCCACGGCCCGGCGGAACGCGTACCCGGAGCCGTGCTGCACGTTGCCCACCCACGCGGCCACGATCCGGCGCACCGCGCCCGCCGCCACCAGCTGGTCGAAGGCGACGTCGGAGATCGGCCCGACGAGCGTCAGGTCCCGACGCGCCTGACGAATGAGCTCGTGCGCGGCCGCGAAGGGGATCAGGCACTCGAGGGCGGCCCCCAGCAGCACCGAGGCGCCGTCCGGGACGTGGCGCCGGATCGCCTCCCCGAGCGGGAGGACCTTGCTCATCGGCGCCGGCCGGTGCCGCGCCCCGGAGCAGAAGGCCGGCGGCCCGCCGCGCGCGGCCGGGCCGCCGAGCGCGGGGACCGGCGGCTCACGGCGGCGCGGGCGGCGTCAGGCGTCCAGCGCGGCGCACGCCGCGCCGATCCGCGCGAGGCCCTCCCGGATCTGGTCCAGCCCGCAGGCGTACGAGATGCGAAGGTGCCGGTCGGAGCCGAAGTCCGCCCCGGGGACGACCGCGACCCGGGCCGCCTCCAGCAGGAACGTCGTGACGTCGGAAGAGCCGCGCAGCGTCCCGCCGGACCAGCGGCGGCTGAAGAGCCCGGAGACGTCGGGGAAGGCGTAGAACGCCCCCTGCGGCATCGGGCAGCGGATCCCGGGGATCCGGTTCAGGCCCTCGACGATGGCGCGGCGGCGGCGGTCGAACTCGCCGGCCATCTTGGCGACGTCGTCCTGCGGACCCCCCAGCGCCTCGACGGCGGCCCACTGCGCGATGGACGTCGGGTTCGAGGTGCACTGTCCCTGGAAGTCGCCCATCGCCTTGACGATCTCGGCGGCCCCGGCGGCGAACCCCAGCCGCCATCCGGTCATCGCGTACGCCTTCGAGCAGGTGTTCACCACGAGGGTCCGCGCCTTGATCTCTGGGCCGAGGCTCGCGATGCTCGGCACCCGCCCGTCGTAGGACAGGGCGTCGTAGCACTCGTCGGAGACCACGTAGAAGCCGCGCTCCACCGCGAGCCTGGCGACCCGCTCCAGGTCTGCGCGGGGGAACACGGCGCCGCTCGGATTGTTCGGCGTGTTCAGGATGAGGAGCTTCGTGCGGGGGGTGACCGCCGCCGCCAGCGCCGGGACGTCCAGCTGGAACCCGCGCGCCTCGTCGGTCGGGACCACCACCGGCGTGCCGCCGAACAGCCGCACCTGCTCCGTGTAGCTGACCCAGTACGGCGACGGCACCAGCACCTCGTCCCCCGGGTCGACCAGGACGGCGCAGATGTTGTAGAGGGTGTGCTTCGCGCCGACCGAGGCGATCACCTGCGTCCGGTCGTACTCCAGCCCGCTGTCGCGGCGCAGCTTCGCGCAGATCGCTGCCTTGAGCTCGGGGATCCCGCCCGAGTCGGTGTACTTGGTCCGGCCCTCGTGGATCGCCCGGATCGCCGCCGCCTTGATGTGGTCCGGGGTGTCGAAGTCGGGCTCGCCCGCGGTGAACGAGAGGACGTCCACGCCCTGCGCCCGGAGCGCGCGGGCCCGGGCGGCCAGGGCCAGCGTGGGCGAGGGCGTCAGGCGGCGGGCGCGCTCGGCGAGCATCGGTGGGGTCACTC
>DASRDR010000237.1:0-10438 GCA_035652475.1 Candidatus Methylomirabilota bacterium | reverse complement strand
GATCAGCCTCCTCTCGGCCGCCGCCGACTCGCTCCTCGACGTCGCGATCTCGACGTTCAACCTGCTCTCGATCCGGATCGCGGCGTCGCCGGCCGACGAGGGCCATCCGTTCGGCCACGGGAAGGCCGAGAGCCTGGCCGGTCTCCTGCAGGCCACGGTCATCGGGCTGGTCGGCGGCTGGGTCGTGGCGGAGTCGATCCGCCGGATCGTGCGGGGCATCCGGCCCGAGCACCCCGAGTGGGCGATCGCGGTCATGCTGGTCTCCACGGTGGTGAGCTGGCTCGTGACGCGCCATCTCCGCCGCGTCGCCCGGCGCACGGACTCGGTCGTGCTGCTGGCGGACGCGCTCCACTACGCCACCGACGTCTGGACGAACGCCGGCGTCCTCCTCGGGATCGTCCTGTTGTGGGTCACCGGCTCGCCGATCTTCGATCCGCTGCTCGCGATCGGGGTCGGCGTCCTGATCCTCGGCTCGGCGTACCGGCTCCTCGTCCGCACGGTGCACGACCTCATGGACGCCGCCCTCCCGGAGCCCGAGCAGCGGGCGATCGCCGACGTGATCCACCGGCACCGGTTCGTCGTCGCGTCCCGCGACCTGCGCACGCGGCGGTCCGGATCCCAGCGGCAGATCGATTTCACCATCGTGGCCTGCCGCCATCTCCCGCTCGGCGAGGCCCACGACCTGGTGGACCACATCGAGAAGGAGATCGAGGCCACGATCCCCGGCGCGCACGTCGTCGTGCACGCCGAGCCCAGCGCGCCCGAGTGCGCCGAGCGCGAGCGCTGCGTCCTCACCGCCCGGTCACTCGACCTCCTGGCCCACGAGCCGTCCTCGCCGGGATGATGACGGCCGCGCCGCGGACGTTGTGGGCCCTCCGTCCGCGTGGTACAACTCCATTCCGGTGAGCCCACCCGACGACCGCGGCTACGACTATCCGCGCATCGCCCGGGCGCTCATCCTGGGGGATCGGGAGACCGTCGGGCGGATGACCCGGGAGGGCCTCGATCGCGGGCTCGACCCCAAGCAGATCATCTTCCGCGGGCTGATCCCGGGAATGGACGTCGTCGGGGAGAAGTTCCGGCGGAACGAGTACTACGTCCCGCAGGTGCTGCTCTCGGCTCGCGCGATGTACGCGGGGCTCGACCTGCTGAAGCCCCTCCTCACGGCCTCGGCCACCTCCGAGTACCTGGGCACCGTGGTCATCGGGACCGCCCAGGGCGATCTCCACGACATCGGGAAGAACCTGGTCGCGATGATGCTCGAGGGGGCCGGCTTCCGGGTGGTCAACCTGGGGCGCGACGTGGCGCCGGAGAAGTTCTGCGCCGCGGTCGAGGAGCACCAGGCCACCATCGTCGGCATCTCGGCGCTCATGACGACCACCATGCCGGCCATGAAGCGCACCATCGACGCGCTGGCCCGGAACGGGCTGCGCGACCGTGTCAAGGTGATGGTGGGCGGCGCGCCGGTGAGCCAGGCCTTCGCGGCCGAGATCGGCGCCGACGGGTACGCCAAGGACGCCACGCTGGCGGTGATCCGCGCCAAGGAGCTGGCCGGGGCGCCGGTGCCGGCCTCCGGGTAGCCGCACCCGATGGCGACCGGGCGCGGGCGGGAGTGGCTCGAGCGGGTGCGGGCCGGCGAGCTCCTGGTCTTCGACGGCGGCTACGGGACCATGCTGTTCGCGGCCGGACTCGCGAACGGCGCCTGCCCCGAGCTCTGGAACGACACCCACGCCGACGTCGTGCGCAGCATCCACCGGGCGTACTTCGACGCCGGCTCCGAGATGGTGGAGACCAACACGTTCGGCGGGTCGCGCCTCAAGCTCAACGAGTACGGGCTGGGCGACCGCACGGTGGACCTGAACGTCCGGGGGGCGCGGCTCGCGCGGGCGGCCGCGCCGGCGGGCGGCTACGTCGCGGGCTCCATCGGGCCGACCAGCCGGCTCCCCGCCGAGTACGAGCCGCTCGGGGACACGAGCGACGCCGAGTACTTCGAGACCTTCCGCGAGCAGGCCGAGGCGCTCGCGGAGGCCGGGGTGGACCTGTTCGCGGTCGAGACGATGATGTTCCCGCAGGAGGCCGTGGCCGCGGTGCGCGCCTGCAAGACGACCGGCCTCCCGGTGATGGCGACGATGTTCTTCCAGTACGAGGAGCTGCACGATCGCGACCGGACCATGTGGGGCGAGAGCCCGGCGGAGGTCGCCCGCACGCTCCTGGCCGCCGGCGCCGACGCGGTCGGCATGAACTGCGGGCGGGGCCCCGACCGCGCGATCGCCATCGTCCGCGAGATGCGGGCGGTCACCGACGCGCCGCTGGTGGCCTACCCGAACGCCGGCCTCCCGGTCACGACCGGGGACCGCGTCGAGTACGAGCTCGATCCCGAGGCGATGGCCCGGGACTACCCGGCCCTGCTGGCCGCCGGGGCCACCATCGTCGGCGCGTGCTGCGGCTCGACGCCCGCGCACATCCGGCTGATCGCCCGGGTCGTCGCCGCCCACCGGCGGCGGTAGCGCCGTCCCGGCCCCCGGCGATCGCCCGCGGGCGGCAACCGGCGCCCGGGGGCGGCCGCGCCGGCGGCTCTACTCCTGGGCGTCGAGGATCCAGAGCGTCGTGGTCGCGCGGGCGCCCAGCGTGGCGCCGCCGGTCGGGGGCTCGAGCCGCAGGGTGAGGGCCCGGGTCCCCTCCGGCCCGGGACGGGCCAGGATCGGCACCGCCACGGCGCTCGTCATCTGGCCGGCGGCGAAGCTCAGCACGACGTCGACGCCCTCGTAGTCGACCCCCGCCAGCGCGGTGTCGGCGGGCGCGCCCGACCGCACCCGCACGCTGACCCCGCCGGCGGTTCCCGTCCGCGTCACGAGCACCTGCGCGCTGCCCTGGTCCTCGCGGATCGAGTACGCGGCCGCGCCGAACGCGAGCGCGCCCGCGGCGTCGTCGTCGGCCAGCGTCACGACGGCGCTCCGGGGCGCCGTGAGCGCCGTGCCGGCGTCGAGCAGCCGGAGCGAGAACTGGCGGGGGCCGCGGGCGAGGGCGTCGTTGCAGAGCTGGACCAGGACGGTCCGGGTGGTCTGGCCCGGCGTGAAGGCGACGACCTGCGACACCGACACGTAGTCGGCCCCGCTCCCGCACGGTCCCCCGGTCGCGGTGCCGTCGACGCTGACCAGCTGGGCGGCCGCCGCGGTGCCGGTCGCGCCCGCGCGCACCAGCGAGACCTTGAGGAGGCCGGCGCTCTCCTTCGCGGCGTAGCGGGCCGCGCCGAGCTTGATGCGGGGGCCGTCGTTCTCCGTGACGAGCACGGTCGCGGCCGCCGGCGTGCCCAGCGTCGCGGGACCCGCCAGGATGCCCGTCAGCGCGACGGTGAACACCTCGTCGCCCTCCGGCGCGGCGTCGGGACAGAGGGGGATCGTGAGCTTCGCCGAGACCCCGCCGGCCGGAAGGGTCACCGTGCCGGTCACGGGGCGGAAGTCCGCACCCGGCCCGCACGCGGACGGCCCGGGCGCGGGCGTCGCGAAGCCCGGGCCGGCGCCCGCGGCCACCGCCGCGTAGCCCACCGTGGCGGCCTGGGTGGTCCCCGGGGTCCGGGTGAGCGTCAGCGTGGCCGCGGTCGCGCCCTCGCCGGCGACGTACTGGCCCGCGCCGAACGCGATCGCATCGTCGACGATCGTCACCTGCGTCTGGGCGCGGCTGCCCAGCGCGAACGCCGGCGACAGGTCGGGCCGGGCGTCCAGCCGGGCGGTGAACGTCCGCGGCGGCCGCGCGACGGCCGCCGGGCAGAGCGGGACGAGGACGGATCGCGCCGTCTGGCCCGGCGCGAACGTCACCGTCTGCGGGACGGGCGCGTAGTCCGCCCCCTGATCGCAGGCTCCGCCGGTGCCGGAGCCGTCCAGGAAGGCCAGGTCGACCGCCGCCGGGCCGCCGGTCGCTCCGGTGCGGCGCACCGTGAGCGGCACGCCCCCGTTCGACGCGACGGCCGTGTAGGTGGAGGCGGCGAACTCGAGCGTGCCTGCCCGGTCGTCGTCCACGATCATCACGGTGGTCGTCTGGAGGGCTCCGAGCTGGGCGCCGCCCTGCGCGTCCTCCAGCCGGAGCACGACGGTCTCGTTCGCCTCGACGAGCTGGTCCTGGACGATCGGGATGGTCAGCGTCCGGCTCTTCTGCCCGGCCGCGAAGGCGAGCGTCACCGGGGCGGTGAGGCCGTGGTCCGCGCCGGGCGTCGCGGATCCGCCGGCGGCGCGGACGGTGACCGAGACCGGTCCGGCGGTCCCGCCCGAGCGGACGACGGTCACCGTCACGGCCCCCGCGCCCTCGCCCACGGTGTACGCCGCGGCGCCGAACTGGAGCGAGCCGCCGGTCTCGTTGTCGCCGATCGTCAGGACCGCCGTCCGGCGCCCGCCCAGGACCGCTCCGTTCGTCGGATGCGAGAGGACAAGGAGGACCGTCTCGCCGCTCTCGGCGGTGGTGTCGTTGCCGATGCCGACGGTGAAGGTCCGCGTCGAGACCCCGGGCGCGAACGTCAGGGTCCGGGGCGGGGGCGGGGCGACGTAGTCGGCGCCCGGGGTGGCCGTCCCGGGGAGGATCGCATAGTCGACGGTCACCGTCCCCGCGGTGCTGAGCGCGCGGCGGACGGTGATGACGGCGGCGGTGGCGCCCTCCGCGGCGACGTAGCTCGAGGCGGTGAACTCGAGCACGCTCACCGGGTCGAACTGGGCGGTCACGGCGCGGTCGCCGTCCAGCGTGAGGGTGCACGGCCCGGTCCCGCCGCAGGCGCCCCCCCAGCCTCCGAAGCTCGCGCCCGACCCGGCGGCCGCCTGGAGGGTGACCGTGACGCCGGGATCGTACTCCGCGCTGCAGGCGGCGCCGCACTGGATCGCGCCCGCGCCGTCGGTGACCGTGCCCGCGCCGGCGCCGGTCGGCGTGACGGTCAGGCGCGGCCGCGGCCGGACCACGCGATAGACCCCACCGTTCAGGTCGGCGACGTGGAGCTCGCCCGCGGCGTCCTCGCCGAACGAGCTGATCGAGAGACCGCTGTCGAGCAGCTCGACCCGGCTCCACGCCCCGGAGCCGGCCTGGACGCCGCCCCAGATCCGGCCGTTGCAGAAGTCCGCGAACACGTAGACGCCGGAGAGCGAGGGGACCGCCGCGCCGCGGTACCGGTACCCGCCGGTGATCGAGCAGCCCTCCGCGTGCGTGTACTCGAGGACCGGGAGGACCAGGCTCCCGGTCTGGCAGTTGGTGCTCGGGTTGTAACAGGCGGTCCCCTCCATCCGGCGCCAGCCGTAGTTGCGGCCACCCTGCTCGCCGGCCGCGCCGGTGGCGGGCTGGAAGTCCACCTCCTCCCGCGCGTTCTGGCCGACGTCGGCGATGAAGAGGTCGCCCGTGCGACGGTCGAACGTGATGCGCCAGGGGTTCCGCACGCCGAGGGCCCAGATCTCCCCCCGCGCGCCCGCCACGCCGACGAACGGGTTGGTCGACGGGATGCCGAGGTAGGGCGGGTCCTCCACGTCGACGTCGAGACGGAGGATCTTGCCGAGCAGCGTGCCCGGATCCTGGGCGTGATTCGACGGGTCGCCGCCGCTCCCCCCGTCGCCGATCCCCGCGTAGAGGTACCCGTCGGGTCCGAAGGCCAGCGCGCCGCCGTTGTGATTCGAGAAGTCCGGATGGTCGATGGTGAGGAGGACGCGCCCCGAGTCGGCGTCGGCGACGTCGGGCTCGTCGGCGCGCGTCTGGTAGCGCGCGATCACCAGCCGCCCGCCGGCGGCGGTGTAGTAGACGAAGAAGTACCGGTTCCCCTCGTGATGAGGATGGAACGCCAGCCCGAGCAAGCCCCGCTCGGCCTCGGTCGCCCGCACCACCCCGGAGAGGTCGAGGAAGGTGCTCGTCCCGGCGCTCCCGTGCACCAGGATGCGGCCACCCTTCAGGACGACGAACAGCCGGTCGTCGCCGGCGTGGGTGATCCCGACCGGCTTGTCGAGACCGGTCAGGACGGGCTCGAGGGCGATGCGGCGGGTGGTGCTGAGCGGCGCGCCCTCCGGGGTCCAGATCGGCCCGGCGGGGTCGCCGCCGACCCGGAGCACACCGTCGCTCCCGCCCCCGGTCGCGTCGCCGACCACGTCGCCGCTGCCCTCGTCGAGATGGTAGAGGGCCGCCGTGCCGGCCCCGGGGCCGAACGCACCGAGCGGGCGCGTGAAGGTCGGGGCGGTGTAGCGCTCGACCGTCGACAGCCGGACCTCGTCGAGGTAGCCGCGGTACGAGGGAAACCCCGGGCCGGCGTCGTGCTTCTCCGCCCCGAGGACCAGGAAGGGGTCCGAGTCCGGGTAGTCGGTCGGGCGCCCGTCCCGGTAGCTCACGTCGCGGTCCGGGCCGACGTTCCCCGCCCCGGCGGCGTCGAGCACGCCGTCCACGTAGATCCGGAGCCGCCCGTCCGCGCGCCGGCGCGTGACGGCGACGTGGTGCCACGCGCCGTCCGCGACGTCCGTCGCGCCGCAGATCGTCGTGCCCGCCGCGCCCGCGCTCACCCCGAAGGCGAGGCGGCCGCCCGTGACCGAGACCCCGAAGTCCCCGTGATCGCCGTCGCCGAAGACGTCCCGGTCCAGGAGGACGTGGCCGGTGATCCAGCCGTCCGCGGCATCGCAGGTCGCCTGGCCCACCGCGTTGTCGCCGGGCAGCGCCTTCATCCACCATTCGAGAGTGAAGTCGGTCGCGCCCACGTCGACCGGGCGCGGGGGTCCGTCCAGGGGGATCTTCACCCGGTCGATGTCGCCGGCGCCGGTGCCGAGGAACCGGAGCGAGCCCGCCCCGGCGAGTCCGCTCCCGAGGAGGGGGAGGGCGGCGACCAGCGCCGCGGCGCCGAGCCGTCGCCATGACGCCCGCGCTCCCGCCCACGCGAGGGTGGGGCGGCCGGTGCGCAAATCGGTCACGGGCGGCCGTCCTGGCGGCGGCGCGGTTCGGGGTCGCCGGAGGGCAGGGACGTGGTCAGGCGCCGCCCACCTGAGCAATGGCGGGCAGTTGTCGGGCGACGTCGGGACGAGGCCCGGAGCCGCGGCGCATGGCGCGTCTCGATGCAGCCGCCATGCCAGACCGGCGCGGCCCGGCAGCGGCGGGGTGGCCGGGAACCGCGCGGGCACACGTGCATGCCCGGTTCCGGGTCTGCCCCGGGCGCCCGGGAGCCTGCCGGGAATCCCGGACCGGGGCGCACGCGCGCGGCCGGGCGCGGGCCGGTCCGGGCCGGCTGCCGTCGCGCCCGCCGCCGCGCGCTCCACGTGGACGCGGGGCGCCGCGGCGCGATCAGGCCTCGACGACGGGATTGTCCAGCGTGCCGAGCCCCGTGATCTCCATCCGGACCCGGTCGCCGCCCTTGAGGAGGACCGGGGGCTTGCGCGTGAACCCGACGCCCGCCGGCGTGCCGGTGATGACGAGATCGCCGGGGAGCAGCGTCAGCTTCGCCGAGAGATACGCGACCAGGTGGGGGACGTCGAAGATCAGGTTCTTCGAGCAGCCGTCCTGCAGCTTGGTCCCGTTCACCCAGCTCCGCAGCTCGAGAGCGTGCGGATCGGGGATCTCCGCCCGGTCGGCGATCCAGGGTCCCATGGGGGCGAACGTGTCGCACGCCTTGCCGGCCATCCACTGCGAGGTCGCCATCTGGAAGTCGCGCGCGCTCACGTCGTTCACGAGGACGTAGCCCCAGACGTGGTCGAGCGCCTGCGCGACGGGCACGTCCCGGGTCGGGCGGCCGACCACGAACCCGAGCTCGACCTCGTAGTCGAGCTTCTCGCACCCGCGCGGCCGGACGATCGGCGCGGTGGCGTCCACGATCGCGTTCGGGAACTTGGCGAAGAGCGGCGGCTCCTTGGGAATCGGGCTCCCGGTCTCCTGGGCGTGGTCGAGGTAGTTCAGGCCGATGCAGATGAACTTCTCGGGGTCGTCGAGGGGCGCGTGGAGGTGGGCCTCGCTGGCCGGGTGCGTCACCCACTCCAGGCGCCCGGCCCGGACCGCCTCGTCCATCCCGCGCAGCGCGTCCTCGGCCGCCGCGCCCGCGCGGAGGAAGGCGCGCGTGCTGGACGGGAAGAGCGCGTGGGCCAGCTCGCCGGCCCGGACCACGCCGCGGTCGGCGAGGTAGCGGTGATAGGTCTCGCCGAGACACCGGATGCGGTCGCCGGCCAGGGCGCCGAGGCGGGGAGCGGAGCCGCGGACGGAATAGCGCACGAGCTTCATCGGGATCTCCTCGGCATCGGGTGAGCCACGCAGGACGTCGGGGGCACGGTCCGATTATATGGCACGCCGCCCGGGTGCCCCGGGGCGGATGGCGCCCGCGCCACCTGCCGCTCGCGTTGACGCTCTCCGACCCCTGTGATAACTAGGCCGCATGGCGCTCACGATCGTGGGGGCGGGCGCGATCGGCGGCGTGACCGGCGCGGCGCTCGCGCGGGCGGGTCACGACGTGCTGCTGGTGGACCAGGCGGCGGACCACGTCGCGGCGATGAACGCCGGCGGGCTGACCATCGTGATGCCCGACGGCGAGTGGTCGGTGCCGGTCCGCGCCGCGACGCCGGAGGCGCTCCCGGCCCGGCTGGCGCTGGTCCTCCTGGCCGTCAAGGCGCACCACACCCCGGTCGCCCTCGACCTGATCGCGCCGCGCCTGGCGGGCGACGGCTGCGTGGTCTCCCTCCAGAACGGGCTCAACGAGCCGCTCATCGCCGCGCGGGTCGGGGCCGCGCGGACCGTCGGCTGCCTCGTGAACTGGGCGGCCGACTGGGTCGCCCCGGGCCGGATCCAGCACGGTGGGACGGGCGCGTTCGCGGTCGGCGAGCTCGACGGGCGCCTGACGGCCCGCGTCAAGGACCTGGCCGGGCTCCTCGGCGCGGTGACGCCGACCCAGGTCACCACGAATATCCTGGGCTGCAAGTGGGCCAAGCACGTGTACGGGGCGCTGCTGGTCGCCACCGCCCTGGTCGACGCCCACGTCTACGAGGTGGTCGAGCGCTCCCCGGCGGTGCAGCGGATGCTGATCGCGCTGGTCGCGGAGGGCATGGCGGTCGCAGAGGCGGAGGGCGTGCGGCTCGAGGCGTTCGACGAGTTCGATCCCGCCTGGTACCGGGCTGGCCGCGCCGGGGACGCCGGTGCGGCCGATCGGGCGATGGCGGCGATCGCCGCCCAGTACCGCGCTCACACGAAGACGAAGACCGGCATCTGGCGCGATCTCGCGGTCCGGCGCCGGAAGACCGAGGTCGAGGCGCACCTCGGGGCAACGCTCGAACGCGCCCGGCGGCATGGCCTCCCCATGCCGCTGACGGTCCGCCTGCTGGAGCTGATCGGCGAGCTGGAGACCGGGCGGCGCGCGATGGCGTGGGAGAACCTGGACGAGCTGGTCCGGCTGAGCCCCATCTGAGCGGCCGTGAGCCGTCCGATCGCGGCGGGCCGCCGCGATCGGCGCCGACGGCGGGCACGCCGGGAGCCGGCGCCCCGGCCGGCGGCGCCCGACGCCGGGCCCGCGCGACGGCGAGGCGAGGAGCGATGAGCAGACCGCACTGGCAGTACCGGGAGCCGCTGGAGCCGGACCTCATCGCCCAGGTCTCGGCGGACGAGCTGATGGGGCACGTCCACGCCATCGCGCGCTGGGAGCGTGAGTCCGGGACTCCCGGCGAGGCGCGCGCCTACGACCACCTGGAGGCCGCGCTCAAGGGCTACGGCTACGCCGTCGAGCGGCGGGAGATCGACGCCCTCATCAGCCTGCCGCAGGAAGGTCGCGTCGTGCTGCCGGGAGGCGCCGCGGTCGAGGGTCTCACGCACGCCTTCTCGCCCTCGACCGAGGGGCTCGAGGCCGAGGTCGTCGACGTCGGCGACGGCGAGCCCGCGGACCTCGTCCGGGCGCGCGGGAAGATCGCGCTGCTCGACAGCCTCGCCACCCCCGGCAAGGCCTGGGCGGCCCAGGAGGCCGGTGCGCTCGGCGAGATCTTCGTGAACCGGGACCATCTCCACAACATGATCGTGACCACGATCTGGGGCACTCCCGATCCGGAGACGGCCTGGCGGATGCCCCGCACGCCCTGTCTCTCCGTGCGACGGGCGGACGGCGAGCGCATCCGGGCCCTGGTCCGCGAGGGCCGGGGCCGCGTGACGCTCGTCACCCGGGTGCGGACCGGCTGGAGACCGATCCCGCACCTCACGGCGGATCTCGACGGCGCCGTCGAGGACCGGTTCGTCCTCTTCTCCGGCCACGTCGACGCCTGGCACCACGGCGCGATGGACAACGGCACCGCGAACGCCACGATGCTCGAGGTGGCGCGCCTGCTGGCGGCGCGCCGCAGCCAGCTGCGACGGGGGCTCCGGCTCGCGTTCTGGTCCGGGCACTCGCACGGCCGCTACGCCGGCTCGGCGTGGTACGCCGACCACGCGTGGCCCGAGCTGCACCGCCGCTGCGCGGTCCACCTGAACATCGACTCGACGG
>DASRDR010000236.1:0-3043 GCA_035652475.1 Candidatus Methylomirabilota bacterium | reverse complement strand
CTGATCACGCCGTCGACCTCGAGCGTCGAGACGGTCGCGGCCTGGACGGTCGCGGGCGTCCCGACGGCGAGCAGCAGCACGAGGCCGCCCAGGAGACGGGCGAGAGAGGCGGCCCTACCACCGCGAGCCATCGGAGTGGCTGCATAATAGCACGGCGATGCGCCGCCCTTCCCCGCCCGCCGCGCCGGACGTGCCGCGCTGCGTGTGGGCCGGGAGCGATCCGCTGTACCGGCGCTACCACGACCGCGAGTGGGGGGCGCCGCTCCACGGCGAGCGCCGGCTCTTCGAGCTCCTGTGCCTGGAGGGCGCGCAGGCCGGGCTCGCCTGGATCACCATCCTCCGCAAGCGCCCGGCCTACCGGCGGGCGTTCGACCGCTTCGACCCGCGGGCCGTGGCCGCCTACGACGCGGCGCGGGTCCGGACGCTCCTCGCCGACCCCGGCATCGTCCGGAACCGGCTGAAGGTCCTGGCCGTCGTCCGCAACGCCCGCGCGCTCCTGGCCCTCCGCCGCGAGGTGGGGAGCTTCGACCGCTTCGTCTGGAGCTTCGTCGGCGGCACGCCCCGCCAGAACGCCTGGCGCACCCCCCGGGAGGTGCCGGCGACCACGCCGGAGTCCGACGCGCTCAGCCGGGCGCTGCGGGACCGCGGCTTCACCTTCGTCGGCTCCACGATCTGCTACGCGTTCATGCAGGCGGCGGGGCTGGTCAACGACCACCTGGTCGACTGCTTCCGCCACGCGGAGGTGGCCCGGCTCGGGCCCGCTTCCCCCCGGTAGGCCCGCGACCGCGGACTCCCCCGCCGATGCGGCGCCGCGGAAGGGCCGGCCGCGGCGCCCGGAACCGCCGCCCGACCTCGCGGCGGACCGGACGCGGGAGCGGCCCGAGATCGATCGTGGCCGCGCGGAGCACGGCAGCGGGCCCGCTCACGAGCCGTGGGCCCGGCCGCGGCGCGACGCGAGGCCCGGCTCCCGCCTGGGCCCCCGGGGCTGGTCCCGCCCGGGGCGCGCGCGGCGCGCGAGGCCTGTGCGACCCGCGGGCGGACGGGCCTGGCGCGGCCTCGCGCCGTCGCCGTCCAGGTGGATCGCGACGTGCGGCCGGGCCGCGATGCTCTGCAGCTTGGGCGTGCCCGGGCGGTCAGCGGTTCAGCGCGACCAGGGACAGGAACTCGAACAGCAGGTTCGCCGCCAGGAGCGCCGTCACCTGGCCCGGGCTGTCGTACTGCGGGGCGACCTCCACCAGGTCGAAGCCGACGAAGTCGAGCCCGCGGAGCCCCCGGACCAGCTCCAGCGCCTCGTAGGAGGTCAGCCCGCCCACCTCCGGGGTGCCGGTGCCGGGCGCGAACGCCGGGTCCACCGCGTCGATGTCGAACGAGACGTAGACCTTCGCCCCGCGGAGCCGCGCGTACTGCTCCACCGTCCACCCGACCCCGCGCTCCTTGATGGCCTCCACCCGCACCACCGTCATGCCGTGCCGGGCCTGGAAGTCGAAGTCGTCCGCGCCGTAGAGCGGCCCCCGGATCGCGATCTGGAACGTCCGCCGGGGATCGATCAGCCCTTCCTCGACGGCGCGGCGGAACATGGTGCCGTGGAAGTAGCGGGAGCCGAAGTACTGGTCCCAGGTGTCCGGGTGGGAGTCGAAGTGGACCAGCGCGACCGGGCCGTGGCGCCGGGCCAAGGCGCGGAGGATCGGCAGCGCGATCGAGTGGTCGCCGCCCACCGAGACCGGCAGGCACCCGGCGGCCAGAATCGTGGCGATCTCCTGCTCGACGATCTCGTTGGTCCGCTCGATCGAGACCGGCGAGACGTCGATGTCGCCGTAGTCGGCGATCCGGAGCGCCTCGTACGGGGAGACCCGGAGCACCGGGTTCCACGGGCGGATCATCGCCGACTGGACGCGGATCTCGCGCGGGCCGAACCGGGCGCCGGGGCGGTACGAGGTGCCGCCGTCGTAGGGGATCCCGACCAGCGCCACGTCCAGGTCGCCGGCCGTCCGGTGGTGCGGCAGCCGCATGAACGTCGGGATCTGGGCGAACCGCGGCGACCGGAACGCGTCGAGCGGCCGGAACGGCTCCCCCATCGCCCTCGCCTAGCCGCCGGCCACCGGCTGCGCCGGGTACCGCGCGGCCGCGCTCGCCCACGGCGTCCCGGCCAGGAGCTCGGCGAGGACCGCCTCGACCTCCCCGAGCGGGACCCGGACCTGGCCCATCGAGTCGCGGTCGCGGATCGTGACCCGGCCGTCACCGGGCTCGCCCCTGGCGGGATCCCCGACGGTCTGGACGTCGACCGTCACGCAGTACGGCGTCCCGACCTCGTCCTGCCGCCGGTAGAGCCGGCCGATCGCCGCCGTGTCGTCGTAGACGGCGACCCACCCGCGGCGGGCCAGCTGGTCCCGCAGGGCCCAGCACCGGGCGACGATCGCCTCGCGTTTCTTGAGGAGCGGCAGCACCGCGACCTTGACCGGCGCGATCTCGGGGTGGAAGCGGAGCACGACCCGGCGCTCGCCCCGCACCTCCTCGACGGCGTAGGCGTCGGTCAGGAAGGCGAGCAACGCCCGGTCGACGCCCGCGGCCGGCTCGATCACGTACGGGACGACGTGGGTCTTCCGCTCCTCGTCGAAGTAGGTGAGGGTCCGCCCGCTCACCTCGGCGTGGCGGCGGAGGTCGTAGTCGGTCCGGTTGGCGATCCCCTCGAGCTCGCTCCACCCGATCGCGAACCGGTACTCGATGTCGACGGTCCGCTTGGCGTAGTGCGCCAGCTCCTCCTTGCCGTGCTCGCGGAGGCGAAGGCTCGCCTCGCGGATCCCGTAGCGCCGGTACCAGTCCAGGCGCTCCTGGATCCAGTAGTCGTGCCACCATTCGTCGGCCGGCTGGCCCGCGACCGCTTCGGCGGGATTCACGAAGAACTCGAGCTCCATCTGCTCGAACTCGCGCGTCCGGAAGATGAAGTTGCCCGGCGTGATCTCGTTACGGAAGGCCTTCCCGATCTGCGCGATGCCGAACGGGAGCTTCATCCGCATGGATTGCAGCACGTTCTCGAAGTTGACGA
>DASRDR010000235.1:0-10864 GCA_035652475.1 Candidatus Methylomirabilota bacterium | reverse complement strand
TCCGGAACACGCCGTGCGCCGACGGGTGCTGGGGCCCCATGTTCATCACGAGGCGCTCGCTGCCCCCGTACCCGTACTCGACGACGCGGCGCTCGCCCGACCGCTCCATCCGGGGCTTCCTAGCGAAGGGGGGAGAAGCTCGTCGGCACCAGGAGCTTCGACTCCTGCGCCTGGAGCAACGGCATGAGGCGGCCCACGGCGGTCTGCCACTCGGCGTCGGCGGCCAGCGCCCGGCGCACCGCGGCACGCTCGCCGAGGTCCCGGTAGCCCCACAGGTGGACGATCGTGTTGAGGGGGCCGATCTCCACGAGCCAGTAGCCGACCGGCGCAGAGTACTTCTCCCGGATCGGCAGGGCCTCCCGCATCATCGCCGCGTAGGGCCCCACCTGGCCGGGGTGGAGCCGGTAGGTGCGCAGCTCGTAGACCCCCATTCCGGTGACGGGCCGGAACGGCGCCCAGTCGAACGGCGCCAGGATCGCTGTCTCCTGCGCGTCGAGGAGCGGCGCGCTCCCCGGCAGGTACTCCCGGACCCACCGCTCGTCGCCCGCCAGGGCGGCCCGCGCGAGCGCCCGGGCCGCCAGGTCGCCGTACTCCCAGAGGTGCACCACCTGGTTCAGGGGACCCACCTCGCTGGACCAGTAGCCGAGCAGCGTGCCGTACCGGTCGCCGCGGATCGGGCGCCCGACCCGCCCCGACCGCTCGACGTACTCGGCCAGCTTGCCGGGCTTGATCGTGTAGGTCCGGAGCTCGTGGATCATGAGAGGCTCCCGCTCACCGGTAGGGGGGATGGGGGGTGTCCACCGCGAAGTCCTTGCGGAGCGGGTGCCCTTCCCAGTCGTCCGGCAGGAGCAGCCGCCGGAGGTCCGGATGGCCCTCGAAGCGGATCCCGAAGAGGTCGTAGCACTCCCGCTCCATCCACAGCGCGCCGCGATACAGCCCGGTGAGGGTCGGGCAGACCGGCGTGTCGCGGTCGATGCGCGTCTTCACCGTGATCCCGAGCTCCGTCTCCAGGTTCTCCACCCGGCAGACGACCTCGAAGCCCTCCGCCTTCCAGTCGACCGCGGTCAGGTGGCAGAAGTACCGGCACCCGAGCCCGTCTCGCACGACCCCGAGCGCCTCCACCCAGCGGTCGACCGGGACGGTGACGACCAGGTGACGGCGATCCAGGGGCCGCCTGGGATCCTCGCCGGTCGCGGCGACCCCGAGCGCCGCGCGCAGCCGCTCGATCGCCTGCTCGGCGGTCACGGAAGCCGGATCACCGCGCGGGAGCGGGCACGCGCCGCCGCCTGCGGCACGCCCACCGCGGGAGCCCCGCCGGCGCCGGCATCAGTCGACCGGCGGCTCGGGCGGCGGCCGCTGGCCGGTCCGCTGGAACTCCGCGACGCTCTCGTGGAGCTTCAGGATGCCGTACATCAGCGACTCGGGCGTGGGCGGACAGCCCGGGACGTAGACGTCGACCGGGACCACGCGGTCGACCCCCTTGACCACGTGGTAGCCGTGCCGGAAGGGGCCGCCCGAGTTCGCGCAGGAGCCCATGGAGATCACCCACTTGGGATCGGCCATCTGCTCCCAGATGCGCTTGAGCATCGGCGCCATCTTGATGGTGACGGTGCCCGAGACGATCATGAGGTCCGCGTGCCGCGGCGATGCCCACGGGACCATCCCGAACCGCTCGACGTCGAATCGCGAGGCGAAGGTCGCCATCATCTCGATCGCGCAGCACGCCAGGCCGAACGTCACCGGCCACATGGACGACTTGCGCGCCCAGTTGAAGAGCTTCTCCGTCGAGCTGACCATGAGCCAGCCCCCCGGGAAGTGCTCCAGCCGGTCGGCGAGCTCGGTGAAAGCGCTCGAGGCCTGGTCGCCGCCGGTCCGCTCCTGCCGGTACTTCACCCATTCCTGGAGGTCCTTGACCTCCTCCCAGCCGGGGGTCGGGATCACCGGGATGGGAGGCTTCACGTCCACGCCAGGACCCCCTCCCGGTAGGCGTAGAGCCAGCCGAGACCGAGGATGAGGAGGAACAGGAGCATGGGGAGGAAGGCCGTCCAGCCGAGCGCGCGCAGCACGAGCGCCCACGGGAACAGGAACACCACCAGGGCATCGAACACGATGAAGACGAGCGCCACGAGGTAGAACCCGATCGGGAACTGGACCCACGCCGGCCCGATCGGCTCGGGGCCGCATTCGTAGTTCTCGAGCTTGACCGCGGTGGGCCGCGACGGCCGCACCAGGGCCGCGACGGCAAGGCTCACGCCGCCGAAGGCGATGATCATCGCGAGGAAGAGGAGCACCGGGAGATAGCCTGACACGCCGCCCCATTATAGCAGCAGGGCCGAGCGCGGGACCGGCCGGCGGCGGCCCGGGCGGGCATGGCCGCGCTCGCGCCGGCGAGCTTCCTCGCCCGCTCGCGCGCGCACCGCGCGCGGAACCTTTCCCGGGGGCGCGTCGTTCCCTGGACGACCCGGGCCCCGGCCCGCGCGACGTTCACCCCAACAGGAGGCTCGCCATGCTGAGGCCGCTCGCTCTCGCGCTCGCACTGGTCATCGGGCTCGCCGCCGGACCCGTCTGGGCGTTCAGCTGTCCCACCCTGGTGAAGGGCGCCAACGAGGCCATCGCGAAGGCGGAGCCGATGGCGACGAGCGGGGACGACCGCCAGAAGGCCCGCAACGCGGGGATGATCGAGGAGGCCAAGGAGCTCGTGAAGCAGGCCGAGGCCTCGCACGCGGCCGGCAAGCACGGCCTGTCCGAGGCCCAGGCCAAGGCCGCAAAGTGGCTTGCGGAGCAGGTGCACTAGGAGCCGGTGCACCAGGCCGTCCCGCTCGACCCGAGAGTCCCCCCCGCCCCCGAGGATCCCTTCGGGGGCGGCTTCGTTTCAGCGGGTTCCGGGCGGGCGCCGGGCCCCCCTTGCCACGCCGCGCCGGGCGCCGGGGGTCGCGAGGCGGGCGGGCTTCAGCCGGCGTCGACCTCGTGGGGGCGCTTGAGGGTGCCGCCCGGCGGCGCGTTCAGGATGGCTTCCGGGAAGAGCTCGGCCAGCCACTGGACGATGTCGTTGACGGTCATGATCCCGATCGGGCGGTGCTGGGCGTCCACCAGGGGAATCGTCCGGTAGCTCGCGTTGTGCAGCCGGTTGATGGCGTACGCGATCCGGGCGTCCGCCCCGAGCGCCTCCGGAGCGGCCGTCATCACCTCGCCGAGCCGGGTGGTGCGAGGGTCCCGGCCGGGAACCGCGACGCGCCGGAGCAGGTCGCGCTCGGTGAAGATCCCGATGAGCTGGCCGCCGTCGTCCACGACGACGACCGCCGCCCGTCGCTTGTCCGCCATCTGGACGGCCGCCTCGTGCACCGTCGTCTCGACGCGGCACTTGATCGGCTCGCTGGGCGCGAGCAGCTTGACCGTGTCGCTCAGGAGCGCGCTCTCGAGCTGCCGGAAGTCAGCCTCGAGCGCCTCGGAGTACGCGTCGTGATATTCCCGTGCTTCCATGGCCCGCTCCTCCGACGCCGGGCGCGTCCGCCCACGCCCGGTGAGCCGACTCTATGCCGGGACTCCCGCCGGGTCAACGCGGGCACTCGGAGCGGCGACGGCCAGGGGCGGGCGGCGGGCCGGAGGGTGACGCCGCGCAGAGCGTGCGGCGCTTCACGGTCAGAAGGGGGGCGTCGCGGTCTCGCCCTGCCGGCGCGCCCTCACCACCAGCCCTGGACGCGGCCCGCCATGGGCAGGTAGAGAAGCACCGCCACCAGGAGGATCAGGGCCAGGATCAGGATCCCGCCGTCGCCGCCCGCGCGCACCTCGCTGGCTCGCGCGGCGAGCTCGGCGCGCTCGGCGGGCGACAGGCGGGCCAGGACGGCGTCGGCGTCCGCCGGCGCGAGTCCCTGGGCCAGCAGGGCCAGCCGCACCACGCCCGGGTCGCTCCCGTCGGGCGCGGCCGCGGACGAGCCGGCCGCCGGCATCGGCGGCAGCGGCGCGCCGGCTGCCGGACCCGGCAGGGCCACCCAGAGCGCCGCCCAGCCGATCAGGGTGACCGCGAGCCAGCGCGGACGCAGGAACCTCGCCTGGAGCATGGAGCCCTCCTCGCGGGCGGCGCTGGCCCGGCGGCCCGGACGATCGCCTGGACTCACCGGCGGCCGAGGGGCCGCGCGATTGCTCCTCGTCCGCGTCGTTCGCCGGGGCGGCGCCCCGGGGGACCGCCACCGTCCCGGAACGGCGACGGGGCTCTCGCCCGGCGCGGGCCGCCGTCGCGTGCGCCGCTGCGCCGATCCTACTGAGCCGGCGGGAACAGCGTCAACCTGGGGGCGGGACGCGGCCCGTCGCGCGACGCCGGGCTCCCGGGGCCGCCCGTGGCCCATCACCTGCTCGCCGTCAACTCGGGGGGAACGCGGGCAGCGCCGGGGGCCGGCCCCGCACCAGGGCCGGGCCGGGAACCGAGAAGGCAGGCCACGAGCCTGCCTTCTCGCCGAAGTTGGTGGAGCTGAGGGGGATCGAACCCCTGACCCCGAGACTGCCAGCCTCGTGCTCTCCCAGCTGAGCTACAGCCCCGCAGGGACTGGACGTTACCGTGCACGCGCGAGCGTGTCAAGGCGCAGGCCGACCGGACCGACCGATCCCGGCGTTTGACGCGCCGCCCGTGGCGCAGTGCAGCGAGGCCGGGAGGTGGGCCGGGGACCCGCCGCGGCGGGCCGGCCGGCGCCGACATCCAGCATGCCGGCGGCGTCGAGCCGGGCCACGAACCCCGCGGGGCCTCCAGACGCGCGGCATACACTGGAGCCGACGATGTCCGGGGTCGATCGCGCCGCGCTCCCGACGTCCGAGTGCCTGCCAAGATCCCCGGGTGGCGCCCTCGAGCTCGTCGTCTTGGTGGGACTGCCCGGCTCGGGAAAGAGCACCTTCGCCCGGCGCTTCGCCGCGACGCACCGTCTGATCAGCCTGGACGTGCTCCGGGGCCGCCGGCAGCCGGCGGCCACCCAGCTCCGGCTGGTCGACGAGGCCCTGGCGGCCGGGTACTCGGTCGTCGTGGACAACGTCCACGCGGCGCCGGCCGCCCGCGCGCCGCTGATCGCCCTGGGCCATGCTCGTGCCGCGCGGGTCGTCGCGTACTTCCTCGACGCGCCGAAGGCCGTCTGCCTCGCCCGCAATCGCCAGCGCACCGGCCGCGCGCGCGTCCCGGACGTCGCGATCCACGTCGCCGCGGCGCGGCTCGTCCCTCCGGCGCCCGAGGAGGGCTTCGACGAGGTCCGGCACGTCGACGCGGGCGGGCCCGGGCCGCCGTCGTGAGCGGACCCGGGCGACCATCGACCGCGGCGCGACGCAGCGCGCGGTCTCGGCCCTCTCACCCGCCGGCGGCTCCCTGACCTGATCCAGGTGTGCGGCCGCGGACCGAGCACGGGCCGTACGCCCGCGGCGACCCAGGAACGCCCGGAGGCCGTGTCGCGGATCGCGACCCGGCAGCTGCGGCTCGAGGGGCGCCCGCCTCCGCGCGATCGTGGAGGCGGCGCTCGAGACCGCCGGCGGTGGCCAACGAGCGCCTTTCGCTCGTCCCGGCGAGGCGACCGGACCGGCCCGAGGCGACCGGATCGCCATGATACGCTGGCGAGACGCGGATCCTTGGCGCGCCGGGATGGCGGAACTGGAAGACGCGCCAGACTCAAAATCTGGTGGGCCTCGCGCCCGTGGGGGTTCGATTCCCCCTCCCGGCACCACCGTCGTTGAACTCATCGCCCGACGAGTCCTCGGGGAACCGCAGCCGCGTCCCGCTCGGCTCCGGCTTCCGCAGATGGAACACTTCGAGGTGTGTCCCCTTGAGCTTCTTCACGGGGAGGAAAGCGGCGAGGTTGCTCTTCGTCGTGAACCGCACGCCCGGCGCCCGCCGTCGAGGACCGTCGGGTGGAGCTGGACCTCGCCCGCGAGGATGCGTCGGAGCATCTGGCGCGCCTGGGGCACGGACTTCCGCAGGGTGTCGCGCACATGCTGCGCCGTCTCGATGACCTCCTCGGGGACGGGCTCCGCGACGGGCTCCTCGGGTTGGTCGCGCTCCGCGAGCAGGCGCCGCTTCTCGCCTTCGAGAGTCGTGACCGGTCCACCAGAGTCTCGAACGCGCCGCCGCCCTGCGAGATGGCGTCCGCGAGGTTGTCGAGCTGGCGTTGCACATCGACGATCCGGGCGTTGAGCCGCGCCTTGCGCGCCTCCTGGAACTCCCGAGCCTCGCGCGCCGCGCGCTGGGTCTCGGAGACCAGCTCCCGCACCACCGCGGGGTCGAGCGCGTCGGACAGCGCCTGGATGAGCGCCGTCTCGAACTGCGCCGCGGGCACCGCGAGCTTGTTGGGGCACGCGGCGGTGCCCTGCTTGAAGTTCGTCGTGCAAACGTAGTAGACGTGGCGCCCCCGCTTGACCCCGCTGACGGAGCCCCCGCAGACCGCGCAGGTCGCGAAGCCTGAGAGGAGGTACGGAGACTCGCGGTCGAGCGCCCCCGGGCGCCCCTGCAGCTTCCCCTCCTTCCGCACGTAGAGGTCGCCGCGAGCCTTGAGCTGCGCCTGGACGCGCTCCCACCAGTCCTCGGGCACGATCCGCAGCTCGGGGCACTCGACGGTGATCCACTCGCTCTCGGGGCGGTCGGTCTTCGCCCGGGGCCCCTTGCGCTGGGCCACCTTCGCGTTCTCGACCTGGCGCGCGACGCTCTTCTCGTCCTCGTTGACCCCCGTCTGATCCGTGGACTTCCGAGCGTAGATGGCGGCCATCATCGTCCGCTCCTGGTCAAGCCCGCCTGGCCGCATCAAGGACGGCGCAGCTCCACTGTGGCGCGCCGCTCCGGCGCCATGAGTTCCTGATCGCGGAAGCAGTGAGCCCCGGCAATCACCGGGGCTCTATCCCGTATATTCGCGGCACCTCGCTTCCTCGCTACTTCAGCGCGATCTTCACGATGTACTCCTTCCCGACGACGAACTGCCCATTGCCGTCCGTGAGTCGCCGGGCCGGCTGCACCCGGGTTCCTGGTCGGCCCGGTCCGCGAACCACGCCGCTCTCTCGGCCCGGCCCTCGGCGCCTGCCGTCGTGCGGCCGGTACGAGCGTTCCCCCCGCCGCTTCCGCCGGGGGCGGTCGGCGGCCGGCGATCGCACGGGGCGGAATCCGGCGAGGGCGACGGCCTGACGACGTACGCGGCGAATAAGACCGCGAGGGCGCACGGGGCAGCCACGTTCGTCGACAAGGTGATCAAGGAGGCCCGGCCAGCCGACCTGCCAGTCGAGCACGGCAACGGCGCTCGTGCTGATCATCGACCTGGAGGGTGCGACGAGGCTCGGGGTGACGGGTTCGCCGGATCCGCCGTCACGCTCGTGCCCTGACGAGGCCCAGGCGCGTCCACGTCACCTCGGCGCGGCCGAACGGGTCAGCTTGGTCCTCGAGCCGCATCGCGACGTTCAGGCCGACAGCCTTGGCCAGCAGGATCGTCTCGTCGGCGGATACGGGAAACACGCGGCGACGGGCCGGGGAGGGGCCGTGGCGCAGCGAGAGCAGCATGACCCCGCCGGGGCGAAGCAGGCCGGCCACGGTCGGCATCGCCTGCTCACGTTCCTGGACATCCAGATGCATCCAGACCGCCGAGAGGATGACGAGATCGAATTGCCGGCGACGGGCGGCCAGGACCCTCAAGGCCGGCAGGCGATCGTCGACCCACTCGATGCGCGAGGACGGATGGAGGGCGGCCGCCCTCGTGCGGAGCTCGGCGGTCGGCTCCACTGCCACCACGTGATGGCCCATCGCTGCGAGCGCCGCGGCATCGCGCCCGGTTCCCGCGCCGACATCCAGGACGCGCCCCGGAGCGGTCGGCATGAGGGACAGAGCCGGCCCATGCACTTCCAGGAAGCAGACGCCCTCGTATTGCCTGACGAGCGCGTCGGCTTCGTCCGCGTACCCCGCGAGAATGTCGTCGTCCACGGCGGTGCCTGGAGGGTCCCCGGCACGCTCATGATGACCTGTGATCGAGAACGCCGCAATGGGTCGACACCGGTCATCGCCTCAGACGATGGATGTCGCCCGGCTCGGGGCGCATGCGGAACTTCATCCACGACGTGCCGGACGCGGTGCTGCACGGCCCGGCTCGACGGGGCGAGCGAGCTCCGGGTCTTCCGGTCGGTGATCCTGCCCCTGGTCCGCCCGGCCCTGGCCGCGGTCGCCGTGCTGATCTTCACGTTCGTCTGGAACGACTACTTCTGGTCCCTGGTGCTCGTCCAGTCGGACGCCATCCGGCCGCTCACCGCGGGGATCCAGTCGCTGCGCGGCATGTGGCAGACCGCCTGGCCGCTGGTCGCGGCGGCCTCCCTGCTCGCCGCCATCCCGCCCGTGCTGCTGTTCTTCGTCATGCAGCGCCACCTGGTCGCCGGGCTGACGTACTCGAGCCCGGCGTCGCCCCGCCCGAGCTGATCCGTCGCCGCGCCGGTGGGCCTCGCCGTCCCGGGCGCCGCGGTGACCTGACCGGGGCGCCCGGCGCCGGCGGCCGGCACGTCCGGGTCGCAGGACCGGGCCACGGGATGCGCTCCGAACGGCCAGCCCGTCCCGCTCGTGGCGAGCCGGGCGGCGGCCCCGCGGCGTGCCTCGGCCGACGACGCCGGACTGCCCGCGACGCCCCCCCCAGCTCCTCCCCGGACGTCCATCGATCAGCGGACGCCCGGTGCCGACTCGGAGAGCGCCGGCACCGCGCCGGGCAGGACCACGACGTCGTCCCCCTCGCGCCGGAGGGGCGAAGCCCGGCCCCCGCCCGGCGCAAGCCCCGGCGGCCCGTCGAGCGCGTCGCGGGCCGGGAGGTGGACCGTCAGGCGCGCGAGGGATAGAAGGCGGGGTTGTATCGCCGAGCGCAGAATCCCGTCGCCCGCGACAGCTCGAGGTCGTGCACCAGCAACTGCTCCTCGCCGTACGGGACGTGGGCGAGGCAGTCCCCGTCCGGCCCGACCAGGGTGGTCGCCGACTCCTGGTAGCGCATCGCGTAGTTCACGCTGGCGAAGTAGATGGTGTTCTCCACGCCCCGCGCGATCATCGCCTTCTCGTAGTAGGGAGCGCCCGGATCCCCCCACTGCTCGAGCTTCACCCCGGTGCGGTCGCTCCCCGTGAGCTGCGGATGGAAGACCACACGGGCCCCCCGGACCGCCGGCCAGCGCACGCTCTCCGGGTACCGCCATCCCTCGTGGCAGATCGTGATGCCGAACGGGACACCGTCGACTGCGAACAGGCGGCGCCCGCCATCGGGGACATACCACGCCTCCTCCTCGGGCGGGATCTGGTTCTTCCCCTGCCAGCCCAGGAGCGCGCCGTCGCGTGCGACGACGAACGTCCCGTTGTGCAGCCCGATCGGTGATTCCCACTCCATGCCGACGACGGCGGCCACCCGCCGCCGGCGCGCGGCGGCCCGCACCTCCTCCAGGGCCGCCGCCTGCCGCCGCTGATCCGGCGGGGGGACGGGAAAGTCCTGCCCCCGCAATCCGGGAAGGTACGTCTCCGGGAAGCAGACGATGGCGACCTCCCGGGCCGCGGCCTCCGCCAGGACGCGGTGGAGAGTCCGCAGGCGCTCGTCGAACGAGGGGACATTCCGCACCGCCGCCAGGCCGATGCGGAGGATCGACGTCCCGTCGGTCCGTTCCATGCTCTGCCTCCCGCTCGCCGCCCTCGCTCCTCGCACCCCGTCGCTTCCACGGTCGGCGCCGAGCCAGTCTACTATGCGGCCGCCGCGAGGGATCACGCGGCCCCGAAGCCCGCCCGTCGGTGGTCACTCAGGGGGAGGCACGACGCGCAGCTTGCGGGTCGCGGGCACCGCCCGGTCGCTCGCCCACCGGCGGATCTGCCGGATCGGTCATCCGGGCGAGCTCGGCGGACGAGAACTTCCCCGCCTCCGAGCCGTGGCGCCGCAGGTAGACTCCCAGATCGCCTCCCGCTCCTCGGCGTTCGGGAGATCGATGAAGAAGACCACGTCGAGCCGGGCCCTTCCGCAGATCTCGGGCGGCAGGAGGTCGATCATGTTCGGAGCGCAGACGAGTGGAGCAAGCCAAGTGCCCGATCACGGGGAATTGCCGGCGAATCCTCGATCCCCCCGGGCGGCCGCCGACCACGCGGGGCAGACGTGCGACAGCTCGGGCCCGGCCATCCGCCAGCCGTGGCCGAGCCCGACCCCGTCTACGCCGAACCCGGCGTGCCCAAAGAGGCGCCCCGGGCGGGATCCGGGCGTGGCCGGCATCGTCAGGACCCGATCAGGCTCCGGCGCACCATCGTGACGTCCAGGCCGGGAGCGGCCGCACCGACGCGGCCAGCGCCGTCGCGATCGCCGCGCCCGCCGCCGTGAGGCCCCACCGCTCGACTCTCGAGCGGCACCACGCCCCCTGGCCGGCCGCATCCGTTCCGGCAGACGCGTCCGCGGCTCCGCCGTCCCGTTCGTGGTCGCGGTCGGTCCGATGGTATCCGGCCGCGGGCGCCGTGGCTCCGGGGCCGGCCCCCCGCGGGGCGGCGCCTCGCGACGCTGGCCCGCCCCCGCCGTGCTGGGCGCAGGTCTGACAGATGCCAAGCTGGGGATTGCGGTCGGACTCGCCGCCCTCGATCGCCTCGCCGATGATCGCGTGACACTGCAGGCAGTAGATTCGCCAGGCCATGGCCGTTCCCTCCCGTCGCCCGTACCGGGCAGCCTAGGGAGGGAGCAACCGGGGTGCCGCCCGCCATCGCTGAACAATCACGTACTTCGCGATCGAGGGGCGCGCCCGAGTGGTGGTGGTGGTGGCCGCCGGGCCATCCGGCGCCCGCGCCGGGCACGGGGCCGGACAGGCTCGGCGCACCCCGCCACAGCCTTCGCGCCCTCGCCCAGGACGGCGGGGACGCTCCCCGACCGGGGCTGAGGGC
>DASRDR010000234.1:0-45491 GCA_035652475.1 Candidatus Methylomirabilota bacterium | reverse complement strand
GAGTTCGCCGCGCTGGGGGTCCCGTTCGCGGACCGGGCCGCGCGCACGCTCGAGTACCTGCAGGTGATGAGGCGCATCTGGACGGCGTCCCGCCTCGAGTTCCACGGCCGCTTCGTGCACGTTCCCGGCGCGGGGGGGCTCGGCCCCCCTCCGGTCCAGCGGCCGCACCCGCCGATCTGGATCGGCGGCCACAGCGAGGGCGCGCTCCGGCGGGTGGTCGCGGTGGGCGACGGCTGGCACCCGCTCGGGCTGCGCCCGCCGGTCAGGCTCGAGCCGGCGGCGCTCGCGCGCAAGGTGGCGCATCTCCGGGCGCTCGCGGCCGAGGCCGGGCGCGATCCGGCGGCGCTGACGATCGCGTTCAAGGCGCCGCTCCGGCTGGAGCCGGCCGCCGGCCCCGACCGGCCGCTCCTGACCGGGTCCCCGGCCCAGGTGGCCGAGGACCTCCACGCGTACGTCGCGGCCGGCGTCCAGCACTTCGTGCTCGACTTCACGGTGACGAGCGTCCCCGAGATGCTCGAGGTGCTGGAGCGCGTGGCGGCCGACGTGCGCCCCCGGGTCGCCGGCTGAGCCGGGAGGCGGGGCGGCCGAGGTGCGCCCCGGGGTCCGCGGCCGAGCGGGGAGCCGGGCGGCCGGCAAGGGCCGGGCCGCCGGCTGAGCGGGAGGCGGGGCGGCCGACCTGCGCTCTCGGAGGCCGAGGCGCGGGACGACCGGTCAGCCGGCGCGCGCGGCCGCCCAGATCAGCGCCGCCCAGCCGAGGAGGAACGCGAGCCCGCCGAACGGCGTGACGGCGCCGAGCCAGCGCTGGCCGGTCAGCGCGAGACCGTAGAGGCTCCCCGAGAACAGCACGATCCCGACCACGAAGAGCCCGCCCGCCGCGGCGGCGGCCGAGCCCGGCCGGTGGGCGCCCACCAGCGCGACCGCCAGCAGCGCCAGCGCGTGGTACATGTGATACCGGGCCCCGACCTCGAAGGTCGCCAGCGCCTCCGCGGTGAGCCGGCCGCGGAGGAGGTGGGCCCCGAAGGCGCCGAGCGCGACCGCCAGCCCGGCCGCCGCGGCGCCGATCCCGAGGAAGAGCCGGTCCATCCAGGCCTCCGTCCGCCTACGCGCGCGCGGCGCCGTGCGCCTCGCGGAATGCCGCCGACGCCTCGAACCCCCGCCGCAGGGCGGGCGTCTCGGCCAGGCCCGCGGCGACCTGCTCGAGACACGCCCGCGCGCGGGCCCGCTCCTGCGCGGCTCCGGCCGCGTCCCCCCGGGCGTCGAGGAGGCGGGCCAGCGCCAGGGCCGCCCGCCAGCCGGCCGGCGCCGCGTCGAGGCGGGCGATCTCCGTCTGGGCCTCCCGGATGAGCCGCTCCGCGGCGGCCGGCTGGCCCAGGGCCAGGAGCGCCTCGCCCTCGACGCGGCGGGCCTCGGCCGCGAACAGGACATACTGCGCCACGGCGGCCTGGACGTGCCGCGCGTGGGCCAGGGCCTCCGCCGTCCGGCCCCCGTCGAGCGCGAGCTGGGCCAGCGCGAGGCAGGGGCGCATCCCGAACTCGGCGGCCTCGCCGGCGAGCTCCACCGCCTCGGCGAGCTGACGCGCGGCGGCTGCGCGCTCGCCGGCGGCCGCCAGGTCCTCGCCCAGCTGCCCGAGCGCGGCCGCGGTCCACATCGTGGCCCGGAGCTCCCGCGCGATGCCGAGCATCTCCTCGTGGAGCGTCCGGGCCCCGCCGACGTCGCCGCAGCCGCGCTGCACGCGACCCAGCACGCCGAGCGCCGCCGCCGTCCACTCGCGGTGCCCGAGCTCGCGGGCGATCGCCAGGGCGGCCGAGGCGCTCTGGTGGGCCCGGCCCCACTCGCCGTACGGCTCGACGAGCTCGGCGAGCGCCATCTGGACGTAGGCCTCGTGGGACCGGGCACCGATCGTGCGCGCCATCTCGAGCGCCTGCGTGATGGCGCCCTCCCCCGCCGCCCGGCAGCCGCGGTAGAGGAGCGCGAACCCGAGGTTCGCGGTGCACGAGACCTCGGTGTGCCGGTCGCCGGCCGCGACGAGGCGCGGGAGCGCGGCGCGGGCGTGGGCGATCGCCAGGTCGAGGTCGCCGGCGATCAGGACGCACATCGCGAGGGCGTCGAGCGCCCGCCCCTCGCCGCCGGCGTCGCCGGCCTCCCGGAAGAGAGCCAGCGCGGCCTCGAGCTCCCGGACCCCCGCGGTGCACCGGGCGAGGTTCAGCTCCAGCAGCCCGATCTGGAGCCGGGCGGCCGCGCGGGCCCGGCGGGCCGGCGGCGTATCCCCGGCGCGCTCGACCGCCGCCACCGCCTCCCGGGCGAGCGCCAGGGCGCGCTCGTAGTCGCGATGCCCACCCCAGAGGGCGCCGAGCGCCCCGAGGACCCGCGCCTCGCCCAGCACGTCGCCCTGCTCGCGGAGCCGCGCGAGCGCCGACTCGTAGGCGGCCCGGGCCGGCTCGAACTGGCCGAGCACCGCATGGACCGCCGCCTGGCCCTCGTGGAGCCGAGCCAGCTCGGCGGGACCCAGCGCCGCGCGCTCCGCGGCCCGGATCGCCTGCTCGTACCGCGCGAGCGCCTCCCGGTTCGCGAAGACCGCCTGGGCGGCCTCGGCGGCCCGCGTTGCGTGGGCGGCCGCCGGGGCCCAGGCCTCGGCCTCGCCGTAGTGGTGCGCCAGCACCGGCGCCAGCTCCCCGACGCGGTCGGGATGGAGGCGCTCCAGGGCGGCGGCCGCCCGGCGGTGGAGCTCGCGGCGGCGGGACGGCAGGAGCGTCGCCCCGGCGACGTCCTGGGTGAGCGCGTGCTTGAAGGCGTAGAGCGGCTCGTCGGCGGCGGAGCGGGCGACGAGGAACTCGAGCCGGGTGAGCACCCGCAGGTGCGGCTCGGCGGCGCCCCCGTCCCAGACCGCGGCCAGGAGGCGCGCCGAGAACTCGCGCCCGAGCACCGCCGCGGTCTGGAGGAGGCGCTTGGCGTCCTCCGGCAGGCGGTCGATCCGCGCCGTCAGGACGCCGTGGACGGTGTCGGGAACCGGCAGCCCGGCGCCCAGCCCCTGATCCTGGGCGGCCCGCGCCAGCTCCTCGAGGAAGAACGGGTTGCCCTCGCCCTTGTCCAGGATCAGCTGCGCCACGGGCTCCGCGAGGCCCGCGCCCGGCAGCACCGACCGGAGGAGGCGCAGGCTCTCCTCGCGAGCCAGCCGGCCGAGCGAGAGCTGGGTGGCGAACGAGCGATCGGCCCACGGCGGGCGGTACCCGGGCCGGTACGTGCCGACCAGCAGGATCGCCGCGCCGCCCAGCGCCTCGGCCAGCCAGGCCAGGAAGTCCTCCGAGGTGCGGTCGATCCAGTGGAGGTCCTCGATCTCCAGCACGAGCGGCCGCCGGCGGCTGGCGCGCAGGAACAGCTGGCGCAGGGCGTCGAAGGTGCGCGCCTGCACGGCCTCCGGGGAGAGCCGGTTCAGCTCCGCGCGGGGATCCTGGGGATCCTTGACGCCGAGCAGGTGGAGGAGATACGCCGTGTCCGGCTCCAGCCCCACGTCGAACAGCGAGAGCCGGACCTTCTCGGCCACGCTCTCGGGGGTGTCGGTGTCGGCGATGCCGCAATGGGCGCGGACCAGGTCGGCCACCGGGACCAACGGGATCGTGGCGCCGAACGACAGGCACCGGCCCTGGCGGTGGAGGACCCGCGCCTCGCCGAGGGCCCGCCGGAGCTCGAGCAGCAGCCGCGACTTGCCGACGCCGGGCTCGCCGACGATCCCGACGGCCTGCCCCCGGCCTTCCTCGATCGCCTCGACCAGGCCGAGAAGCGTCCGGAGCTCCCGGTCGCGGCCCACGAACGGGCTGAGCGCGCCCGGCTCCGCGGCGTCGAGCGCCGCCCGCCGCCGCCCCGGCGCCAGGAGCCGGTACACCACCATGGGCTCGCTCCGACCCCGCACCTCCACGGGTCCGAGCCGTTCGGCCTCGACGTACCCCTCGACCAGGCGGTGCGTCGCCTCGCTCGCCAGGATCGTGCCGGGCTCGGCGAGCTGCTGGAGCCGGGCGGCCAGGTGGGTCGTGTCGCCGACCGCGGTGTAGTCCATCCGGAGGTTGTCCCCGATCGCCCCCACCACGACGAATCCCGTGTGGAGCCCCATCCGGACGGCGAGCCGGACCTCCTGGGCGCCGACCGTGATGGGCTGCTCCCGGAGCGCGCGCGCGACCCCGAGCGCGGCCAGGGTCGCGCGCCGGGCGTGATCCTCGTGCGCGAGCGGCGCGCCGAACAGCGCCATGAAGCCGTCGCCCAGGAACTGGTTGACCGTGCCCTCGTAGCGGTGGATCTCGGCGAGCGCCGCCTCGAAGAAGCGGTTCACCAGGACGTGCATGCCCTCCGGGCCCAGGCGCTCGGCGAGGGCCGTCGAGCCGACCAGATCGCAGAAGAGGACCGTCACCGGCTTCCGCTCCCCCTCGAGCGCCGCGCGCGAGACGAGGATCTTCTCCGCGAGGTGACGCGGCGTGTAGCTGGCGGGGGACGGCTCCGCGGCCGCGGCGGCGGCCCGCGGTGGCGCCGCCGCGCTGGCCACCGGCGCGCCGGCCCCGCCGGCGTCGGCTCCGCCCGCGGCGGCGGCCGGGCGGGCGACGGGCTGGCCGCACTCCGGACAGAACTTCGCCGCGTCCGGGAGCTCGGCGCCGCACGTCGCGCACGCGGCGGCGAGCCGGTGGCCGCACTCGGCGCAGAACTTCGCGCGCGGGGGGCTGTCGTGCCGGCAACGGGGGCAGCGCATCGATCCCGGGCGGCCTCGCCGCCCGCGCCGAAGCGTAGCCACCCGCGGCGGGCCGGGTCAAGCCACGCGCCGGCCCTGTCGGGCCGGCGATCGGCGACACCTCGCGGCGGGGTGCGGCGCCGACGGGCGCGGCGGCCGGACGCTCTGCCGGCGCCTCACGCGTGCGGCGGCGGGGCGCCGGCCTCGGGCAGGGGACGCGCGGGCCGGGACCAGCCGTGACCCGGGAGGAGAGGGGCTGGCAGCGGAATTCGCGGCCACGCGCGCGCTCCGGCCCTTGATGGAAGAGGCGGCGTGGCAACCCAGGAGAAGTCCAGGTGGAGACCCTGGCCGCCCGCATCCGTGAGGAAGCGGTGGCGAAGAAGGCGGTGCCCGTCCTGCGGCCCGTCATCGACGCACGGGCGTACACGCCAGCCGTGGGAAGCGGGGTGGCGGTCGACGCCCGGCCCCCGCTACGAGCGACTGCTACCCGCCCAACTCCAGGTGGACTCGCCTCCGCCAGCGCTCCGGCGAGCGGGTGAACACGACCGGTCGGCGGACCGGGGCAGTAGCGCGGCAGGCCTTGATGTGCGTAGATAGGAACGACACGCAGCACGTCACCCGTGCGCCGGGACTCGCTACTGAAGACTGGCTGTGAACCTTGGCCGCCGAGCAGCGGGCGTGAGCGGACCGGCTGCGCCGCCGGCCAGCCTCAGCGCTAGCCGGACACAGGACCATCGGCCTCCACGATGATGACTGCCGTCGAAGCGCTCGCTCGCCTTCGGGAGGGAAACCGGCGGTTCGTCGCGAACCAGACGGCAGCGCCGAGTCTCTCGAACGCTGCCCGCCGTGCGGCGCTCGTGGCCGGCCAGGAGCCGTTTGCCATCATCCTGGGTTGCTCCGACTCGCGCGTGCCGGCCGAGCTCGTGTTCGATCAGGGATTCGGTGATCTCTTCGTCATCCGGGTCGCGGGCAACATCGTTGCGCCGTCCCAGGTCGGCAGTGTGGAGTTTGCCGCGGCGCGCTTCGGGACGCAACTCGTGGTGGTCATGGGCCATACTCAGTGCGGCGCCGTCGTGGCCACCCTGGAGGAGCTACTGGGCCACGCGACTACACAATCGCGCAACTTGCGCTCCATCGTTGACAGGGTCCGACCCGCGGTGGAGACGCTTCTGACCGGACGAGAAGCTGAGGACCGGGATAGCGTCATACGCGAGGCGGTCCGGGCCAACGTGCGCGCATCCGTCGCTCACTTGCGTCACGGTTCGCCGCTTCTTGAGGAGCTGATCGCGACGGCTGGGCTCATGGTGGTAGGCGCCGAATACTCGCTGGAGACCGGCGTCGTCACTTTCTTCGATGATGCGGCCGGTGCCGGCTAGCATGCGCATGCACCCGACACACCGCCGGCGCGGTTGTCGTTCCGCGGCCGGTGGGCCCGGGGCCGTCTTGCAGGTGACGCGCGGGACGTCGGAGGGACTCTCGGTGCCCCGGGAGGATGCGAGGCTTCGCGCCTGCGTGGGCGTCGCCCTCGCCTGCTCGCCGGGGCGACCGCGCGGCAATCTCCCGAAGGGCCGCCCTCGTCACGTGAGCCGCCATGCTGGCCGGAACTGCCTGGCGGTCATGAGAGGCCCGCGCGAACTGGACCGGCGGGACCTTAGCCGAGCGGGGCGAGGAGCGGCTCCCGTTGTACCGCGCGGACCCACTCCAGCCGTCCGCACGGGCACGCCCGCAAGCTGGGTACTGCCGGGGAGGTACCCGTGCCCGGTTCCGACGAGCCGTGGAAGGTGGCCCTGATGCTGCGCATGGACCAACAGCACCGAGTCGCGCCCTCGAGTCGCGCTCGAGTTGACAGGGGCCCGGTAAGTGGTTAGCCTGACTGAGCTCTTCCGCATCGGGGTCGTGGTGCAGCCTGGTTAGCACACTGGCCTGTCAAGCCAGAGGCCGCGGGTTCAAGTCCCGTCGACCCCGCCATCCAATCAAGTAGTTAGAAGGGGGTGGCCCGCGCCACCCCCTCAAACTGTCCGAAAACTCCGCGCGGGCGGACTCGCAGAGCGTCGCGAAGATGCCGGCGCGCCCGCCGAACGGCGTCCGCAGGCCTCCGAGGATCGTCCACTGGCAGGGTCGCGTGCGCGCGGTCAGGTCGCAGACGACGCCGGGACACCCGACGCTGGGCATGCCTGGCAGGCCGAACGTGGGGGTGGCAGGCATCCGTCCCCCCTCCGAAGCGCGTCACGGCCGTCGCGCCGGCCCGACGCGCACGCCGTATGCCCGGCCACCCCGGGACGGCGCGCCGCGCGCCGCCGTCGCGTCGAGCACAGTGTGGGCGAGACCCCGGCGGGCGCGAGGGAGACGGCGGAGCGGCGAGCGGGAACCGGGCGGGCGCGGCCGCTGACGCGGGGACGCGGGCGGGGGCGTGGGCCAGCCCCCTCCCGCCCTTCGCTCGGGGGACTGCGGCTGGGAGGGCGGGCTCGAATCGCATCAGTGGTCAGCGCGGCTCGCCGCGCCCTTCGCTCGGGGGACTGCGGCTGGGGGGCGGGGGCCCGGTCGGCTGGGAGGGGCCGGGCCGGAGACGGACCCTTGCCCCGCGCTCGGGTCACGCGCTATCGTGCAGCCGCTCCGACCGGGCCGGGGACGACCGGGGGCGGGCCCGGCGCCGGAAGCGAGAAGCATGGCAGGAGATCCGCCCTTCCTCCCTCGACCCGTGCTCGCGTGCTGAACGGGAAGGCTCCGGCGCTGCGTGTCGCCTATCTCGCGGACCAGTACCCGCGAAGGGAAGAGACATTCGTCCGGCGCGAGATCGAGGCCCTGCGGTCACAGGGCGTTGGCGTGGAGACCGTGTCGCTGTGGCCGCCCTCCGCGGCGGAGAGCGGCGAGGCGTGCGACGGGCCGCCGTTCTGTCTCGCCTCGGCCGACCCCGCGACGAAACGGCAGGCGCACGCCCGACGGGTCGCGCGCGGGCCGGGGCCCTACCTGCGGACGCTCGCCCTGGCGTGGCGGCTCGCGCCGCGGGGCGCCGGTCGGGCCGCCACGGCCGTCCGGCAGTTCTCGGCGGCCGTCGTGCTGGCGCATCGCATGGCGGCGAGGCGACTCGCCCATCTCCACAACCACGCCACCGGGGCGAGCTGCACGGTGGCGCTGCTGGCGTCCGCGTTCGGGGAGTTCGAGTTCAGCTTCACGGTGCACGGCCCGGGCGTCTTCTTCGCCCCGGTCGAGCGGCGGCTTCCCGAGAAGCTGCGCCGCGCGCGGTTCGTCCGCTGCATCAGCTACTTCACGCGCAGCCAGTGCCTGCTGTGGGCGCCCCCCGAGCGCTGGTCCCGGCTCCACGTCGTGCGCTGCGGGGTCGACCCCGCCGCATACCCCGTCCGGGACCATCGCGGACCGGGGCGTCACCTGCTCTTCGTGGGGCGGCTGGTCCCCGACAAGGGCCTCCCGATCCTGATCGACGCGCTCGCGCGGCTGCGCGCACGGCGTCCCGCCGCCCGACTGACCATCGTCGGCGATGGGCGCGAACGCGCGAGCGTCGAGCGGCGAGCGCGAGCCACCGGCGTCGCGGAGCACGTGGCGCTCGTCGGGTACCAGACGCCGCCCCAGGTCCGGGACTGGCTGCAGACCGCCGACGTGTTCGTGCTCCCGAGCCTCGCCGAGGGCGTCCCGGTGTCGCTGATGGAGGCGATGGCGTCGGGCGTGCCGGTCGTCGCGACCCGAGTCGGCGGCGTCGGCGAGCTCGTGGAGGACGGCGTGAGCGGCTTCGTGGTCCCGGCGGCGGCGCCCGGAGCGTTAGCCGGCCGGATCGAGGCGCTGCTGGACGACCCCGGGCTCCGCAACCGGTTCGGCCGCGCCGGCCGGGCGACGGTCGTCCGCGAGTTCGATCTCGGGACCGAGGTGACCCGCCTGCGCGGGCTGTTCGAGTGGGCGCTCGAGGAGCACGGTGGCGCGCCGGTCCCGACGGCCGGGATGCGCGAGCCGCTCGATGGCTAGCCGGCCCGGGGTGCGCCCCGGGCCGACGTACGTGCTCGTCAACCCGTTCCCGCGGCACCGGGCGAACGGGGTCACGAGCTATCTCCGCAACCTGCGGCTCTTCCTCCGGCGATCGGGCATCCCGGTCGTCTGCATCTCGAACGACCGGGATCTTCCCCGGCGGGAGTACCAGCGACACGTCCGGGACGCGCTGCTGCCGCGGCTGCGGACGGGCCGCGTCGTCGTGGAGGCCCCGGAGCTCAAGGCGCCGACGCTGCTGCTGCCGCCCGACGCGGCGGTCCACGTCCGGTTGCATTGCCCGAACGCGCTCGTCGAGGCCGGCAACGGGTGGCCCGTGCAGTGGGGCGAGTTCGCGGAAGAGATGGAAGTCGCGCGGACCGCACGGGTCGTGTCGTCGCCGTCGCATGCGCTCCTGCGCGCGCTGGACGGGCACCTCGCCGCGCGCGCGGTGCACGTGTACAAGAATCCGCCGCCGCCGGGGGTCCTCCCGCAGCTCCGTCCCGGAGCGCGGGGGCGCGACGTGGCCTTCCTCGGTCGATTCATGCGCTCGAAGGGCGTGGATTCGCTGGTGCCGGTGCTGGAGCGCCTCCCCGCGGGGCAGTCGGTCGCGCTCGCCGGGCGCGACGCCGACCGGTTCGCGGTCCCGTCCCCGGTGCGGTGCCAGGTCGCGCTCCACGGCGAGATCGCCGGCCGTGCGCGGTGGCGGTTCCTCGGGGAGGCGCGGGTGTCCCTGGTCCTGGGCCGGTTCGAGAACTGCTCCATGACGATCCTGGAGAGCCTCGCGGTCGGAACGGTGGTGGTGGGCTGGCGGGTCGGCGGCAACGGCGAGATCGCATCCCCGCGGCTGGTGCGGCTGGTGGCGCTCGACGACTGTGACGCCCTCGTCGCGACGGTCCTCCAGGCGCTCCGGGAGCCGCATCCCGACCCCGAGGAGTTTCGCGAGGCCGTCGCGCGCGTCGGCGCCGACTTCCGGGCGGGATGGCGCCGCGTCTGGAGCGGTCTTCGCGGGGGCCGGCCCGTCCCCGTGTACCGCGGCATGGGCTGCGGCGGACGCCGGGACCGCGAGGCCGCCGCGAGCGGCCGCGAGCGGGGCGGCCGCGCGCCGTCCGGCGGGGGGCCGCCGGCCGCGCTCTGCACCGCCGCCGACGGCCCCCCGTGACGCCGCTCCTCCGGGTCGAGCGCGTGGGCAAGACGTTTCGCGGCGCGCGGGGCCGCCCCGACCTCGAGGTGCTCCGCGACATCTCGTTCGACGTCGCCGGCGGGGAGTTCGTCTCCGTCATCGGTCCGAGCGGCTGCGGCAAGACCACGCTGCTCCGCATCATCCATGGGCTCGAGCGGGCCTCGGCGGGGGCGGTGCTCGTGAACGGCGAGCCGGTCTCCGGGCCGGCGGCGTCGCGTGCGATGGTGTTCCAGCACTTCAACCTCTTCCCGTGGCTGACCGTCCTCGAGAACGTCGCGTTCGGGCTCGAGGTGGCGCGGGTTCCGCCCGCGGAGTGCGCGCGGCGCGCGGAGCGGTTCGTGCGGCTGGTCGGCCTGGCGAGCTTCAGCGCCCACTACCCCCACGAGCTCTCGGGGGGCATGCAGCAGCGGGTCGGCCTCGCGCGCGCGTTCGCGCTGGAGCCCGCGCTGCTCTTGATGGACGAGCCGTTCGGCTCGCTCGACGCGATCACCCGCGAGCAGCTCGAGCGCGAGAGCGCGGCGATCTGGCTGGAATCGCCTCGCGCGGCCGTCCTCGTCACCCACGACATGGACGAGGCCATCTTCTTCTCGGACCGCATCCTCGTGCTGTCCGCCCGCCCGGCCCGGATCCTGGAGGAGGTGGCCGTCGATCTGCCGCGGCCGCGCGATCCCGCGGCCATCCGCCGGGTCCGTCGCGGTGCCGCCATCCGGGAGCGCCTCTGGTCGCTCCTCTCGCGGGGCGCGGGGCGCTCGTGAGGCGACGGGGCCCCGCGGGAGGCTCGATCGCGGCGCCGCTGGTCGCTCATCTGGGCATCTTGCTCGCCTGGGAGATGCTCGCGCGATGGGTCGTGCCCCCGCAGTTCCTGCCCCCGCCCAGCGCGGTCGCGCGGGCCTTCCTGTCGACCGCCCGCTCGGGGGAGCTGCCGCGCCAGCTCGGACAGACCGCGGGTGTCCTGGCGGTCGGGCTCGGCCTGGCGATCGTGTCGGGCATGGCGGTGGGGATCACGATGGGAACGTTCCCGACCGTGCGACGCATCTGCGGGCCGTACGTCAACGCGCTGTACGCGATGCCCACCGTCGCCCTGGTCCCGCTCGTCATCGTCTGGTTCGGCCTGGGCGTCGAGGCGAAAATCTTCCTCACCTGGCTGGTCGCCGTGTTCCCGATGATCATCAACGCGCAGGCGGGCGTCTCCAGCATCCCCCCGGCGTTCGTCGAGACCGCGCGGGCGTTCGGCTGCAGCCGGTGGCAGATCTTCCGGCGCGTCGTCCTCCACGCCGGGGTGCCGTTCTTCGTGGCCGGGGCGCGGCTGGCGCTCGGTCGGGGGCTCGTCGGCGTCGTGGTCGCCGAGATGTTCACCGCGCTGGCGGGCCTCGGCTACATGATCGTGCTCTACGGGAACACGTTTCGAACGGCGGAGCTGTTCGTGCCGATCGTCGTGCTGGCGATGCTCAGCATCGTCGTCACGAACCTGATCCAGCGGCTGGAGCGCCGGCTCGAGCCCTGGCGCGCCGAGCCCTCCCTCCGGCGATGATGGACCGCCGCGCCCCTCGACCCCCGGCCCCGGGGGGGGCCGGGCCGCCGGCGCCGGGCCGCCGGGCGCCGGCGGGACGCCGCGCACCGGCGACCTCGTGATGCGGCGCCGCGCGTTCCTCTCCCGGCTGACCGGCGCCGCGCTGGCGAGCGGCGCGGCGCCCCGACCGCGCGCGCAGCCGGTGACGCGGATCAGGGTCGCCACCGGCGTGACGCCGCCGTCCATCCACAACATCTTCCTCCACGTGGCGTACGAGCGAGACCTGTTCCGGGTGAACGGCCTCGAGGTGACCGAGTTCCTGCAGCTCCACGGCGGACCGCTTGCCATGCAGGCGATCGCCGCCGCTCAGGTGGACGTGGCCCCGGCCGATCCGGAGGGGCTGCTCGCCGCGCGCTCGAGCGGCCACCAGCTGCGGGCGGTGGCGGCGCCCGGTGCGCGGCTCTCCTACATGCTGGCGGTGCGGAGGGAGGTCCGGACGCTCGCCGACCTCCGCGACCGGCCGTTCGCGATCTCGCGCGCCGGTGCGATCTCCCAGTACCTGATGTTCCCGCTGCTCGACGCGGAAGGGATCCCGCGCGAGTCGGTCCGGTGGGTCGGCATCGGCAGTGCGCGGGATCGCCTGCTGGCGCTCCAGGCCGGCCGCGTGCACGGCACCCTCCTGCACGTCGACTTCGCGATGGAGGCGGCGAATGACGGGAATCTCCGCCTCCTGAGGTCGATCGCCGACGTGCTGCCCGAGTACCCCGTGGAGCTCCTGGTCCTGCGGAAGGAGATGCTGGCCGGGAACCCCGACGCGGCGGCGGGGATCGTGCGGGCGGTGATCCAGGCGTGCCGGTACATCGTCGCGAACAAGGCGGGAACCCTGGACGTCGTGCGCCGGTACGCGCCGGGGATGGACCACGGCGTGCTGGGCCGCGCCTGGGACGAGCTCCTGCGGATCCGGGGATTCGGGGTCAACGGCGGGATGACCGAGACCAACATGCGGATCGCGCACGACCTGGCGCTGCAGAACCGTCAAATCGCGCGGCCGATCCCGCTCGACGAATGGGCGGACTTCCGGTTCCAGGCGCGCGCGCTGGCGGAGCTCGGTCGTGTGCCAGGCTGAGCGGTCCGGACCTTCCCGGCTCGCGTGACGGCTCGCCCCGCGCGCCGTCTCCGGGATCTGCCCCGGGCAGCGAGCCGGTTCACCTCGATCGCCTCGCGGCCCGTGTCGCCCCGACCGTGACCGCCCCCGCGGCCGCCCGGAGCCGGCCCGGGCGAGGCGGCGGCGCCCAGGCGCGCTGGCGGCGCCACCACGATCTTCCCGCCACGATCGGCCGTCCCCGGCGGCGGCCGCTCCGCATCGGCTGTGCCGTGCCGCTGCCGCCATACACCGTGGGCTCGGCGGTCGTCTGCGCCGAGCTCCTGGAGGGCCTGGCGGCCCGCGGCCACCGCATCTGGGCCGTCGCGCCCGAGACTCCGGAGACGCGGCAGGACGCCGGGGCCTTCGACGACCGGCGCGCCGAGGCGCTCCGCGTGACGCGGTTCTCGGTCCCGTACTTCGAGATGTTCGCGTTCACCGGGCCGGACACGGCGAGCGACGGCTACCGCGCCCTCGAGCGCGCCCGCCTCCGTCGCGCGGTCGCGGCGTCTCTCGCCGCCGAGGCGCCGGACGTGCTCCTGATCGGCCGCGAGGTGTACGGGTGGCACCTGGCGGCCCTCGTGCGCGCCGCCGGGGTGCCGTCGCTCGTGATCTCGCACGGCGGGCCCTCGACCAGCATCCTCCACGGGGGCTGGCCGGCGGCGCGCGCGCGCGCCCTCCTCGCCGGCCTCTCCAGCGCGGATCTCGTCGTGAGCGTGGCGCGGCACTGGGAGCGGGCGCTGCGACGCCTGGGCCTCCGCCGGGTCCGCACCGTGCCGAACCCGGTCGACCTGGCGCGCTTCACCCCCGGGCCGCGCGATCCGGACCTGGCGCGATCGCTCGGCATCGGCCCGGAGGACGTCGTGGCCCTGCATGCCTCGAACCTCTCGCCGGTGAAGCGCGTGGGGGATTTCGTGGCGGCGGTGGCCGCGGCTCGCCGCCGGGGGGCGCGGGTCGTCGGCCTGGTCCTGGGCGATGGCCTCGAGCGCGCCGCCGCCGAGGAGCCGAGCCGGCGGGAGGGGACGCCCTCGGTGTTCCGGTTCGCCGGCTGGGTGGACCACGGCGCGGTGCCGGCGTACCTGCGCCTGGCGGACCTCGTGGTCAGCACCTCGGCGCACGAGACCCAGTCGCTCGTGTACCTCGAGGCCCAGGCGGCGGGACGCTGCCTGGTGGCGAGCGACATCCCGGGCGCCCGGGAGGTCGTCAGGGACGGCGAGACGGGGATCCTGTTCCCCGCCGGGGACGTCGAGGCCCTCGCGCGCGTCGTCGCCCGGCTGGCCGCGGACCCGGGGCGGCGGCGGGCGATCGGCCTGGCCGCGCGGCGGCGCGTCGCCTCGCACGCCGCGTCGCGCGTCATCGGCGCCTACGAGCGGTGCCTGGCGGCGCTCGCCGCCGGACGGCGGCCGCCTCTTCGCTTGCACGGCTCGCGGTGACCGGGGCGGTGAGGGCGCCGAGGAGGAGCCACGTCACCACGGCACGAGGTCGGACCGATCGCGTCTGCCGCCGGCCCGGCGCCCGCCCGCTCGACCCCGCGCGGGCGATGGGCGAGCGGTGGGCCGGCAGGCCCGAGCGGGCGCCGTCGCGCGCGGCGGCGGCGCTGATCGGGGTGATGGCGACGCCGGCCCGGGGGCGCCCGGCACTTGGCACACGATCTGCTCGCCCCTGTGGGAGCGCCGTGTGTCCCGAGTACTGCTGGTCGGGCTGGGCCGCTGGGGTCGCCAGCACCTGCGGGTGCTGGGGGCGCTCGGGGCGGAGGTGTTCGCGGCCGACCTCGAGCCGCGGCAGCTCGAGACCGCGAGCGGGACGGTGCCCCGGGACCATCTGACGTCGGACTTCCGGCGATTCCTGTCGCGGGTCGACGCGGTGGACGTGGTCACGCCGGCCCCGGACCACTTTCCGGTGTGCAAACATGTCCTGGCCACCGGCAAGGATTGCTTCGTCGAGAAGCCGCTGACCGCGACCCTGCCGGAGGCGCGGGTGCTGCTGGACGAGGCACGCGGGCGGGGCGCGCGCCTCCAGGTCGGCCACGTCTTCCGGTTCCACCCCGCGTACGAGCGGCTGACCGCCGTCGTGGCGTCGGGGCGGCTGGGCGGGATCCGCTACGTGACGGGCCGCTTCGGAAGCCTCAAGCGGCCCCGGTTGGACGGCGGCGTCACGCAGTCGGACGCGATCCACTTCCTCGATCTGTTCAACGCCCTGCTGGGGCGCCCGCGCGCGGTGACCGCCGTCGTCCGTGACTTCCTGGGCCGGGGCGCGGACGACTGGAGCCGGATTGTGGTCGAGTACGACGGTGCGGTCGCGGCGCTCGAGAGCGACTGCTTCGGGCCCGAGAGCCGGCGGGAGCTGCTGGTCGTCGGCGAGCGGGGGGCATGCGTCGCGGACTTCGCCGGCTGGACGGTGACCCTCCACCCCGGCCACCACCAGCCGGTCGCCGGACACTGGGTGGCCGAGCCCGCGCCGCCCGAGGTGATTCCGGTGCCGCGGGACGAGCCTCTCCGCCGCGAGCTCGAGGCGTTCCTCGCGGGAATCCGGACCCGCGAGCCCGCGCCGGTCGACGCGGTCGCCGGCTGCGAGGCCGTGGCCCTCGCCTGGGCGGCGAGCCTGGCGTCCGCGCGCGGCCGCCGCGTCGCGCTCGACGAGCTCGGGGCGTGATCCCCCTCTCGCGCGTGGCGCTCGATGGCGAGGTGGAGGCGGCGGCGCTGCGCGCCCTCCGCTCGGGCCGGTACATCCTCGGGGCCGAGTGCCGTGCCTTCGAGGCCGAGCTCGCCGAGTACGTCGGCGTGGGCCACGCCGTCCTGGTCGCGTCCGGGACCGCGGCTCTGGCGATCGTGCTCCGCGCCCTGGAGCTGCCACCGGGCGGCGAGGTGCTCGTCCCGGCCCTGACCGCGTTCCCGACGGTCGAGGCGATCCTCCGGGCGGGCGGGCGACCCGTGTTCGTCGACGTCGACGAGACCGGCACGATGGATCCGGCGGACGCCGCCCGGAAGATCACCGCGCGCACGGCCGGGCTCCTCCCGGTCCACCTGTACGGCCACCCCGCGGACCTGGATCGCCTCGGCGAGCTGGCCGGCGCGCACGGGATCTGGCTCGTCGAGGACGCGTGCCAGGCGCACGGGGCGGCGTACCGCGGGCAGCGGGTGGGCGGGATCGGGCGCGCCGGCTGCTTCTCGTTCTACCCCTCGAAGAACCTCACGGTCCTCGGCGACGGCGGCGCGATCACGACCGGTGACGGCGAGCTGGCCGCGCGATGCCGGCGCCTCAGGGATCACGGCCGCGTGAGCAAGGACGTCCATCAGGAGCTGGGCGACAACCTGCGGTTCAACGAGATCCAGGCGGCAATCGGCCGCGTCCTGCTCGGGCGACTCGAGGCCGGCAACGCCCGCCGGCGGTCGCTGGCGTGCCGGTACGCGGCGGCGCTGGCCGGCGTGCCGGTCGGGCTCCCGCCCGAGGCGGGGTGGGCCACCCCCGTCTACCACCTCTACGTGATCCGCACGGCGCGCCGGGACGCGCTCCGGGCGTACCTCCGCGAGCGCGGCATCGAGACGGGCGTCCACTACCCGGTCCCGGGTCATCAGCAGCCCGCCGTCGCCCACCTGCCCCCCGTGTGCCTCCCGCGGACCGAGCGGTTCGCCCGGGAGGTGCTGTCGCTCCCGATGTTCCCGGCGCTCGACGACGGGGCCGTGGATCAGGTCGCCGGGGCCGTGCGGACGTTCTGGGCCGCGGCGGGGGCGGGCGCGGCCGGCGACCGCGCGCGACGGTCGGCGTGAGGCGACGCCGGTGACCCGCAACCCGCGCCGTGCAGCTGCGCGGTCTCGCCGCGCGGCGCTTGGCATGAGGCGACGCCGCCGGTGACGCCGCTCGAGGGCGCGGCCCCGGCCGCGCCGGGCCGGTCGCCCGCGCCGCCCGAGCTGTCGGTCGTCGTCCCGCTCCACGACGAGGCGGGGAACGTGCGCGCCCTCCACTCCGGCATCTGTGCGGCGCTGGCGCCGCTCCGCCGGCCGTTCGAGGTCCTGCTGGTGGACGACGGGAGCGCCGACGGGACGGGGGCGATCGTCGACGAGCTGGCCGCCCGCGACGCGCGGGTCGTCCCCGTGCACCTCGACGGCAACTACGGCGAGGCCGCCGCCCTCAGCGCGGGGTTCCACCTGGCGCGCGGCCCGGTGATCCTGACGCTCGACGGCGACCTGCAGAACGATCCGGCCGATCTCCCGCGGCTGCTCCTCTGTCTGGAGGCCGGGGGCTACCGGGTCGTGAGCGGATGGCGGCGCGCGCGCGTCGAGGCGGTCTGGCGGGCGCTCCCGTCGCGCCTGGCGAACCGCCTGATCGCGGTCGTGACCGGGCTCCCCGTCCGCGACACGGGGTGCGGCCTGAAGGCCTACCGCCGCGAGGTCGTGCGAGAGGTCTCGCTCCCGCCGGGGTTCCACCGCTACATCCCCGCCGTGTTCGGAGTCCGGGCGGGGGAGTTCGCGGAGGTGGAGGTCCTGGAGCGCCCGCGCCGGGCCGGCTGCAGCCACTACGGGCTCCGGCGCGTGTTGGCGGTGCTGCGGGACCTGCCCGCCGTCCCGCTGGTCCGGGCCGACGGCCGGCGGGGCGTCGCACGCCTGCGGGACGGCGAGGCCGTGGCGGTCGCGGCGCTGGCGAGCGGGCTCCTGGCCGGCGGCCGGCGCGGCCGGCGCGTCGCCGGCGTCGCGCTCGCCGCCCTGGCCGCGGCGCTCGCGGTCGAGTGGAACCTGGAGCGCTGGCGGCGAGTGCAGCGCCTCCGGCCGTACCGGATCCGTGCCGCCGGCGGCGCCGGCAGGGAGCCGGCCGGCCGCGTGGCCGGATCCTGACCGCCCCGGCCCCTGCCGCGCCGGACCGCCTCGCGCGGCCGCCGGCCACCGCCCCCCGCGCCCGGGCCGTGCGCCTGACGCCCGCCCGCTGGGCGGCGGGCCTCGGGGTCGCGGCGCTCCCCCTGTTCTTCGCGGCGCTCCGGCACCCCGGCTTCGCGGACAACGAGGGGCGGTACGCCGAGGTCGCGCGCGAGCTCGTGGCGCGGGGCGACTGGATCACGCCCCACCTGAACGGCGCGCCGTTCCTCAACAAGCCGCCGCTCCTCTTCTGGCTCACCGCGCTCGTCTTCGGCGCGGTCGGGCCGACGGAGTCGGCGCGGCTGGTCTCGGGCGTGGCGACGCTCGCCACGATGGCCGTCCTCTACGACCTGGGGCGCCGGCTGTCGGGATCCCTCGCGGGCGCGTGGGCCGTGGCGGCGTACCTCACCGCGATGTCGACCACCGTTGAGGCGCGCACGCTCCGCCCCGATGCCTGGCTGACCCTGACGGTGGCGGTGAGCCTCTGGGGGGCGGTCCGGCTCGGTCTCGACCTCCCCCGGCTCGAGGCCGCGCGCCCGGCGCGGCGCGGCCGGGCCGGCGGATTCCTGGCGCTCTGGGGCGGCGCCGCGCTCGGCGTCATGGCCAAGGGCCTCCTCGGGCTCGTGCTGCCGGCGCTCATCCTCCTCCCGGCGGTCCTGCTGGGCGGGCGGCCGGCCGTCATCCGGCGCTGGCGGGCCGGGGCGGGCCTGGTCCTCGTCGCCGCGCTGGTGCTGCCGTGGCATCTCGCCGCCGCGCGCGCGAACCCCGGCTTCGCATGGGACTACATCGTCAACCAGCATCTCCTCTTCTTCCTCGATCGGAAGCTGCCGCGGGACTCCGTGCCCGACCCGCTCTGGTACGCCTGGGCGGCGTTCGCGCTGCGGCTCACGCCGTGGGTGCTCCTCCTGCCGGCCGCGGTCCTGCGGCAGCTCCGCGAGGCGCGGCGCGCCGCGACCGCGGCCGCGTGGCTGCCGCTCACGTGGCTCGGCATGGTGTGGCTCCTGTTCTCGCTGGCTCCCAGCCGGCTCGAGCACTACTTCCTGCCCGCGGTGCCGGCAGCCGCGCTGCTGGTGGGTCCCCTCTGCGCCGACTGGGCGGGGGCCGATGGTCGCCGCGGCGGGCGGGCGGCGCTGGGCGCGTGCCTCGCGCTGACCGCGCTCGGGGCCGCCGGCGCGCTCCTGCTCCCGGGGCGCCTCGCCGCCGGGGCGCTGGCCGCCCTCGCGCCGCTCGCCCGGGTCGCCTCGCTCGCCGTCGCGGCCGGGGCCGGGGCGGGCGCCTGGCTCGCGCGGCGCGGGCGACCGGCGCGCGGCGCCGCGGCGCTCGTGGCGACGTTTCTCGTGATCGCGGCGCTGACCGTCCGCGCGCTGGCGCTCGCCGATCCCGCCATCTCGGTGCGGCCGCTGGTCGCCGCGGTGGGGGCCGCGCGGCTCGAGACGAGCGAGGTCGCCTGCGAGGCGGGCGAGGAGTACCAGCTGTGCGCCGCGCTGGCCTACTACGTCGGCCGCCCCGTGCTCCTCCTGGCGCCGCCCGCGTTCGTGGCGCCCGATTACCTCCGGCGGGACGCCGGGCACCTGTTCGTGCCCCGCCCGACGTTCTGGGCGCGCTGGCGCGCGGGCCAGGCCCGGATCGTGCTGTTCACCGATCCGGAGCGCGGGATGGACCGGCTGGCGGAGTTCCCGGCGCCCCGCTTCGAGCTGGCCCGGGGAGCCGACCGGCTGGTCCTGACGAACCTCCCGCCGTGAGCCGGTGGGTCGGGCGCTCCGCGCGGCGGGCGCCGCGTTACCGCCGGGGCGTCCGGTAGAGCGTCTCCAGGAGGGCGGGCGCCGCGCCGATGCCCGACGCGTGGTCGCCGTCCTCGTCGTTCGGCGCCGGGGGAGTCGGGGTGGGCGCGTCCGAGCCCGGCGCGTCGGTGGCGAGGATCTCGACGAGGACGACGTCCTCGAGCACGCGGGCGTCGTTGAGGGCCACGTGCGACATCCCCATCGCGATCGCGCCGCGCACCGCCGACTCGACCGCCTCGGCGAACGCCGCCCTCACGCCCTGATCCGAGTGCTCCGTGATCGGCGCCGCGGTCCGGATCGCCGCGACGCGAGCGAGGGCGGGGATCGCCAGCCCGATCGTCAGGAGCGCAGTGACCGCGACTCGACCGAGCATCCGCATGCTGTCCTCCCGTCCGCGTCGAGCCGACGAGCCGGGCCGCGGACCCATCTCGCAGTGGGGCAACATCGGTGCCAAGTCGGTGCGCGATGCCACGACGCGCGCCCGGGGGGTGGCGAGCGGCTCCACCCTCCTGCGTGGCGCCTCCGCGCCACCAGTCGACACCCCGCGGACGCTTCCGGTCGGGATCGGGCACCGCGCGTCAACCCGCGCGGCGGCGGCTCGCCGGAGCGGGGCGGATCGCGTCGCCGAAGTGCCGCGGCGGGTGACACGGTGGCGCGCCCGAGCTCGCCGGCCCCGACGCGCGACCGCGCCGCAGGATCGAACGGCGCGGGGTGTGTCCCTGGAGTCGTCGAACCCCGCTCACAGTTCCGCTCGACGGCCCCGTCATCGCAGGGCACCCGGGACCGGGGCGCGGCCCTCGCGAGGCGCGCGGGCGCCCGGCGAGATCAGCCGGTCGCCAGGCAGCCGGGGACGTCGATCCGGATCGGCGCCCCGAAGTCGAAGTAGTCGACGCGCATGCTGCCGGTCTGGGTCGGGGCGGTCATCTCGAGGCGGAGCGGCAGCCCCGCCTCGCCGACGTGCAGGACCATGGGTCCGTAGAGCGTCCCCGCTTCCAGGACGTAGAACTCGTAGCTCCGCACGGGCACCTGGCCGTCCAGGCGCTGCGCCCCGAGCAGCCGTAGATCCGTGAGCTGGGCCGATCGCGGGCCGGCCGCGGCGCCGACCAGCGGGAGCGGCTCGCACTGCCACGCACGGAAGTCGTCCGGGCGCCCCCCGGCCGGCGCGGCGGCGGCCAGCGACGCCTGGCCGGTGGCCCCCGCGACGTCCAGGAGGGTCATCGCGCCCGAGGTGCGCGCGAACGCCGCGGCCATCGCCGAGAGGGTCTGCGCGATCGCCCGCTGGCGGGCGAGCGCGTCGGGCTCCTGCGCCGCGCCCCAGGGGCCGACCAGCCGGCGCGCCCAGCGGCTGCCCCGGATCACCGCGGTCAGCTCCCAGTCGGCGACGCGCCCGTCCGGCGCCGGGACGCGCGCGGTCATCTTCGCGCTCTGGAGATCGGGGGCGACGACCGCGCGCTCGATCGCGCCGAACCCGGTCCCGGCGGCCGCCAGCTGCGCGGCCTCCTCCGCCGGGGGCACGATCGTGAGTACCGCGCGGTACGTGGGCACGGCATCGAGCGCGCGATACGCGGCCGTCACGGCGTTCGGCTCCGGGACGGGGAAGCCGGCGGGCGGCCGGGGCGGGAGCGGCGCCCCGGGGGGCGCCGGCGCGGCGACGGGGGGCGCGGTCTCCGGGACGGCCACGGGGGGCGGCGAGGCGGGCCCGGGCCGCGACGGCGCCGGCGCCGGCATCGGCCCCGCCGGCGCCGGCAGGTCGGTACCGGAGCGGACGTCGGTCGCGAGCGGGGCACAGCCGAGGAGCGTGCCGGTGAGCAGGATCGGGACGAGCCACCGCGAGTACGGCATCAGGACCGCGGGCGCGGGTCGCGACCGCCGGTCCGGGCCGGCCGCCGGTCGCGGCGGCATCCCCGCTGCTCGCACCGTACCAGACGCGGCCCCGCCTCGCCACTCCGCGGGGTCACCCGCGGCCAGGGACCGCGCCGCCCCGCGGCGCGCACGCCGTGGCGCTCCGGGACGCGCGGGCCGCCCCCGGGAGGGGCCGGATCGGCCGGCCGGCCGCGGACGCCCGGCGCGGAACGCGGTCAGGCGCCGAGGCGATCGGCCAGGTCGCCGAAGTCCGTCGCGATCACGTCCCAGGCCGCCTCGGGTGCCCGATCGGTCGTCTGCCCGGGCCCGTGCTCCTCGGGGCGCGGCACGAACGCGGTCCGGAGCCCGACCGCGCGGGCGGCGTGGAGATCGTAGTTGTGCGCCGCGACCATGAGCACGTCCGCCGGGCGGAGGCCGAGCAGCGCCGCCGCCGTCTGGTACACCTCCGGGCGCGGCTTGTAGCACCGCGCGTTCTCCGCCGTGATGACGCAGTCCCACGGGAGCCGGGCGAACCGCGCCAGGTGGACCATCCCCGCGAAGCTCGCGTTGGAGAGGGGCGTGATGACGTACCGGCGCCGGAGCCGCTCGAGCCCGGCCCGCACGTCCGGCCACGGGGCGAGCCGGCGCCAGGCGCCGGTGAGCTCCGCCACGTCGGCCGGATCGGGCGGGAGGCCGTACCGCGGCAGGAGCGCCTCGAGCGCCCGCGCGTAGATCTCGTCGACCGTCATCCAGGGCGCGTCGCCCCGGTTCACCCGGTCCAGGCCGGGCCGGTAGGCGGCCTTCCACTCGGCGAGGAATGCCGCCCAGTCGACCGCGACCCGCCGGCGCTCGCCGAACCGCTCGAGCGCCGCGAGCAGGCTCCGGCGCCAGTCGACGACGGTGCCGTACGTGTCGAACGCCAGGGCCTGGACGGCCGGCGGCCGGCCCGCGGCGGACACGTTCAGAGGCGCAGCCGGGTCCGGATGCGCTCGACCGCCTCCTCCGTCTGGTCCCGGCGGCCGAACGCCGTCAGCCGGAGGTAGCCCTCGCCGCTCGGGCCGAAGCCGGCGCCGGGGGTCCCCACGACGTGCGCCTCCTCGAGGAGCTTGTCGAAGAGGTCCCAGGATCCCAGGCCGGGCGGCGTCTTGACCCAGAGATACGGCGCGTTCTCCCCGCCGTGGACCCGGAGCCCGGTCGCCCGCAGGCCCTCCCGGATGATGCGGGCGTTCTCCATGTAGAAGTCGATCGCCGCCCGCACCTCCTTCCGGCCCTCGTCGCCGTAGATCGCGGCGGCGCCGCGCTGGACGACGTACGGGACGCCGTTGAACTTCGTCGACTGGCGGCGGAGCCAGAGCGCGTGGAGGCTGGCCGACCCCCCCGCGGCCGTGCGGCCCTCGAGCTCCTTCGGGACCACCGTGAACGCGCAGCGGGTCCCGGTGAACCCCGCCGTCTTCGAGAAGCTCCGGAACTCGATCGCGACCGCCCGCGCGCCCTCGATCTCGTAGATCGAGTGGGGCACGTCGGGGTCCCGGATGTAGGCCTCGTACGCGGCGTCGTAGAGGAGCACCGCGCCGTGGCGGCGGGCCCAGCTCACCCAGCCGTGCAGGGCCTCGCGCGAGAGCACGGCGCCGGTCGGGTTGTTGGGATAGCAGAGGTACACGAGATCGACCGGGCGCTCGGGGTACGGCGGCCGGAAGCCGTTCTCGGCGGTCGCCGGCAGGTAGACCAGGCGGTCGTACCGGCCGTCCGGCCCGAGGGCGCCGGCCCGGCCCGCCATCACGTTCGTGTCGACGTAGACGGGGTAGACCGGGTCCAGCAGGGCGACGGTCGCGTCGGCGGCGAAGATCTCCTGGATGTTGCCGGTGTCGCTCTTGGCCCCGTCGCTCACGAAGATCTCGTCGGTCGCGACCCGCACGCCGCGGGCCCCGTAGTCGTGGGCGGCGATCAGCTCGGTCAGGAACTCGTACCCCGGCTCCGGGCCGTAGCCCCGGAACGTCTCCGGCCGCGCCATCTCGTCGACCGCCTCGTGCATGGCGCGGACGACCGCGGCCGGGAGCGGCAGGGTGACGTCGCCGATCCCCAGCCGGATGAGCCGCGCGTCCGGGTGCGCCTTGGCGAACGCCGTCACGCGGCGGGCGATCTCGGAGAAGAGGTACGTCGGCCGGAGCGCCAGGTAGTGCTCGTTGACTCTGACCACAGCCATCTCCCCGGGGTGGAGTGAGGACGGGGCGATTCTAGCACCCGGCCGGTCGGGTTGACGGGCGCCCCGGGGCGGCCGCAGGATGCCGGAGGGCGGGCCGCCGCCGACGCGCGGCCCCGGAGGTGTGGGGATGGCGGAGCGGAGCGCGCACGAGTCCGAGCTGATCGCGAAGGCCGGCCGGTACCTGGCCGGGGGCACCCTCGGCAACCTGAGCGAGGACGTGATCCTGGCGAGCGGGCGGGGGAGCCGGGTGTGGGACGCGAGCGGCCGGGAGTACGTGGACTACCTCCTCGGCTCCGGCCCCATGCTGGTCGGCCACGCCCACCCGGAGGTGGTGGCCGCGGTCCGGGCCCAGCTCGAGCGCGGCAGCACGTTCTTCGCCACCAACGAGCAGGCGATCCTGCTGGCCGAGGAGATCTCGAAGGCGATGCCGTGCGCCGAGAAGGTCCGGTTCTGCAGCACCGGGACGGAGGCGACGCTCTACGCGATGCGCGTGGCGCGCGCCTTCCGGCGGCGCGACCGGATCCTGAAGTTCGAGGGCGGCTACCACGGGATGCACGACTACGCGCTCATGAGCATGGCGCCGGCCGCCCCGCTCCCGTTCCCGCAGCCGGTCCCGGACTCGGCCGGCATCCCGAGGGCGATCGAGTCGACGATGCTGATCGCGCCGTTCAACGACCTGGAGACGACGGCGGCCCTGATCGATCGGCACCGCGACGAGCTGGCAGGCGTGATCGTCGAGCCGTTCCAGCGCGTCCTGCCGCCGCGGCCCGGGTTCCTGGCCGGGCTGCGGGAGCTGACCGCGCGCCACGGGATCCCGCTCATCTTCGACGAGGTCGTCACCTCGTTCCGCCTCGCCTACGGCGGTGCCCAGGAGTACTACGGCGTGACGCCGGACCTCTGCGCGCTCGGGAAGGCGGTGGGGGGCGGGTTTCCCCTCACCGCCGTCGCGGGGCGCGACGAGCTCATGGCGCACTTCGACGCGACCCGGGTCGGCCGCGAGCAGTTCCTGCCGCAGATCGGCACGCTCAGCGGCAACCCCGTCGCGACCGCCGCCGGGCTCGCGACGGTGCGGATCCTCAAGCGTCCGGGGACCTACGAGCGGATGCACGCGCTCGGCAACCGGCTGAAGGCGGCGCTGCAGCAGGCGTGCGACCGGGCCGGGGTGCCGGCGCGCGTGGTCGGCGAGGGGGTCCTCTTCGAGGTGTACTTCACGGACGGCGAGATCGTCGACTACCGGTCGACGCTCCGGGCGGATCGCCAGAGGCTCGTCCGCTTCGTGCGGCTCCTCCGGGAGCACGGCGTGTTCCGCGGCACCTCGAAGTTCTACCTCTCGATCGCGCACGACGAGACGGACTTCGCGATCACCGCCCGGGCCTTCGAGGCGGCCGCCGCGGCGGCCGCCGGGTAGGGCAGGATCCCGGCGTCCGCCTCCCGGGGGCTCCCACGATCGTGGCGATCATCGAGTAGCGACGCCGGTCCGACGGCGTGCCGCTCGGTGCGCCGAGCGTTCCGGCGTGGCGTCCCTCAGCGGCCGGGGGCGGGCGCCGCGTCCAGGACCTGGCGGACCTTGTGGGCCAGGCCGCCCGCGGTGAACGGCTTCTCGAGGAAGGCGACGCCGGTCTGCGAGATGCCCTGGTGGAGGATGGCGTCGTCCGTGTAGCCGGACACGTACAGCACCTTCGTCTCGCGCCGCAGGGCGGTGAGGCGGTCGGCGAGCTCCCGCCCGCCCATCCGGGGCATCACCACGTCCGTCAGCAGGAGGTGGATCGGCCCGTCGTGAGTCTGGCCGATCCGGAGCGCCTCCTCGCCGTTGGCGGCCTCCAGCACGCGGTAGCCGTGGCCGCGGAGGATGTCGCGGGCCAGGCCGCGGACCCCGGGCTCGTCCTCGACGAGCAGCACGGTCTCCGAGCCGTGGGGGACCGCCCCCGGCGAGGACCGCGCCGCGCCCGGCGCCGCGGCCGCCTCGACGCGGGGCAGGTCGATCGTGAACGTGGCTCCCTGGCCCGGCTCGCTCTCCACGCGGATGGCCCCGCCGCTCTGGGTGACGATCCCGTACACGGTGGCCAGGCCGAGCCCGGTCCCCTTGCCGGGACCCTTCGTCGTGAAGAACGGCTCGAAGAGGTGCGCCTTGGTCACCGCATCCATCCCGACGCCGGTGTCGCGCACGATCAGCCGGACGTACGGCCCCGGCCGGACGCCGACGTGGCTCCGGGCGAAGCGCTCGTCCAGCACCACGCCCCGGGTCTCGAGCGCCAGCCGGCCGCCGAGCGGCATGGCGTCGCGGGCGTTCACGACCAGGTTGGCGATCATCTGCTCGAGCTGGGCCGGATCCGCCCGCACGTAGCCGGCGGCGCGGTCGAGCGTCGTCGTCAGGACGATGTCCTCGCCGATCAGTCGCCCGAGCATGGTCTCCATGCCGCGGACGACCTCGTTCACGTCGAGCACCCGGGGCTGGAGGACCTGCTTGCGGCTGAAGGCGAGCAGCTGGCTCGTCAGCGCCGCGGCGCGGTGGGCGGTCTCCTCGATGAGCTCCACGTCGCGCCGCAGCGGATGATCGGGGCGCAGCTTCAGGAGGAGGAGCTGGCTGCGCCCGGTGATCACCGTGAGCAGGTTGTTGAAGTCGTGGGCCACGCCGCCGGCCAGGCGGCCGACCGCCTCCATCTTCTGGGCCTGCCGGAGCTGGGCCTCGAGCGCGCGCACCGGCGTGAGGTCGCGCAGGATCGCCGCCACCCCGAGGTCCTGGCCCTCGCTGCCCTTCAGGGTCGCCGTGGTGACCTCGACCGGCAGCGGTGCGCCCTCGGCGCCGCTGAGCGTGACGGTGGTGGTCGTACCGAGGCGCTGCCCGAGCGCGTCGTTCAGGAGCCGCAGCAGCTCCGGCGCCCGGGCCAGCACGGTCGCGACGGGTTGCCCGCGCGCCTCCGTGTGGGACGTCCCGAAGAGCGCCTCGGCGACGCCGTTGAGGGTGACCACCCGGCCGTCCAGGTCGACGGTGACGATCCCGTTGACCAGCGAGTTCAGGATGTTGTCGGTGTAGCTCTTGAGGTCCGACAGCTCGCCGAAGCGGCGCCGGAGCTCGCCGTGCGCCGCCTCGAGCTCGGCGCGCTGGTCCAGCAGCGCCGCCCGCTGGTCCCGCAGCTGCCGGCTCATCTCGTTGAACGCGACGGCGAGCTGCCCGATCTCGTCGGAGGTGGTGGGCTCGACCCGCTGCTCCAGGTCCCCCTGCGCGATCGCGACCGCGCCGGCCGCGAGCTGCCGCACCGGCCGGGCGATCCGTCCCGCGACCAGGGCCGAGGCGAGCCCCGCCGCCGCCAGCACCAGCACCGCCAGGCCGACCAGGTCGCGGCGGGTCCGCGCGATCTCGGCGTCCATCCGGCGGCGCGAGAGGCCGATGCGCACGGTCCCCCAGCGCTCGCCCTCCACGCTGATGGGCACGGCGATGTCGTAGAGCGTCTCGCCCGTCGGGTCGGCGAGCTCCTGCGCGAGCGGCCCCTCGGTCGAGAGGATGCGGCTGAGGACCGCGTCCGACGCGAGCGTTCCCACGGCGTCGGGCCGGACGCTGTGCGCGGCGACTCGCCCGTCGCGGTCCAGGAGGATGGCGTAGACGATGTCGTCCTCGGCCTGGAGGCGCGCGACGTTCTGCTCGAGCTGCGTGTAGTTGTAGAGCAGCAGGGGGCCGGTCGAGACCGCGGCCAGGTCCCGCGCCAGCACGAGACCCCGCTGGCGGACCTCCCGGATGATGGTGGCGCGGACGTGGTGCTCCACGACCAGGACCAGGGCGGCCATCATCGCGGCGAGCAGCAGGAGGGTGCCGGCCAGGAGCTTGGTCCGGAGCGAGACGAAGCGGACCGGCGTGTCGTTCACGGGGTCACATTCGGCGCGCCCTGTCGTGTGCGCAGCGGGGCGGAAGCCGGCTGCAATCTAGGGCACGCCGGCGGGAGGCGTCAAGTTGCGTGACGCCGCCCTGCGAGCGGGCATCGCCCCGCCCTCTTCCGGAGGGCCGGGGGCGACCCTGGCGCCGGTCGCCGCCCCGGAGATCGGGCCCCGCGTCGTCATCGGGGTCGTTCCCCGTTCTCCCTTGACAGGCTGGGGTGGGGAGGGCTCTACTCGGAGGTGACGGGGCCCCAGGCGCCGGATCCCGTCGTGGCGCAAACCCGGAGGAGCACAGAGGATGGACACTCCACCGGACCTGACGTGGGCGCCGCGGGAGGCGTGAGCCGCCCCACGGCGCCGACCGAGCGCAGCTGAAGGTCCCGGCCCTTTCCGCCGGGACGCGCAGGCGTGGCCCTGCGCAAGCAACTGGAGCCCGGGGGCGGCGCACCGGTCCCGCTCCCGGGCTCGCGTGCCTCTCGCCCCTCCTGGCTCTCCCCGCCCGCGCGTTCCGTGAACATCCGGAGCCTTCCCGGGGTCAAACCGGCCGATCGAGGGGTGCGGCGCTCGGCCTGGCGGGCGGTGTCGCCGGGTGCGGGTAGTAGACTGTGGACACGGGGTCGGACGCCCGGGGCGGCGTGCCGAGGGAGGTGCGCAGGTGATGACGCGAGTCGTCGCTCGGGCCAGCGCGGCGGGGCTCGTGGCGATCGTCCTGGGGGGGTGCGCTGGCGCCGAGAGCGCGGCCAAGGGCGGGATCCTCGGAGCCGCGGGGGGCGCCGCCGTCGGGGTCGCCACGTCCGGATCGCACTACGGCCGGAACGCGGGGCTGGGGGCGCTCATCGGGGGCCTGATCGGGGCGCTCGCGGGTGAGGCGTACCACCAGCGGAGCGTGGCCGCGGCCGCGTCCACCCCCGCCCCGCCCCCGCCGGCGCCGGCGGGGGCGCCGCCCCCCGGCGCCCCCCCGCCGCCCCCGGCCGGTGCGCCGCCGCCGCCCCCGCCGGGCGGCTGGTCGGTGGTGACCGCGCCGACCCCGCCGCCACCCGTCGGGCCGCCGCCGGCCGGGCCGGCCCGGCCGCCGGATCCCACGCAGGGGGTGATCACGAACGGCACCCAGTGGGAGATCCAGGTCTTCATCGACCAGCCCCCTGGCTCGCCGGGCCCGCTCGTGCTGCGGCCGGGCAGCCAGGCTCCGGTCGTGCTCGACGTCGGTCAGCACCGGATCGTCGCCCAGGCGTTCGTGGACACGCAGCTCGGCCGTCGGCTCGTCGGAACCTTCGACCGCACGCTGACGGTCGATCCCCGGGCGCCCGGCTGGACGATCCATTTCTTCCCGGCGAACTTCTGAGAGCGAGGTCCGAGCGCGAGGCCTCACGCGCGACCGAGCAGGAGGACGTGCAGTCATGAGGAGTGCGAAGCGGTGGCGGGTCGGCGCGAGCCTCGGGGCTCTGGCGATCCTGGTCGCGGGGTGCCTGATGGCGGTCGCGCCGAGCGGGAGTGCGGCGCCGCCGGCGGCCGGCGCGGCGCCCACCGGGCGGGCCATCGCCCAGGCGGCGACGCCGGGCGCGGGCGGCACGGGCGAGAGTGCGCAGGTCGGGGCGCTGCCCGAATCGTATCCGTGGGTGCGCCTGGCCGAGCAGGTGATGCCGGCGGTCGTGAACGTCCGGACGTCGGGGGAGTCGCGACGGTCGCGGGGACCCCAGCTCCCGGAGCCGTTCCGCCGGTTCATGCCCCAGCCCCCCGAGGGGGGCGGCGGCGAGATGCGGCGCGGCGTGGGGTCGGGGTTCATCATCGATCCGGGCGGGTTCATCGTCACGAACCATCACGTCGTCGAGGGGGCGAAGACCGTCGAGGTGACGCTCGCCGACGGCCGGAGCTTCCAGGCCCGCGTCGTCGGGAGCGACTCCGAGACGGACCTGGCGCTCCTCAAGATCGAGGCCGCGGGGCTCCCCACGATCCCGCTCGGCAGCTCGGCGAGCCTCAAGGTCGCCGAGCCGGTGATGGCGATCGGCAATCCGTTCGGGCTCGACCACACGGTCACGGTGGGGATCGTGAGCGCGACCGGCCGCTTCATCGGCCAGGGCCGGTTCGACGACTTCATCCAGACGGACGCGGCCATCAACCCCGGGAACTCGGGCGGGCCGCTCATCAACACGCGGGGCGAGGCGGTCGGCATCAACAGCGCGATCTTCAGCCGCGGCGGCGGCTTCCAGGGGATCGGCTTCGCGATCCCGGTCGATCTCGCCAAGCCGGTCCTCACGCAGCTCCAGGCCTCCGGCAAGGTGACCCGCGGGTGGCTGGGGGTCGCGATCCAGCCCCTCACCGCCGAGCTGGCGAAGTCGTTCGGGATGTCGAACACCCAGGGCGCGCTCGTCGCCTCGGTGACCGACGACTCCCCCGCGGCGAAGGCCGGCCTCAAGCCGGGTGACGTCATCGTCGGGTACGACGGGAAGCCGGTCGACAGCCCGCGCGTGCTGCCGGGGCTGGTGGCGAACACGCCGGTCGGCCGGGCGGTGCCGGTCGTGATCATGCGCGACGGCGCGAAGCGGACCGTCACCGTGAACGTCGGGAACCTCGCCGACGCGCGGGAGGCGCGCGGGCCGGCTCCGGAGCGGACCGAGCCCGCGAGCCGGACCTCCGAGCGGCTCGGCCTGGCGCTCAGCGAGCTCACCCCGGAGGTCGCCCAGCGGTTCGGCATCCAGGGGGAGAAGGGCGTGGTGGTCACGGGCGTGAAGCCCGACTCGCCGGCCGCCCAGGCCGGGCTCGCCCCGGGCGATCTGATCCGCGAGGTGAACCGGGTGCCGGTCCAGGGCCTGGACGATGTCGAGCGCGGCATTGCCCGCGGCTCGGGCGCCGACCAGGTGCTGCTCCGCGTGGAGCGCGAGGGTTCGCAGCGCTACGTCGTGATCGCGACGGGCTAGAGCGGCCCGCCGGCGAGGCGCGCGGCGGCGCGCGGGCGGGCCGCCGGGTCACTCGTCCGAGAGGTCTTCGAGCGCCCTGAGCCACGGCGTCCGCGCGAGCCCGGATCGCAGGCCGGGCTCGCGCGTCCGCTCGCGCGCTCTCGCCACCGCCTCCCCCGCGGCGCGGTAGCGTCGGCGCGCGTCGTCGCCCCGGCCCTGAGCCGCGCGGAGGCCGCCGAGCGCCACCTGGGTCAGCCACGTCTGGCGGGGGTGACGGATGCTCTCGGCGATCGCCAGGGCGCGCCGGAGCGCATCGTCCGCTTCGTCCCACGCGCGCCGCCGGGTCGCGCTCTCGCCCCTGATCCGCCAAGCCCAGGCCTCGTACTTCCGTGATCGCGTCGGGGCGGCGAGCTCGAGGCTCTGGTCGGCGCACCGCCGGGCCTGATCGGCGTCTCCCCGGGCGAGCGCGAGCTGGCCCAGCGTCGCGTAGTAATGGACAGTGTAGCGCCACGTCATCCACCGGGACGGCGGCGGGTGCTCGACGATGTGGCGCACCTCGTCCAGGAGCTCGGCGGCCTGGCTCACGTCGCCCAGCGCGAGCAGCGCGTCGCTCTGATTCGTGCGGATGAACGCGCGGCGCTCGGCCCCGGTCGCGTGCTGCGCCCGGCTGCCGTGGATGGTGAGATCGTACGACTGCTCCGATAGCTGGATTCCGCGCTGGACGTCGCCACACTCGATGTGCACCCAGCCGAGCGTGTTGGTGGCCCGGGTCAGGAGCGGATCGCTCCCGCTCCGCTCGGCCAGCGCCATGGCTTCGGTGAGGACCTCGAACGCCGCATCGTACTCGCCCAGATCGCACCATGCGACGCCCTCGGTGAACAGGGAGAACAGCAGGGGCTGGAGGATGCGCCGCGGGCGCACGAGCGCGAGGGCCTCGCGGCAGAGCTCCGCGGCGAGCCGATACTCGCCGCGCCACCCGTGCCGGAGCGCGAGCCCCTGGAGGATGAAGCCATGCCGACCGAAGTCCTGCGTCGCCTCGACGCTCGCGAGCGCCCGGCGCAAGTCGGTTCCTGCCTGGTCGACGTCGCCGCTGACCAGACCCACGAAGCCGCGGATGTAGAGTCCCCCGGCCAGCGTCGCCCTGGCATCGATGGCCTCCGCGACCTCGATCGCCTCCTGCGATCGGGCGAGCGCGCCCGGGAAGTCCTCGGCCCACATGTTGGCCGTCGCGATCTGGACGAGAGCGGCGGCGGCGGCTACGGTGTCGCCGACGGACCGGGCCAGCGCGAGCCGCGCTTCCGCGGCCGCGCGCGAAGCGGTCCAGTCTCCGACCCCCAACAGGAGGTCCGCCCGTGCGCCGTGGACGGCACCGAGGATCCCGGCGGCGCCGCTGCCCAGGCGGTGGGCGATCGCGGTGGCTTCGTCGTAGAGCGTCAGCGCCTCGCGCACGGCGAACGCGTGTGCCGCCTTCTCCGCCGCTCTGACGAGATACCCGAGGGCGTGCTCCCACTCCTCGGCTCGGGAGAAGTGGTGGGCGAGGATCTCGTACTGCTCGGGCAGCCGATCGCCGTACAGGTCCTGGATGGCGAGCCCGACCAGCCGGTGCAGCTCCCGGCGCCGCTGGCGGAGCATCGACGCGTAGGCGACGTCCTGCGTGAGCGCGTGCCTGAATGCGTAGACCAGCTCGGGATAGCGCCGGCGCTCCTGGATCAGCTCGAGCACGCTCAGCTCGCGGAGGAGCTCGTCGGTGCGCTGGGGAATCTCGGCGAGGCGATCGAAGAGCCGGCGCGTGAACTCGCGCCCGATGACCGATGCGAGCTGGAGTGCGCGCTTCGGCGCGTCGCCGAGCCGATCAATCCGGGCGGCGACAACATCGTGGATGGTGGCGGGAATCGCCAAGTCCTGGAGCGGGCGAGCGAGGGTGAGCCGGCCGTCGACTCGCCCGAGGGCGCTGCTCTCGTTCAGCGACTTCACGACTTCTTCGATGTAGAACGGGTTGCCGTCCGCCTTGGCGCTGACGAAGCCGCCGAGCGCATCGGGCAGGGTGCCGAACCCGAACGCGGCGGCCGTCATCCGCGCGCTGTCCTCCGGCGAGAGCGCTCGGGGCACGATCCGCGTCACGTAGCTGCGGTCGCCGAACGGATTGGCGTAGCCCGGACGATAGGTGACGATCAGGAGCGCCCGCTGAACGGGAACGCTGTCGGCGAGGGAGACGAGGAACTCCTCGCTGGCGCTGTCGATCCAGTGCAGGTCCTCGATCACCAACACCAGCGGCCGTCGATCCGCATCCCGAAACACGAGGCGCCGGATGGCGTCGAACGTCTCGGCCCGGCGCTGGGCCGGGGTCATCGCGCGCACGTCCGCGTCACCGGGGTCGATGGACAGCAGGAGCCGGAGATACGGTGCCACGCTCCGGCCGTCAGGGAGCTCGCCGATTCCGCGCTCGATCTTGGCGCCGATCGCCGCCTCGGAATCGCCGTCGTCGATGCCGAAGCGCCGGCGGACGAGATCGACCAGCGGATGGAACGCGATGGCACGTCCGAACGAGAGACAGTGGCCTTCCTGCCAGGCGGCGAGGTGTCCGATGCGGGCGCGGAACTCGTGCAGCAGCCTTGACTTGCCGATACCGGCTTCGCCGATGACCAGCGCGACCTGCCCCTTCCCCTCGCGGGCAGCGTCGAACGCCTCCAGCAGGGCCTCCAGCTCGCGCTCGCGGCCGACCAGCGGCGTGAGGCCCCGGTCGGTCTCGACCTCCAGCCGCGTCCGCCGCTCGTGCGTGGCGACCGCCTCCCACGCCGTCACCGGCTCGTCACGCCCCTTGAGGTGGACCTCGCCGATCGGCCGCATCTCGAAGTACCCACGGACCAGCCGATACACCGCATCGGACACCGTCACGCGTCCGGGCTCCGCGAGCTGCTGGAGGCGGGCGGCCACGTTGGTGGTGTCGCCGACCGCGGTGTAGTCCATCCGCAGGTCGCGCCCGATCGCGCCGACCACGACCAGACCCGTGTTGAGGCCCTGCCGGACGCGAAAGCTCACTCCGCGCGGGGCAAGCTCCGCCTGCCAGGCGCCGAGGGCGCGGGCGATCCCGAGCGCGGCCCCGACGCCGCGGCGGGCATGGTCCTCGTGGGCGACCGGCGCGCCGAAAAGCGCCATGATGCCGTCGCCGAGGAACTGATTGACCGTGCCCTCGTAGCGGTGGACTTCCGCCAGCATGAGGTCGAAGGCATGCTGCATCAGCCGGTGGACCTCTTCGGGATCCAGGCGCTCGGACAGCGACGTGAACCCGGAGACGTCCACGAAGAGCACGGTGACCTGCTTCCGCTCGCCCTCGAGGGCGCTCTTCGACGTCAGGATCTTCTCCGCGAGATGCGTCGGCGTGTACGCCCCCGGGGAGTCGAAGCGAGGGTGCGCGGCGCTCGGGGCAGCGACTGCGGCGCCGCACTGATTGCAGAACCGCGACGCGCTGGGCAGGATGCGGCCGCACCCGCGGCAGGTCACGCCACCGATCCGGGCTCCGCACCCGAGGCAGAAGTTCGACTCTGCCGGGTTGTCGTGCGCGCACTGGGAACAGAGGATTCCCATGCTCTCGCTCGGGGAGGCTCCAGCCTATCCGGCCGTTCGGGGACGGTCAAGGAGCGCCGTCGACACGGGGGCCGCGCGTCCTCGCGGCCCCGCGCGGCCACCGCCCGTCCGGACGGCCCGTGGCCGGAGGCGCGTTGCCCGCCGGCGGCGGCGCGTGCTAGAGTGCCGTCTGCCTTGGCCCGCGATCCCGGCCTGCCGGCGTCCGCTCCCCCCGCGTCGCTGCCTCTCTCGCCCCGGCCGCTCCACCGCGTCCGCACGCTGCTGGGCGTCCGGGTGCCGATGCGCGACGGCGTGGGGCTCTCGACGGACGTCTACCTCCCCGACGCGCCCGGCCCGTTCCCGGTCATCCTGATCCGCACCCCGTACAGCAACAACGTCGACTACAACGTCCAGGACGGGGTCTACTTCGCGCAGCGCGGCTACGCGGTCGCGATCCAGGACGTCCGGGGGCGCTTCGACTCCGAGGGCGAGTGGGCCCCCTTCGTCCACGAGGCCGAGGACGGCTACGATGCCCAGGAGTGGTGCGGGACCCAGCCCTGGTCGACCGGCCGGGTGGGGACGAGCGGCGCCTCGTACCTGGCGCTGACCCAGTGGCTGGCGGCGCCGCTCCGGAACCGGCACCTGGTGGCGATGGCGCCGCGGGTCGGGTTCTCGAACCTCTACCACAACTGGGTGTACACGGGCGGCGCCTTCCAGCTGGGGTTCAACCTCCGCTGGGGCGCGGTGCAGATGCACACGCGGACGAACCAGGTCCAGTATCTCTGGATGCCGCCCGAGCAGCACTACTCGACGCTGTTCTGGCACCTGCCGCTGCTCACCGGCGACGAGCGGGCCGGGCGCGTGTGCGAGTTCTACCGCGAGTGGATCCGCCACCCCGACTACGGGCCGTACTGGGAGCGGCTCGGGAACGTCGAGAAGGACTACGCCCGGATCGACGTCCCCGCCTACGGCTTCGGCGGCTGGTACGACGTCTTCCTCCAGGGGACGCTCAACAACTTCACGGGGGTGCGGGCGCACGGCGCCTCGGAGCGGGCGCGGCGGGGGCAGAAGGTCCTGATCGGGCCGTGGATCCACTCGCTCGGGGAGCGGGGGACCCAGAGCCGGACCGGCGACGTCGACTTCGGGCCGGAGGCGCTGCTGGACCTCCGGCGGGAGGAGCTCCGCTGGTTCGACTACTGGCTCCGCGGCATCGACGACGGCATCGCGGCGGAGCCGCCGGTGCGGGTCTTCGTGATGGGCGCCAACCGGTGGCGCACCGCCGGCGACTGGCCGATCCCCGGCACGCGGTTCGTCGAGTACTACCTCCACTCCGGGGGGCACGCGAACACCCTGTGGGGGGACGGGCGGCTCGACACCCGCCCCCCCGCCGCGGAGCCGCCGGACCGGTACGTCTACGACCCGGCCGACCCGGTGCCGACCCTCGGCGGCAGCACGTGTTGCGGCGAGGACGTCACGCCGATCTCGATGGGCCCGCGCGACCAGCGCGCGGCCGAGTGGCGGCCGGACGTCCTGGTCTACTCGACGGCGCCGCTCGAGGCCGACGTCGAGGTCACCGGGCCCGTGAAGGCGGTGCTGTGGGTGGCGTCGAGCGCGGTGGACACCGACTTCACGGTGAAGCTCGTCGACGTGCACCCCTCCGGCTTCCTCATGAACGTCGCCCAGGGCATCCTGCGCGCCCGCTACCGGGATGCGTTCGACCGGCCGAGCCCGCTGGAGCCGGGCCGCGTCTACCGCCTCGAGATCGACTGCTGGTCGACCTCGAACCTGTTCCGGCGGGGCCACCGGGTCCGGGTGGAGGTCTCGTCGTCGAACTTCCCGCAGTTCGACCGCAACCCGAACACCGGCCGCCCGTTCGGCGTCGACGCGGAGCTCGTGCGGGCGACCCAGACCGTGTTCCACGAGGCTGCCCGCCCGAGCCATCTCCTGCTCCCGGTCGTCGACTGATCCGCCGGGGCTACGCCGGCGGCGGGCCGGCGAGCGGAATCGTGCAGGCCCGCCAGCTCGCGAGCAGCAGGTCGTCGTGGGTCAGCGCCAGCTCGAGCGCGGCCCCCTCCCGCTCGGCCGGCGGTCCCTCGGGCGCCGCCGCGACGATCGCTCCCAGCTCCGCGGTCTCGGCAGCCGACAGGTGGTCGGTCAGGTTCAGGAGCCCGATCGCGTAGAACCGGCTCGGCGCGCGGCCCAGCCGGAGCTGGATCGCGGCAATGGCGTCCTGCCCGCCGCGGACTTCCGGTAGACGGGCAGGTACACGCGCCCGACGTTGAAGCGCTCGCCGAGCCACGGCCCGCCGAGCCGGATCCGGAACGCCGGGACGGCGGCCAGCGCCCGGGCGGCGCCGGCGGCCTCCGCACCCGGCCGCTCGGGGTCGAGGCCGGGGCACGCCGTCGCGTAGAGGACGCGGCGCCGCCGCGCGAGCAGGGGCCAGGCGACCTTCCGGCCGCCCTCGGCTGCTCGGAGCCGCGCGACGAGCGCGCGCACGGCGGGCTCGGCGAGGAGGCCCTCGCCGTCCACGAAGAAGGCGAGCGAGGCCCGCGGCCGCGCGTAGCGGCCCATCAGGTACTCGCCCGCGCTCGGGACGACGTCGGGGTGGCTTGGCGCGACCAGCGGCAGCTGGCGCGCGCAGTAGACGGGATCCAGCCGGAGCGCGCGCCCCGGTGTGAACCGGAAGGCCTGGGCGCGGTACGCCAGGTCCGCGTCGGCCGCGAAGCGCGGCGGGCGGGCGGTGCTCAGCGGCGCCCGGCCGCGTCGTCGAGGGGCGGGCGGCGGCGCCACCAGCCCGCGGCCTGCTCGTACGCGTGCCCGGCCCGGAGGATCGTCGCCTCGTCGAACGGGCGGCCCACCAGCTGGAGGCCGACCGGGCGGCCATCCGGCACGAACCCGCACGGCAGGCTCAGCACCGGGAGCCCGAGGACGTTCCAGGGCCGCGTCAGGCGGGAGAAGCGGCCGATCCGCCGGATCACGTCGCCGGGCGCGCCGGCCGTCACCACGGCCAGCGCGGGCGCGGGCTCCGGGGTCGTCGGCGCGACCAGGAGGTCCACGGTGGCGAAGACGTCGGCCACGAAGGTGCGCGTCGCCCGCGCGCGGAGCCGGGTCGCCTGGAGGTAGTCGTGGGCGCTCGGCTGGAATCCGACCTCCAGCCTGGCGCGCACCACCGGCTGGAGCGCGTGCGGCTGCTCGCGGACCAGGCGCGCGTGCACGGCCGCGCTCTCGCAGCGGGCGATCAGGTTCGCCAGGTCGTTGAGCGGCTCCGGGTCGGGCAGCGGGCACTCGAGCAGGACGGCGCCGAGCTCGCGGAGGACCTCCGTCGCCCGCCGCGCGGCGGCCGTGACGCCGTCGTCCAGGCCCTCCCAGTAGTAGCGGTCCGGGACGCCGATCCGGAGCCCGGCCACCCCGCCGTCCAGGGCCGCGACGTAGTCCGGCACCGCCCGCGGGCTCGCGGTGGGATCGGCGGGGTCCGGCCCGGCCATCGCGCCCAGCAGGAGGGCGGCGTCCCGCACCGTCCGGGCGAGCGGTCCCACGTGGTCGAGCGACCACGAGAGCGGCATGGCGCCGGCCCGGCTCACGCGGCCGTAGGTCGGCTTGAGCCCCACCACGCCGCAGCACGCCGCGGGGAGCCGGATCGACCCGCCGGTGTCGGTCCCCAGGGCCCCGTAGACGAGCCCGGCGGCGACCGCCGCGCCCGAGCCGCTCGACGAGCCGCCCGCGCCGTGCCCGGCCCGCCACGGCGTCTCGACGTCCCCGTGATGGGCGTTGTCGCCGAACGGCCCCAGCGCCAGCTCGGACATGTTGAGCCGGCCCAGCGTGATCGCGCCGGCCGCCTCGAGCCGCGCCGGCGCGGTGGCGTTCCGCTCGGCCCGGAAGTACTCCGGGATCGCGGTCCCGCACGACGCCGGCTGGCCTGGACCCGCGAACAGGTCCTTGTGGGCGAGCGGCACCCCGTGGAGCGGCCCCCGGAGACGGCCGGCCTCGACCTCGGCCTCGCGGACGCGCGCGGTGCGGAGCGCCTGGTCGGCGTCGACGCGGAGGACCGCGTGGAGCCGCGGGTTCAGCCGCGCGATGCGCGCGAGGCAGGCCTCGACGGCCTCGACCGGCGAGCACTCCCGCCGCCGGATCCTCGCCGCGACGCCGGCGAGCGTCTCGGCGGTCACGGCCGGGCCGCGGCCCCGGGCGCGGCGTCCCCGCGCGGCGCGCCCGCGTCCAGCGCGGCGACGAAGCCGGCCGGCTCCTCGGCGATCGCGAGGTCCCCGGCGGCGCGCTCGATCGCCGCGGCCAGATCGGCGGCGGCCAGCTGGCGCGCGCGTTCGGGATCGGCGGGCGTGGAGCTCCGGTCCATGCGCCGAGGGCGATGCTATCATGAGTGCCGCTCGCCCCCGGTCGCCCGCGCCCGACCGCGCCAGTCCGGCGCGACGGAGGAGGTCCAGCCCAGCGGTGCACGCGTTCCTGGCCGCCTGCCGCCGGCAGCCGACGCCGTTCACGCCGGTGTGGCTCATGCGGCAGGCCGGGCGCTTCCTGCCGGAGTACCGCGCGATCCGCGCGCGGCTCGGCTTCCTCGAGCTCTGCCACACCCCCGAGGCGGCGGCGGAGGTGACCCTGCTGCCGGTCGAGCGGCTCGGGGTGGACGCGGCGATCCTGTTCGCGGACATCCTGCTGCCCGTCGAGCCCCTCGAGGTCGGCCTCGAGTTCGCGAAGGGCGAGGGCCCGGTGATCCGGCGGCCGGTCCGGAGCGCGGCGGACGTCGCCCGCCTGGTCGAGCGCGATCCGGCCGAGACGGTGCCGTTCGTGTTCGAGACCGTCCGGCGGGTGCGCAGCGCGCTCGCGGACCGGGTGCCGCTGATCGGCTTCGCGGGCGCGCCCTTCACGGTTGCCTCGTACCTGATCGAGGGCGGCGCGTCCCGGGACTACCTCGAGACGAAGCGGCTCATGTACGCGGACGCCGGCGCGTGGGACGCGCTCCTGGGGCTGCTCGCGCGCCTGACCGCCGGCTACCTGGGCGGCCAGGTCGCGGCGGGGGCGCAGGCCGTCCAGCTCTTCGACTCCTGGGTCGGCGCGCTGTCGCCCGACGATTACCGGCGCTCCGTCCTCCCGCACACCCGGGCGGTGATCCGGAGCCTCCCGCCGGAGGTGCCGGTGATCCACTTCGGGACCGGGACCGCCGGGTTCCTGGAGGCGCTCCGGGACGCCGGCGGCGACGTGATCGGGCTCGACTGGCGCGTGGACCTGGGGGCGGCCTGGGCGCGGGTCGGTCCCGACGTCGCGGTGCAGGGGAACCTCGATCCGGCCGCGCTCCTGGCCTCGCCGCCCGAGATCCGGCGCCGGGTCGCCGCCATCCTGGCCCAGGCGGCGGGGCGCCCGGGGCACGTGTTCAACCTCGGCCACGGCGTGCTGCCGAGCACGCCGGTCGAGCACGTCCGCGTCCTGGTCGATGCGGTCCACGAGCTCTCGGCCCGCTGACCGGCCGCGGATCCCCGGCGACCGGCGCGGCGCCCATCGGGGCGACGCCGGCCGGGCGCCGCGATCGCGCGGGCCGGGGTGCCGCGGTCGCGATCCGGCGCGCCGGTCCGGGAGCGCCGCGCCGGGCCGGCGGTGAGCCCGCCCCGGGTCGTCGTGGTGGGCGGCGGGATCGCCGGGCTCGCGGCCGCCCACCGCTTCCTCGAGCTGCGGGTCGACGCGCCGCTCGAGCTCGTGCTGCTCGAGGCCGCGCCGCGGCTCGGAGGGACGATCCGGACCGAGCGGCCGCCCGGATACGTGCTCGATGCCGGACCCGATTCCCTCATCTCCGAGAAGCCGTGGGGGCTCGCCCTCGCGGAGCGGCTCGGCCTCGGAGCGCGCCTCCGCGGGAGCGACGAGCGCGTGCGACGGACCTACGTGGTCCGGCAGGGCCGTCTGGTGCCGCTCCCGGAAGGGTTCGTCCTGGTGGCGCCGGCCCGCATCGCCCCGGTGCTGCGGTCACCCGTGTTCTCGTGGCGGGGGAAGCTCCGGATGGGGCTCGACCTCGTGCTCCCGCGGCGGCGGGCCGCCGGCGACGAGAGCCTGGGGGCGTTCGTCCGCCGGCGGCTCGGGCGGGAGGCGTTGGAGCGGGTGGTCCAGCCGCTCGCCGCCGGGATCTACACCGCCGACCCCGATCGCCTCTCCCTGGCGGCGACGATGCCGCGCTTCGCCGCCCTCGAGCGGGAGCACCGGAGCCTGATCCTCGGGCTCCGCCGGGCGGCGGCCCGCCGCCCGGCGAGCGGCGCCGCCGGCGTCCGCTCGAGCCTGTTCGTCACGCTGGCGGGCGGGATGGAGGAGCTGGTGGAGGCGCTGGCGGCGCGGTTGCCGCCCGGCAGCGTCCGGCTCGGCTCCCCGGCGACGGCGCTCGCCCGGACGGACGCCGGCTGGCGCGTGGCGCTCGCCGGCGGCGAGGTCCTCCCCGCGGACGCCGTCGTCCTGGCCGGGCCCGCCGACCGGATGGCGGCGCTCGTTCGCGAGACCGATCCGCCGCTCGCCCGCGAGCTGGCCGCGATCGACTACGCCTCCTCGGCGGCGGTCGCCCTCGCCTGTCCGCGCGGAGCGGTCCGGCATCCACTCGATGCGTTCGGCTACGTGGTGCCGCGCCAGGAGGGCGTGCCCGTGCTGGCGTGCACGTTCCTCAGCGTCAAGTATCCCGGCCGGGCGCCGGCGGGCGTGGCGCTGTTCCGCGTGTTCCTGGGCGGCGCCCTCGACCCCGGAATTCTCGAGCGGGACGACGCGGCCCTCGTCGCGCTCGCCCGGGGGGAGCTCGCCGCGCGGCTCGGGCTCGACGCCGCGCCCACCCTCGCGCGAGTGTGGCGTCACCCCCGGGCCATGCCGCAGTACGATGTGGGGCACCTCGGCCGCGTGGCGGCGATCGAGGCGCGGCTGGACGCCCTGCCCGGGCTCGCCGTCGCCGGCGCCGCGTACCGGGGGGTGGGAATCGCGGACTGCGTGCGGTCGGGGGAGGCCGCGGCCGAGCGGCTGGTCCCCCGGCTGGAAGGAGGACCCTCATGACCCGGATCGCCCGCCTCGCGCTCGCGTGGATGACCCTCGGCCTGGCGCTCCTGCCGGGGGCGCCGCTCGGAGCCGCCGACCCGCCGAGCCGCACGTTCGCGGCGCCCATCGACCGGGTCTGGCTCGTCGCCGAGTCGGTGCTGAAGAGCCTCGGCTGGAGCATCGACCAGTCGGACCGGGCGGTGGGCTGGATCCTCACCGACTCCCGCGGGCTCGACTTCAAGGACTACGCGGTCTACGGCAAGGGGGTCCGCCACAAGCTCCGGCTCACGCTCCGGCCCGAGGGCGACGGGCGGACGACCGTGGCGGTGCAGCGCGAGGTCTACACGGAGGAGCGGATCCTCTGGATGACCGATCGGAAACCGCTCCCGGCCGCCGACCAGGCCGTCGAGACGGCCGTCCTCGATGCGATCGGCAAGGCGCTGTAGCCAGCCGGATCCGCCCGGGGTGGGACCATGGCCGGGCCCCGGACGACGGGGCCGGGCGACGCGCCGGCTCGCCGCCCGGCCACCGCCTGCGCCGGGGCCGCCCCGCGGGGCCGCGACCCCGCTTGATTTTGGGGGCCGCGGTGCAGAGAATAGCGCCACTACGCCCGGCGAATCCCTGCCGGGTCCCGCAACCCCGGATCGATCGAGGGAGGTGATCGGCGGCCCCGACGGAGCGCGGGGGCCCGGACGCCCGAGGACGCGCGGCTCTAACTCAACTCGACTGTCTCACCCCGGAGGTCACACGATGACGCGACGCGGTTTGGTGGGTGCGCTGGCGGTCCTGCTGGGGCTCGCGCTGCTCGCGACCCTGCCGGGCGCCGGCTCGGCGCAGCAGAAGGTCCTGAAGATCGGCCTGTCCTTCCCGTTGACGGGCGCGGACGCGGACTCGGCCGACGCCATCACCAAGGGCGCGCAGATGGCGATCGACGAGATCAACCAGAAGGGCGGCGTCGGCGGATACAAGCTCGAGGCCGTCGTGTTCGACAGCGCCACGCCGGCGGCCGGGCAGTACGACCCGGCCCAGGCCGCGACCAACGTCCGGAAGTTCGTCGCGGACTCCCAGGTCATCGCGCTGGTCGGGCCCCAGATGAGCGGCGAGGGGAAGGCGATCTCGCCGATCCTGTCCGAGGCCGACCTCGCCACCATCACCCCGAGCTCGACGAACCCCGACATCACCGACCCGAAGTTCAAGAGCCAGTACCGGCCCAAGGGGAAGGCGGTCTACTTCCGCACGGTGACGACCGACGCCTACCAGGGCCCGAACATGGCCAACCACGCGTTCCACAACCTGAAGGTGAAGAGCGTCTACGTGCTGGACGACGGCGGCGCCTTCGGCGTGGGGATCGCGGACTCCTTCTCCAGGCGGGCGCAGGAGCTCGGGATCAAGATCCTGGGCCGTGACCGGCTCGATCCGAAGGAGGCCGACTACAAGACGATCCTGACCAAGATCAAGGGGATGAACCCCGACGCGATCTACTACGGGGGCGTCCAGCAGGCCGCGGTGAAGCTCGCCCGGCAGGCGTACGAGGTGATGCCGAACGTCCACAAGCTGGGCTCCGACGGCATCTACGACCTCGGGTTCCCCGAGCAGGCGGGCAAGGAGGCGGCGGCCGGCTGGTGGGCGACCAACGCCTCGCCGGAGATGCTGTCCGACAAGAAGGCCGCCGAGTGGATCAACAAGTTCAAGTCCAAGTACAACCGCGAGCCCCAGAACTACTCGATCACGGCGTACAACGGCGTGCTGGTCATCGCCGACGCGATCGACCGCGTCGCGAAGAGCGGCAAGCCGGTCACGCGGTCGGCGGTCCGGGACGCGATGGAGAAGACGAGCCTCAAGAACACCCTCCAGGGCACGATCGAGTTCGACGAGAACGGCGACATCAAGAACAAGATCGTGTCGCTCTACCAGGTGTCGAAGGACGGGAAGTTCGAGTACAAGGGCGCTGCGCCGCAGAAGTAGGCGCGACGCGCGCGGCCGGGCGGGGCGCCCCGCCCGGCCGCTCCGCCTCCGTCGGTCACGATGAGCGTCGGTGAAGTCCTCCTCCAGCAGGTGGTGAACGGCGTCGCCCTGGGCATGATGTACGCCCTGCTGGCGCTCGGGTTCACCATGGTCTACGGCATCATCGAGCTCATCAACTTCGCGCACTTCAGCGTGTTCATGACCGGCACGTTCCTCGGGCTGATGGTGCTCCACCTCTTCGGTTTCACGGGCTCGTCGGCCGCGCTGACCGGCCTCCCGCTCGTCGGCATGCTCCTGGTGATCTTCCCGGTGACGATGGCGCTGACCGGCATGCTCGGGGTGCTGATCGAGCGCATCTGCCTCCGCCCGGTGCGGGGCATCTCCGGGACGGCGCCCATGATCACGACGATCGGCGTGGCGTTCATCCTGATCAACCTCGTCCTGATGATCTGGGGGCCGCAGTCCAAGCCGTTTCCCAAGATCATTCCCGACCGGCGCTGGGCGTGGGGCAACGCGGAGATCACCCTCAGCCAGGTGATGCTCGCGGTCGCGGGCGTGACGCTCATGCTCGGCCTCAACTACCTGGTCCGGCGCACCGCGCTCGGCAAGGCCATGCGGGCGACCGCCCAGGACATGGACGCCGCGAAGATGATGGGGGTCGACATCGACCGGGTGATCGTGCTCACGTTCTTCCTGGGGTCGGCGCTGGCCGGCGCCGGCAGCCTCTTCTTCGGCTTCTACTACGGGTTCACCGCCTTCTACATCGGCTACACCACCGGGCTCCGCGCCTTCACCTCGGCGGTCCTGGGCGGGATCGGCAACGTGCCGGGCGCGGTCGCCGGGGCGCTCATCATCGGGCTCATCCAGGCGCTGGGCGGGCAGATCCTCGGCGTGAAGTGGACCGACGTCATCATCTTCTCGATCCTCATCACGGTCATGGTGTTCCGCCCGGCCGGCCTGTTCGGGATGCAGGCCCCGCAGAAGGCGTGAGCCAGGGGCGCCGGGCGGGGGAGCCGGGAGTGAACGCGATCGCCGGGTGGTGGGCGCGGGCGCCGTGGACCCTCCGCTGGCGCACGCTGGCCCTGCCGCGCCGCCGCCAGATCTGGGCCGGGGTGCTCCTGGCGGTCGGGGTGGCGTTCCCGTCGCTGGTCGGGAGCGCGGGGTACGTCGACGCGGCGGCGAACGCGTTCACCTACGTCCTGCTCGCGCTCGGCCTGAACATCGTCGTCGGGTTCGCCGGGCTGCTCGACCTGGGGTACGCGGCGTTCTTCGCGATCGGCGCCTACGGGTACGGCATCGCGGCGTCGGGCCAGCTCAAGATCCCGTGGTCGGACGTCTGGAAGCCGCTCCTCTGGCTCGGTCAGGTGCAGCGGGTGCCGATCGAGGGCGGCCCGGACCTGGTCCAGCTGCAGATCTCGTTCTGGGCGATGCTCGTGATCGGCGCGACGATCTGCGCCCTCTTCGGCGTGCTCTTCGGGGCGCCGACGCTCCGCCTCCGGGGCGACTACCTGGCGATCGTGACGCTGGGCTTCGGCGAGATCGTCCCGGTGGTCGCGCGGAACCTGGACTGGCTGACCAACGGCGCGCAGGGCCTGGGCGGCGTGCAGACCCCGCGGCTGTTCGGGTACGAGTTCGGGTTCTCCCCGTACCCCTACTACTACCTCGGCCTGGCGCTGGTGACGGTGGCGATCTTCATCTCGTTCCGGCTGCAGGAGTCGCGGGTCGGGCGGGCCTGGATGGCGATCCGGGAGGACGAGCTGGCCGCCGGCGCCATGGGCGTGAACCACGTCCACTTCAAGCTGCTCGCCTTCGCGATGGGGGCGGCCATCGCCGGGTTCGGCGGCGCGTTCCACGTCGCGAAGCTCACCACCGCGACCCCCGAGATGTTCCAGTTCCCGGTCTCGGTCATGATCCTGGTGATGGTCGTGCTGGGGGGCATGGGCTCGGTCCGCGGCGTCGTACTGGCGGCGCTGCTGATCGCCTCGCTCCAGTCGGTGATCCTGCAGGAGCTGTCGCTCTGGGTCAACGCGGTCGGCCGGTCGATCGGGAGCCCCTGGCTGGCCCGCGTGCAGCTCATCACCTCGCTCGAGCTGATCTTCGGCTTCATCCTGGTCTTCATGATGCTGTTCCGGCGGGAGGGCCTCTGGCCGGCCGTCCGCCGGGTCGCGGCGCTGACCCGGGATCAGCAGGCCGCGCTCCCCACCCGGGCCGCCGAGGTGAGCCTGTCGTGGGCCACCCCCGCCCCGAGGACCGGGCCGGCCCGGCCGCTGCTCGAGATCCAGGGGCTCACCAAGCGCTTCGGCGGCGTTGCAGCCGCGGACGGGATCAACCTCACCGTCGACGCGGGCGAGCTGGTCAGCGTGATCGGGCCGAACGGTTCCGGGAAGACCACGCTGTTCAACCTGATCACCGGCCTGACCGGCCGCGACGCCGGGACGATCCGGCTCGGCGGGGAGGAGATCAGCGGGCTGCCGCCGCACGAGATCGTGGCCCGGGGCGTCGCCCGCACCTTCCAGAACATCCGCCTGTTCAACAACCTCTCGGTGCTGGAGAACCTCCTGGTCGGCGAGCACACGCGGCTCCGGGCCGGCGCGCTGGGCGCGATCGTCCGGCCGCCCTCGGTCCGGGAGGAGGAGCGGCGGGCGGTGGAGAGCGCGCTCGAGGTGCTGGGGCTGTTCGGCAACCGGCTGATCCCCCGGCTCGAGCACCCCGTCTACGGCCTCTCGTACGCGAACCGCCGGCGGACCGAGATCTCCCGCGCGATCATGACCCGCCCGAGGCTCCTGCTCCTCGACGAGCCCGCGGCGGGCATGAACCCGGCCGAGACGCTCGAGCTCATGGACCTGGTGAAGGCGCTGCGCGGGTTGGGGATCACGGTCGTGCTGATCGAGCACAAGCTCGACGTGGTCATGGACGTCTCGGACCGGGTCATCGTGCTGGACCACGGCGTCAAGATCGCCGAGGGGAAGCCCGCCCAGGTCCGGAACGACGAGCGGGTCATCGAGG
>DASRDR010000233.1:0-32931 GCA_035652475.1 Candidatus Methylomirabilota bacterium | reverse complement strand
GCGAGGCGAGCGGCCACGACTGCGAACTGGCTGACTCGCGGCAGCCGGCGGGCCTCGTCGGCGGGGAGGTGTGCCTCCAGGCTCCCGACCTCGCCGGCCAGGCGGCTGCCGCACCCCTCGGCGGAGAACGCCCGGACGGGCCCGATCCCCGGGACCGCGGTCGCGAGGGCGCGGCCGGTGCTGGCGCCGCCGCCGATCCCGAGCGCGCTGACGCTTCCGATCCCGGTCACGACGACCGGCGGCGCGCCGGCCGCGTTCGGCTCGCCACCCGGCCGCGGGCCGCCGCTCCCGGGCCGCGACCCGGCGCGATCGGTCACCGGCCCTCGAGGCCGCGGGGGTCGGCGGCGCGGCGGAAGAGGAGGCTCAGGTTCTGGCCGCCGAACCCGAACGAGTTCGACAGCGCCCACTCGACGGCCGCCCGGCGCGCCACGCCCGGAACGCAGTCGAACGCCATCTCCGGATCCGGGTCCGTCAGGTGCGCGGTGGGAGGGATCAGGCCGGCGACCAGGGTGAGCACGGTGGCGATCGCCTCCAGCGCGCCGGCCGCCGCCATCGTGTGGCCGATCAGGGACTTGTTCGCGCTCACCAGCACCGTGTCGGGATCGAAGAGCTTCCGGAGCGCCAGCGCCTCGACGCGGTCGTTCTGCAAGGTGCCGGTGCCGTGCGCGTTGACGTACCCGACGGCGCTCGCCGGAACGTGCGCCCGCTCGAGCGCCTCCAGCATGGCGCGGACGCCGCCCTCGGCCTCGGGATGCGGCGCGGTCATGTGCCAGGCGTCGGTGGTGAGCCCGTAGCCGGCGACCTCGGCGTAGGCGCGGGCGCCCCGGGCGCGCGCGTGCGTGGCCGCCTCCAGGACGACGAACCCCGCGCCCTCGCCGACGGACATCCCGCGGCGGTCCCGGGCGAACGGGCGACACGGCCCGGGGTCGAGGAGCTTGAGGGCGTTGAACCCCATGAAGCAGATCCGCGTCATGGCATCCACCCCGCCGGCCAGCGCGAGCGGCGCCGCTCCCGTCGCGACCAGGTCGGCGGCGAGCCCGAGCGCCGCCCCGCCCGAGCTGCAGGCGAGGACCACCGTCTCCTTCGGCCCGGTCGTGCCGTACCGACGCGCGATCAGGTCGGCGTGCGCGAACGGCAGGAGGCTCTGCCAGGGCACCCGGAGCGCGGGATCGTCGATGCCGTCCCGCACGCGCCGCCAGTACCAGGTCTCCGCCTCGAGCATCCCGCCCCCGATCCCGCCGACCACGACCGCGGCGGGGCGGAGCTCCGCCCTGGTGAGCCCGGCGTCGGCCACCGCCTCGGCGACCGCGGCCACCGTGAAGCGATCGGCGCGCGAGCGGCGCCGGGAGACGCCCGACCAGTCCGTTCCGCGGGGCACCTCGGCGCCGAGGCGGGAGCGGAAGCCCTCCGTGTCGAACAGCGAGATCGGCCCGATCGCGCACCGGCCGGCGGTCAGCCCCGCCCAGAAGGCGTCCCGGCCGCGCCCGTACGGGCTCACGGCGCCGATGCCCGTCACCCAGACAGGGTTCACGCCGGGCGGATCACGCGCCGCGCGCCCGGAGGCTCACGAAGCGCGCCAGCGAGCCCAGGGTGGCGAAGTGGGCGGCGACGTCCTCGCCCTCCTCGACCATGACGCCGAAGCGCTCCTCGAGCGCGATCGAGAGCTCGATGAAGTCGAGGGAGTCGAGCCCGAGCGAGCCCTCGATCCCCTTCGGGAGCGCCGTGCCCGGCGCCAGCCCCGCCAGCCGTGCGGGATCGAACTTGAGGCGCTTGACGATGATGTCGCGCAGCTCGTCGATGATCGCTACCTCGTCCATCCGCCCTCCTCAGTCACGGGGCCAGAGCATCGCCCCGTAGTCGCTCCGCCACCCCGCGGTGAGGAGCCACGGCCGTTCCGCGCCCAGGCGATGCGCCCGCGCCAGCGCGAGCAGCGGCCCCAGCGCCAGCGCCTCGCCCGTCCGCGGCGCCCGCGGCACCGGACCCGCGGCCCGGGCGATCGCCGCCTGCTCGGCGCGCGCCACCGCCGGAGCCGTGATGCCGCTCCAGACGAGCCGCGGCCGCTCGGCGGCCAGCACGCCCTCGAGCGTGGAGCCGACCGCGCCGGCGCTGCGGCCGTCGACGTCCAGCCCGACGGCGCTCCAGCGGAGGGGCGCGCCCCGGCCGGGCTCGAGGAGCAGACACGCCGCCCCCTCCACGAGCGGCCCCGCCCACACCCGGCCGGCCCGCGCGAAGAGGTCCCGGAGCTCCTGGACCACCTCGACCGCCAGCACGAGCACCCGCGCGGCGGTGCCGTCGGCGAGCCACCGGGCCGCCGACCAGAGCGCGTGGAGCGTCGCCGGCCCGCCCCCCATCAGGTTGAGGTACGGGCCCCGGATCCCCAGCTCGATCGTGACCTCGCCCGGCACCGCGCTCGGGGAAGTGTACGGGAAGTGGAGCGTGGTGGAACCCTCATCCTCGAGGAATGCGCGGTTCGCCGGCGCGTACCCGGTCGCGCTCACGAACAGGATACCGGTCCCGGACCCCGCCACCGCCTCCGGGGCCAGTCCCGCGTCCGCCACCGCGGCGCGCGCCGCCGCGACCGCCAGGAGACACTCCCGGGTCGCGCGGCGGAAGCGGTCGCCGTCCAGGACCGGCGTCGGCGCCGGCACGATCCCCGCCCGGTCGTCGGGGACGGCCGCCGCATCCGGCTCGACGCCCGGCCCCCAGCCGGTCACGACGCCGACACCGCGGATGCGCGGGGCCACGGGAAAGGGCGCCGGCGCACCGGGCGGGGCCGCCGGCCCGGCGGCCACGGCACGCGCGCCGCCGGCCGCCGCGGGATCCGCGCCGCCCCCGGGGACCCGCGGATCGGCGGCCGTCGCCGCCGGCGCGGTCGCGGCGCGGCCCCGGAGGGCGGCGGCCGGCGGGTCGCGGCGGGGCCGGGGCACGGGGCTCACGGCGGCCCTGCGCTGGACAGCACCAGCGCGGCATTGCACCCGCCGAACCCGAGCGAGGTCGACAGGCTCACCCGTGGCCGGCAGGCGCGCGCCGCCCCGGGGACGTAGTCCAGGTCGCAGGCGGGATCCGGATCCGCATAGTTCAGCGTCGGCGGGACCTGGCCGTGCCGGCCCGCCAGCAGGCACATGATCGCCTCGAGGGTCGCCGCGGCGCCCATCGTGTGCCCGAGATGGGCCTTGATCGAGTTCACCGGGATCCGCCCGGCGTGGGGCCCGAGGACGCGCTTGAGCACCTCGGTCTCCACGCGATCGTTGGCGGGGGTGCCGGTCCCGTGCGCGCTCACCAGGTCGATCTCGGACGGCGCGACGCCCGCCTGCGCGAGGGCGGCGCGCACGGCGAGCTCGAGCCCGCGCCCTTCGGGATCCGGGGCGGTGATGTGGGCGCCGTCGGCGGTGCTGGCGTGCCCCAGCACGTACCCGAGGGGCGGTCCGGCCCCGGGACGATCACCGCGCTCGAGGACGACCAGGGCGGCCCCCTCGCCGAGGAGAAGCCCGCTCCGCCGCCGGTCGAACGGCCGCACCGCGTCGCGGGTGAGCGAGCGCAGCACGTTGAACCCGCGCTGGACGAACCGGCAGAGGACGTCGCCGCCGCCCGCCAGCACCACGTCGGCGCGGCCGGCGCGAAGCAGATCGGCCGCGAGCCCGAGGCTGGTCGCGCCCGAGGCGCACGCCTGGGTCACCGTGAGGACGGGCCCGCGAGCCCCGAGCCAGCGGGCCAGGTTCCGGGTCGGGCCGTCGTAGAGCGCGCCGGCGAGCGCGGCGACTCCGCCCTGCGGCGCGAGCGCCCGGCGGGCCTCGTCGATCCCGCCGAGCGCCGTCCCGACCACGACCCCCAGGCGCTCCGGCGGGGGGAGCCGGCCGGCCAGGCCGGCCCGCTCGAGCGCCTCGCTGGCAGCGTGGATCAAGAAGCGTGACGTCCGGCAGGCGGGCAGCCGGCGGGCCGCCCCCGGCCCGGGGCGCGCGCTGGGCGGCAGCTCGCGGACGAGCTTCTTGATCTCCCCGCCCCGCGTGACGCGCAGGTCGGCGACCGGGAACCCCTCGATCTCGGAGATCCCGGAGACGCCGGCGACGAGGCTGTCCCAGAAGCCGTCGAGGTCCTGGCCGATCGCGGTGACGACTCCCGCACCGGTGACCGCGACCGGGCGGACGGGGGCGCCGCGCCCCGCGCTCACCGGCCCGCGCCCCAGACGTCGTAGAAGTTGAACCACTGGTCCCAGTGAGCGCGCACGTACCGCTCCAGCACCGCCACCGCGCGCCGCAGGGCCTCGCGCTCGGCGCCGCGGGCGACCGGCACCGCGGGCTCCACGTGCAGCCGGTACCCCCCGGAGGGCTCCAGGACGCAGAACGCCGGCACCACCGGGACGGCGGCCGCGGCGGCGACCAGGAAGGGCCCGAGCGGGAACGCCGCCGGGTGGCCGAAGAAGGGCGCGTCGACGTCCGCCCGCCCGCCCACAGCGCGGTCGAGCTGGAAGGCGACGATCTCGCCGCGACGGAGGGCCGCGACCAGCTCCACCGCGACGAGCGGACTGGACAGGCGGGTCACCGCGAGACGGGGCGTGCGGCCGCGCTCGAGCAGGCCCTCGACGGCGGGATCCGTCTCGGGAGCCATCACGACCCGCACGGGACGGCCGAGGATCGCCAGGGCCCGGCCGGCCAGGTCCCAGTTCCCGAGATGCGCGGTCAGCGAGACGCACCCGCCGCCCCGCGCGAGGGCCGCCCGGGTCGGCGCCTGGTCGTCCCACCCCGCCACGACGCGACCGAGCCGCGACGGCGGCCGGTGGTTCAGCGCGAGGAGGTCGCCGAAGCAGACGGCGAAGTTCGCGAGCACGCGGTCGGTCGCCGCCTCGAGCCACGCCGGCCGGCGGTCCGGATGGATCCGCGCCAGGTTCCGCCGGACGCCCGTCCGCTCGGCGGGGAAGCGGCCCCGCACCGCCGCGGCGATCCGGGGCGCCAGCCAAAGGCGCGCGCGCCGGGGCAGCCGCGCCGCGAGCGCCGCCGCCCGGTAGTACCTGGCCTGGTTGTAGGGATGAGCGTGCCAGCCGGCCGGGGCCGGGCGCCGCGCCGAGGTGAGGGTCACCGCCAGGGGGTCGCCTCGGGGCGGGGACGCGGCGGAGCGCTGGCGGCCGGCCGCATGTCCGGTCAGAAGAGGGGGGACGTGTAGAGCCGGAACGCGCGGATCCGCCCGGCCGGGCTGTAGGTGAGCGGGCCGACCCAGAAGCCCCGCGTCGCCCGGTCGAAGTGGAGCGCCAGCGGGGAGCCGGGGTCGTTCGGATCGTAGGCCAGGAACTCCGTCCCGTCGCCGCTCGGGCGGCGGTCGTACACGAGCACCGCGTGATTCAGGAGGTCGCGATGCGGGAAGTTCGTGATCATGACCGCCGCGGGCCGTCCCGCCCCGACCTCCGCCGCGACCTCCTGCGCGAGCGCCTCCTGGTGCGCCGGCGAGAAGTCGACCCCGACCCGCCAGGTGCGCCAGTGCACCATGCTCAGCACGTTGGACCCGAGCGCGCCCTTCACCAGGTCCTCGTGCGCCCGCGAGAAGTCGTGGAGGCTCGGGTAGCCGGGGATCACCACGCGCTCCGCCGCGGGCGCCGGCGGATCCCACGGCGCGCGCCGGAGCACGGCCGCCACCCGCCGGGCGTACTCCGCGCGCGAGACGGGCGGCGCCGCGCCGTCGAAGCGGGCGAAGCGGAAGAACTGGTTCGCGGCCTTGGCCATCAGCAGGCAGTAGTTGGCGAACGCGTCGCGGAGGCCCGGGTGCTCGGCGCGGACGAGATTCGGGAACGCGAACGTGTCGCGGCCGAACTCGAACCGGGCCGGCGGATCGCCGGCCGCCCGCACCGGCGCCGGTCGATGCGCACAGCCCGCCGCGACCAGGACCGTGAGCGCGGCGGCGACCGCGGCGTCGCGCCAGGCGGTCGCCACACGGTTTCCCGTCCGACCGGAGCCGGCCGCGCGGCCCCCGAAGGTCATAGGACCAGTATTGTGAGGAGGGGCCGCAGGTTCGTCAACCGAAAGCCGGCGGGCGGGGCTCACCGGTTCAGCGCGCGCCGCAGGAACCCGAGGAGCCCCTGGGGGACGAAGATCACCATCGCGGTGAACACCAGCCCGACGGGGATCAGGTAGTACTCCGTGAAGTAGCGGGACACTCCCTCCCGGAGCAACTGGAAGAACGCCGCCCCGGCCACCGGGCCGACCAGGGTCCCCATCCCCCCCATCACGTTGAAGATGACCGTCTCGCCCGACAGCACGAAGTGCACGAAGTCGGGGGCGGCGAACTTGTTCTGGACCGCGTAGAGGACGCCGGCCAGCCCGGCGACCACCCCCGACAGGAGCACCGCCGCCATCTTGTAGCGCTCCACGGGGTAGCCGATCGCGCGGGTGCGGCCCTCGTTCTCCCGGATCGCCTGGAGCACCATCCCGAACGGGGAGCGCGTGATCCGGCGCAGGGCGACGTAGGTCAGCGCGACCACCCCGAGCACGAACCAGTGCAGCGTCACCGGGGTGAACGCGGCCGCCCCCAGCCCGGGCAGGAACAGCGGCGGCTGCCGGAACGTCAGGCCGTTCTCCCCGCCGGTGACCTCGGTCCAGGTGAAGATCACGACGTAGAAGATCTGCGAGAACACGAGGGTGGTGATCGAGAAGTAGATGTCGCGGAGCCGGGTGGCGAAGAACGCGACGCACGCGGCCACCGCGCCGGCGCCGGCGAGCCCCGCCGCGAGCGCGAGCCAGAGCCCGGCCGGGCGCGGGGTCAACAAGAGCGCCGCGGCGCCGTACATGCCGACCCCGAAGAACGCGGAGTGCCCGAACGAGACCATTCCCGTGTAGCCGATCAGGACGTCGGACGACATGGCGAGGAGCCCCCAGATCAGGATCTCGGTCAGGAACCGCCGCCAGAACCCGGGCAGCGCCAGCGGCGCCGCGGCGAGCAGCGCCACGACGAGCGCGAACGCCACCGCGTGAGCGGTCGCCGCCCGGCGATCGCTCCGCCCTCCCCGGCTCACTTCGGGGTGGGCACGAACAGGCCGGTCGGCCGGAAGAGGAGCGTCAGGATCAGGGCCACGAACGACACGATCACCGCCTGGGCCGGGCTGACGAAGATGGCGGCGTACGCTTCCAGCAGGCTGATGAAGATCGAGGCGAGGATCGACCCGGCCAGGTTCCCCATCCCGCCCACGACCACCACGATGAACGCCCGCAGGGTGAAGTCCAGGCCCATGGTCTGGGTGACGCCGCCCAGCGGGCCGAACAGGACGCCGCTGGCGGCCGCCATCGCCGCCCCGATCGCGAACACCGCGGTGTGCACCGCCGGGACCGGGATCCCCATCGCCGCGGCCATGATGCGATCCTGGGTAGCGGCCCGGATCCAGATCCCGTACGTGCCGTGCTTGAGGAAGAGCCAGAGGGCCAGGATGATCGCGCCGGACAGGGCGGCGGTGAACACCCGGTACCAGGGGTACTCCAGGTAGAAGAGGGCGAACCGGCCGGCCAGCGGTTCCTGGATCTGCCGCGCCGACGGCCCCCACTGCCAGAGCGCGTACTTCTGCAGGACCAGCGACATCCCGAACGTGGCCAGGATCGTCGTGAGCGGATCCCGGCCGACCAGGGGCCGCAGCGTGGTGACCTGGAGGACCGCGCCGAACAGCCCGACCGTCACCGCCGCCGACCCCAGCGCGAGCCAGAAGCTGCCGGTGGCGGCGACGGTGACCGCGCCGACGAACCCGCCGAGCATCACGAGGTCCCCGTGGGTGAAGTTCACGACGTCCATGATCCCGAAGATCAGCGTCAGCCCGGAGGCGACCAGGGCCAGGATCATGCCGTTGACCAGCCCGTTGACGGTCTGGATCAGGATCTGCTCGGCCGGGATCACCATCCGGACCCTCCGGCCGGGCGCGGCGGCCGGCGCCCGGGTGCCCCGCCCCGCTCCCGCGCCGCCGGCGACACGGTCAGACCCCCAGGTACTGGCGCAGGACGGCCGGCGCCTGGCGGAGCTCCGCGGCCGGAGCGTGATGCCGCACCACGCCCTTCTCCATGACGTAGACCCGGTCGGCCACCTCCAGCGTGAGCGGGACGTTCTGCTCCACCAGCAGGATGGCGACGCCGTCGCGGTGGAGGAGGCGGACGATCTCGCGGATCTGCGCGACCATCCGCGGCATGAGCCCCTCGGTCGGCTCGTCCAGGAGGATGAGCTTCGGCTCGAGCATCATCGCCCGTGCGATCGCCAGCATCTGCTGCTCGCCGCCGGACAGGGTGCCGCCGGGCTGCCGCCGGCGCTCCGCCAGGACCGGGAAGCACGCGTACACCTTCTCGAGGAGCTCGGCGCGGCGCGCCGGCGAGACCGCCGGCCGGTCGAGCCCGGTCCGCAGGTTCTCCAGCACGCTCAGCACCCGGAAGATGCGGCGGTCCTCCGGCACCCAGGCGAGCCCGAGCCGGGCGAGGTGGTGCGGGCTCGCGCCGGTGACGTCACGCCCGTCGAAGACGACGCGGCCGGCCGACGGGCGCACGAGGCCCATGACCGCCTTCAGCGTGGTGCTCTTCCCCACGCCGTTGCGGCCCAGGAGTCCCACCACCTCGCCCCGCCCCACCCGCAGCGAGACGCCGTGGAGCACGTGGGACTTCCCGTAGTGGGCGTGGAGCTCCTCCAGGGCCAGCATCAGGTCTTGAGGTAGGCCTCCTGGACCCGGGGGTTGGCCTGGATCGCCGCGGGCGCCCCCTCGGCCAGGACCGCGCCGTAGTGGAGCACCGTGATCGTGCGCGCGAGCCCCATCACGACCTCCATGTCGTGCTCGACGATCAGGATCGTGTAGTCGGCCGCGATGCGACGGATCAGCTCGACGGTCGCCCGGGTCTCGGCGGCGCTCATCCCGGCGGTCGGCTCGTCCAGGCACAGCAGGCGGGGCTCCGTCGCCAGCGCGATCCCGATCTCCAGCGTCCGCTGCTCGCCGTGGGAGAGGTTCGCCGCCAGCTCCTCCGCCTTGGCGGCCAGCCCCACCGCCGCCAGCACGGCCCGCGACCGCTCGACGAGGTCCGGGAACGCACGGTGGTGGCGCCACACGCACCAGCCGTGCCGGCGCGACTGGGCCGCGATCCGCACGTTCTCCAGCACCGTGGCCCCGGGCAGGATGTTGGTGATCTGGTAGCTGCGCGCGACGCCCTTGTGGGACACCGCGTGCGGGGGCAATCCGGTGATGTCCTGGCCGTCGATCAGGATGCGCCCCGCCGTCGGCCGCAGGACCCCCGTGATGCAGTTGAAGAGGGTCGACTTGCCGGCGCCGTTGGGCCCGATGACCGCCCGGATCTCCCCGCGCCGGACGCTCAGCGACACGCGGTCCAGCGCCGTCAGACCCCCGAAGCGGACGGTCAGGTCCTCCGTCCGGAGGATCGCCGGGTCGCCGCCCTCCACCCCGACGACGCGCGGCCCGGTCACCCCGCCCGGCGTCGGCCCGCTGCGGCGCGGCCGGTCTCCGCCGGGACCGTCGCCGCCGGTCCGCCGGCGCCGGGCCGCGCGATCGGCCGCGCGCGGTCCCTCACGCGAACCGGCACGCCGGCGGGAAGATGGTCTTCTCCTTGGGAACCACCTCCAGGATGCGGTGCTTGCCGCCCTGGATCGCGAAGATGAACTCGCGCAGGAACGCCTGGTGGTCCTCCCGTCGGAGCGTCTTGTCGCCCTGCGGGAAGTCCTCGCCCTCCTTCATCTCGAGCCCCTCGAGGGCCTCGATGAGCTTCGGGGTGTCCTGGCGTCCCTGGAATCCCGAGCGCTGGATCCCCAGCCGGAGCGTGTTCATCGCCTCGTAGTTCGACTGCACGTAGCGGTCCGGCAGCGGCCCGCTGGGATCGATCTGCTTGAGCCGCGCCACCGCGTCCTCGAAGAATCGCTTGTGGTAGGGGGTGTTGAGCGGGCCCTCCAGCACCGGGACGTACCGGTTGATGCCGACGAAGCCCTCGATCTTCTGCCCCAGCGCCGGGAGGTTGGTCGACTCCGCGATGGCGCCGTCGCCGGCCCAGCGGTACTTGCGGGTGAGCCCCAGGTCGGCGGCCTGGTTGCCGATCGTCACGCCGTCCTTCCCGAAGAAGATCCCGAAGAGCCCGTCGAAGCTCCCGGAGATCTTGGAGAGGAACGGCGTCATGTCCGCGGTGCCGAGGGGGATCCCGGTGGCGCCCACGACCTCCCCGCCCGCCTTCCCGATCTCCTGCGCGTACGCGTCGCGGGTCGACTGTCCCCACGCGTAGTCCGCGTAGGCGATGTGCCACCGCTTCCCCAGCTTCGACACCAGGTAGGGGGCGAACGCCACCGCCTGGGCCGGCGCGTAGTCGAACGGCCGGAAGGTGTAGCGGCTGCACTTCGAGGTGGTGATCGTGGTGTCCAGGCAGACCCCGATCATGTTGACGATCTTCTGCTCCTCGAACACCGGCATGCAGGCGAGACAGACGTTCGAGAGGAAGCCGCCCTGGTGCGCGTCGATCTGGTCCTCGAGGACGAGCTTCTCCGCCTTCCGGCGGCCGACGTCGGGCTTCGACTCGTAGTCGGCGACGACCAGCTCGATCGGACGGCCGTTGATGCCGCCCGCCTTGTTGATCCGGTCGACCGCCATCTGGGTGCCGACCAGGGCGGTCTTGCCGCCGGCCGCCGCGGCGCCGGAGAGCGGCTGGAGCGTGCCGATCCGGTACGGCTTCGCCTGGCCGAATGCCGCCCGCCACGGCGGCGGGACCAGGAGCGCCGCCCCGAGGGCCCCGGCTGCCCGCGCGGAGAGCCCGAGGACCCGACGGCGAGTCGTCTTGCCCCGCCACCAGAGCTCGCGCGCCCATGGCTCCTGCTGCCACTGTTCGCTCATCGTCGAGCCTCCCTCGTCAGCGCATGAGTGCCGGCACTCGGCACGTGTCCAGGTGGCCTCTCTATACTCCACGCCGTCCGATCGCCGCAAGCGCGGGAGGGGATGGGACCCGGGCGGGCGGCGCTCAGTCCCACACCCGGCGGTCGTCGATCCGCTTGGCGCCGTCGGGAATCGTCCCCGGCGGAACCACGCGGGCCTCCCCGCGGAGCTTCATCACCTCCCGGATCGCCCCCGCCACGACCGCGCGGACCTGGTCGGCATCGGCGGCGGGCGCGAGCTCCAGCTCCATCGTGAGCGCGTCCTGGTGCGCCTCGCGCGTCACCACCACCCGCCACCGGGTCACCGCCGGCACCCGCGCCGCGACCTCCTCGGCCTGCCGCGGATGGATGAACATCCCCCGCACCTTGGTGACCTCGTCGGCGCGCCCGCGCCAGCCGAGCATCCGTGGCGACGTCCGGCCGCACGGGCACGGTGCCTCGGTGAGGACCGAGAGGTCCCCGGTCGCGAAGCGGACCATCGGGTACGCGCGGTGGTTGACGGTGCAGACGATCTCGCCGATCTCGCCCGCCGGCAGCGGCGTGCCCGAGTGCGGGTCGCAGATCTCGAGGATCGCGTCCTCCATCACGTGCATGCCGTCGGCCTGCCGGCACTCGTACGCGACGATCCCGAGGTCCGCGGTCCCGAAGGACTGGCGCGTGAGGATCCCGTGCTCCTCCTCGAGCGTCCGGCGGAGGGAGGCGGGCAGCGCCTCGGCCCCCACCTGGGCCACCTCGAGCGGCAGGGGACCCGCCCCCTTCTCGGCGGCGTGGGCGAGGAGCGCCATCAGGAACGAGGGCGTGCCGACGTAGCCGGTCACCCGGAGATCGCGGATGGTCCGGATCTGGACGTCGGCGTTCCCGGGCCCGGTCGGGACCACCGTGCAGCCCAGCCGGGCGAGCCCGCGATCGAAGAGGTGCGCCGCGGGGGTCAGGTGGTAGAGGAACGTGTCGATCACCACGTCGCCCGGCCGGAACCCGCCGGCGTACGCGGCCGTCTCGGTCCGCCATGGGCTCGCATCGCGCCGGGCGATCGGCTCGTAGATCGGGCCCGGCGAGACGAAGACCCACCCGAGATCCCGCGCCGGCACCGTCACGTACCCGCCGAAGGGCGGCTCGGCGCGCTGGAGGTCCGGCATCTCCGCCTTCTTCACCACCGGCAGGCGCTGGAGCGCCTCGGGGCTCGCCAGATCCGCCGGCCGGAGCCCGGCCGCCTCCATCCGCCGCCGGAATCCCGGCGCCCGGCGCCACGCGTGCGCGACGAGGGCCCGCACCCACCCGGCCTGGTACGCCCGGCGCGCCCGCGCGCTCATCGTCTCGCGGCGCCGGTCGTAGTAGCCGGACAGGCGCTCGGCCCGCCCCGCCGGGGTCGCGCTCATCGGCGGGGATCCGAGGCCGCCGCCCCCCGGCGCGGGACCGCCGCCCCCCGGACGGTCGCGCCCGATGGGACGGGCGCACCCCGGCCGCGGCGCGCCGCCGGCCGCGGCGGAACCGGCGCAGGAACCTGGTCGACGCGATCCGTCTGCCGCTCGAGTCTCATGCGCCCTCCCGCCTCAACGCGCCGCCCCCGGACGGCCGGCCGCCCGACCCCGGCGCCGCCCCCGGTCGCCCCGCGGGGCGCCGAGCCCCCCGCCGCGACCGGGGCGGCACGGCGATCCGCGACCCCGAAGCCCGGCGGGAGCGTGCCGCCCCCTTGCTCAGCTCAGCCAGCGCTTGCGACGCCGGTAGTGCTTGACGTCGCGGTACGACTTCCGGCTCCCCACCTCGGTGAGCCCGAGGTAGAACTCGCGGATGTCCGCGTTCGCCGCGAGCGCGCGGGCCTCCCCGTCCAGCACGATCCGGCCGTTCTCCATCACGTAGCCGTAGTCGGCGACGGCGAGCGCCATCGCGGCGTTCTGCTCGACCAGGAGCACGGTCAGCCGCTCCGCTCGGTTCAGCCGCTGGACGATCGCGAAGATCTCCTCGACCAGGAGGGGCGCCAGCCCGAGCGACGGCTCGTCGAGCAGCATGAGCCGCGGCGCCGACATGAAGGCCCGCCCGATCGCCAGCATCTGCTGCTCGCCCCCCGAGAGGTAGCCGGCGCGCACGCGCCGCCGCTCCGCCAGTCGGGGAAAGTACTCGTACACGCGCTGGATCCCCATCCGCACCCGCGCCGGCTCCCGCAGGATGTGCCCGCCGGCGATCAGGTTCTCCTCCGTCGTCAGGTGCTCGAAGACCCGGCGGCCCTCGAAGACCTGGACCACGCCCCGCTCCACGATGGCATGGGGAGGCAGCCGGTCGATGCGGTCGCCGGCGAGGTCGATCGTCCCCTTGGTGATCTCGCCGCGCTCGGCCCGGAGCAGCCCCGAGATCGCCTTGAGGGTCGTGGTCTTCCCGGCCCCGTTGGCCCCCAGCACCGTCGTGACTGCGCCCGCCCGCGCGGCGAGCGACACGCCCCGCAGCACGAGGATGACCCCGTCATAGACCACCTCCACGTTGGAGAGGGTCAGCATCCGCTCCGGTCCCCGGACGCGTCCGGCCGCCCGACGGCCGGCCCCGGCGAGCGCCTCGGCGGCGCGCCGGGGCCGGCGCGGCGCGCGCCTACTTCTTCGCCTCCTTGACGAACTTCGACACCACCTCGGGGTAGCCGCGGAACCAGTCCGTCACCCGGACGAACTTCCCGCCCTTGACCTGGAACACCTGCACCCAGCCCCCGCCCTCGTGGTCGAGCGGGGTGATCTCGAGGGGCGGCACCAGGCCGCCGAGCGTGAAGCCCTTGATCTGCTCGAACCCGCGCCGCACGTCCTCGCCGGTGATCTTCCCGCCCGGCTTGGCCTTCAGCGCGTTCCGGATCGCCTCCACGTGCAGCGCCGCGACGAAGGGGCCGCGGTTGTAGTAGGCCGAGGCCATCATCTCCTTCGGCGGCTGCTTGCCCTCCTTCTTGTACATGTCGCGGATCTCCTGGAGGACCGGGTAGTCCAGCCCCACGCCCGCGAACTCGAGCCCGCTGTACCCCTCGGCCGCCCCGAACCCGCCGGCCGCCTCGACATCGGCCTCCGCCGCCCCCCACACGAACGCCACGACCCTGGCGAGGGGGTAGCCGACGCGCTTCAGCTCCTTGATCGAGACCGACGGCGAGCGGCCGAACAGGTGCGTGACGACGAAGTCCGCCCGGTACCGCTGGGCGATGTCGAGCACCTGCGCCCCCATCTCGAGCCCCGGCGGCGGCACCGCGAACGTGCGCAGCTGGAACCCCTCCTGCTGCGCCAGCTCCTCCAGGACCGGGAGCGGCTCCCGCCCGGCGGGGTTGTCGAAGAAGAGATAGGCCAGCTTCTTCCCCTTGAGGCCGCCCAGCCGGTCGCCGGCGTACTTCACCGCGCCCCCGGCCTGCGACCAGTAGGTCGCCGCGATCGGGAACAGGTAGGGGTAGCGCTGGCCGTCGGCGGCCAGGGCCGGGCCGAACGCCGGGCAGGTCGCCGGGATCCGGTCCTCCTGGAGCTTCTGGGCGAGCGCGTACGTCATGGGCGTGCCGTAGAGGAACACCAGCACGGCACCCTCCTTCTTGAAGCGCTCGTAGCCCTCCAGGGCCGGCGGCACCTTGTACTCGTGGTCGATCTCGATCACCCGGATCGGGTGCCCCTCGACCCCGCCCTTGCTGTTGACGAGCTTCATGTAGTCGTGGTACCCCGGGCACCAGTTGACGCCGACCGTCTGGGTCGCCCCGGTGCGGTCGCACTGCATGCCGATCACGATCTCGTCGCTCGCCGGCGCCCATCCGGGCCCCACGAGCACGCTCACGGCGAGCGCCACTCCGAGCAGCACGATGCGTCGGGTTTTCACGATGCGCCTCCCTTCCTCGCCCGCGCTCAGTACGCGAACGGCCACACGCGGAAGTAGTTCCGGATGTTGCGCCAGAGCCTGTTCAGCCCCTCCGGCTCCAGGACCAGGAACACGAGGATCAGCACGCCGAACAGGATCAGGCGCAGGTTGGGAATGACGTTCAGCACCGCCTCCGGCGAGAGCAGGAGCCCCCCCGCCGCCTCCATGCCGTAGCGGATCCCGATCGGGAGCAGGGTCACGAACACCGCGCCGAAGATCGACCCCAGGACCGACCCGAGCCCCCCGATGATGATCATCGCCAGGTAGTCGATCGACGTGCCGAGCTGGAACTGCTCGTAGTTCGCCACGCCCAGGTAGTACGTGTACAGGACGCCGGTGACCCCGGCGTAGAACGCCGAGACCGCGAAGGCGAGCAGCTTGTACCGGAAGATGTCGATCCCGATGAGCTCGGCCGCGACGTCGTGGTCCCGTATCGCCACGAACGCGCGGCCGACCCGGGTGCGCAGGAGGTTCAGGGCGGCGGTCACCGCCAGCGCCGCGGCGATCAGGAGGAGGTAGTACATCTCGCGCTGGGACCCGAGCACCCACCGGCCGAGCCGCGGCCGCGGCACCGCGATCGAGGCCTGGGCCCCGCCGCTGATCCAGGTCACGTGGTTGATCGTCCACTCGATGATGAGCTGCCCGGCCAGGGTCGCGATCGCCAGGTACAGGCCCTTGATCCGGAGCGACGGCACCCCCACCACCGCGCCCACGCCGGCCGCCACCAGGCCGCCGGCCGGCAACGCCAGCCAGAAGGGGCAGTCCAGCCGCGTCGCGAGGTTCGCCGCGGTGTACGCGCCCACCGACATGAACGCGCCGTGCCCGACCGAGATCTGGCCGGTGTAGCCGACCAGGAGGTTCAGTCCCACCGCCCCGACCACCGCGATCGTCACCAGGTTCACGATGGAGAGGTAGTAGTCGTCGGCGCTCAGCGGCAGCACGACGAAGAGCCAGGCCAGCGCGCCGGCGACCGTCCACCGCGCGATGGGCAGCGGGTACAGGGCCATGTCGGCCCGGTACGTGGTCTTGAACACGCCGCACTCGCGATGGAACATGCGCGCTCAGATCCGCTCGATGATCGGCTTGCCGAAGATGCCGTACGGGCGCGCCATCAACGCCAGGATCATCAGCACGTAGGGAGCGAAGTCCTTCGTCCCTCCCCCGACCAGCGGGTCGAGGTAGCCGGCCGCCACGTTCTCGACGATCCCCACCATGAGGCCGCCCACCACGGCGCCCGGGATCGAGTCGAGCCCGCCCAGGATCACCACCGGGAACACCTTGAAGCCGACCAGCGCCAGGTGAACGTCGACCCCGAGCAGGTTGCCCCAGATCACGCCCCCGACCGCCGACACCGCCCCCGCCAGCGCCCACGCGACCGCGAAGTAGCGCTCGACGTGGATGCCCATGGCCATCGCGACCATCTGGCTGTCGGCGATCGCGCGCATGGCGATCCCGCGGCGGCTCCGGAGGAAGAACCACCCGAACATCGCGAGGAACAGGAGGCTCACCGCGGCCCCGGCCAGCTGGATCGGCGGCAGGAAGAGCGGCCCGAGCACGACCGGCTCCTCCCGGACCGGCAGCGGGAGCGCCTTCGTCTCCGCGCCCCACAGCAGCGGACCGATCCCCCGGAGCACCGCCGCCAGCCCGATGGTCGCCATGATCATGGCGACGATGGGCCGGTTCAGCAGCGGCCGCAGGACCACCCGCTCGAGTCCGAAGCCGAGCGCCACCATGCCCAGCACGGCCGCCCCGACCGCCGCCCACACCGGCGCGCGGTGGGTGCCGAGGGCGACGGCGGCCAGGAAGCCGCCGATCATGACGAACTCGCCCTGCGCGAAGTTGATGGCGTCGGTCGCCTTGTAGACGAGGACGAACCCCAGCGCGATGAGGGCGTACATCAGCCCGATCAGGACCCCGTTGGCGATCAGCTGGGACAGGAAGGGCCAGTCAGCCACGCCCGTCCTCGCCGGCCGCGGCGTCGCGGATCTGGACCCGGTGCCGGACCGTCGCCTGCCGGCCGTCCTCGTAGGTGACGGTGATCCCGACCTCGATCTCCTTCTCACCCGCGTAGAGCGCCTCGATGTAGGCGGCGTACTTCTCGGCGACCACCCGGCGGCGGAGCTTGCGGGTGCGGGTGATCTCGTCGTCGTCCGGGTCCAGCTCCTTCGGCAGCACGAGGAACCGGTGGATCCGGGTCGCCGCCGGCAGCTCGCCGTTGACGCGGGCGACCACCGCCTGGACCAGGTCGTACACCTCCGGCCGCGAGGCCAGGTCGGCGTAGGTCGTGTACGCGATCCGCCGGCGCTCCGCCCACTTGCCGACCGTCGCCAGGTCGATGTTCACCATCGCCACGACGAACGGCCGCCGGTGCCCGACGACCACCGCCTCCTTCACGTAGGGGCTGAACTTGAGCTTGTTCTCGAGGAACTGCGGAGCCAGCGTGCTCCCGTCGGCCAGGCGGCTGACGTCCCGGAGGCGGTCGACCACCACCAGCTGGCCGTCGGGCCCGACGAAGCCGGCGTCGCCCGAGTGGAGCCAGCCGTCGGGCACCGCCTCCCGGGTCGCCTCGGGGTGCTTGTAGTAGCCCACGAAGACGGTGGGGCCCCGCGAGCAGATCTCCCCCTCGTCGGTCAGCCGGAGCTCGACGCCCGGGAACGGCACCCCGACGGTGCCGAGCTTCACCGCCTCGTCGGGCTGCGCGCAGAAGAAGGCGCAGTTCTCGGTCTGGCCGTAGACCTGCTTCACGTTCACGCCGAGACCCCGGTAGAAGAGCAGGATCTCCGGCGCCAGCGGGGCGCCGCCGGTGTACGCGTAGCGCAGGCGACGCAGCCCCCGCTGGTCCCGCAACGGCCGGAAGAGGAGCGCCTCGCCGATCAGCCACCGGAGCCGGAGTCCCGGCGGGATCGGCTGGCCCTCCATCCTCCGCCGGGCCACCTCGGCGCCGACCGGCATCAGGCGACGGTAGATCGACCGCTTGAGCGGGGTCGAGTCCTCGATCCGGACCTCGATCTCCGCGTGGCTGGCCTCCCACTGCCGCGGGGGTGCGAGGATCACGTGGGGGCCGATCTCGCGCAGGTCGGCCAGCACGGTCTCCGGCCGCTCCGGGAAGTTGAGCACCAGGCCCCGCACGGTGCCGAGGCCGAGCGAGTAGGCGATCTCCCCGACCCACGCGAGCGGCAGGTAGGAGAGGAGGTCGTCGCCCTCGTCCAACCGCTCGCGCCGGAGGAACTGCCGCGCGGCGGCGACCAGGTTCCGATGGCTGAGCATCGCGCCCTTCGGGAGGCCGGTGGTGCCAGAGGTGTGGAGGATGATCGCCACGTCCTCGGCGCGCCCCTCGGCGACCAAGCGGTCGAAGAGCCCGGCGTCGCGCGCCTCCACCTCGCGGCCGCGCGCCTCGAGCTCGGCGAGCGGCGCCAGCCATCCGGGGTCGTAGCGCCGGAGCCCCTTGCCGTCGTCGTAGAAGACCCGCTCCAGCTGCGGCAGCCCGGCCCGGACCTCCAGGAGCTTGTCCACCTGCTCCTGGTCCTCGGCCAGCGCCAGGCGGGCGTCGGAGTGGTGCACGACGTACTGGACCTCGCGAGCGATCGCGTCCTGGTAGAGAGGGACCGGGACCGCCCGCAGCGCCTGCGCGGCGAGGATCATCCAGAAGGCCTCCGGCCGGTTGCTGGTGAGGAGCGCGACCTTGTCCCCGGGCCGGAGCCCGAGCGCGTGGAGCCCGAGCGCCAGGCGGCGCACGTGGTCCAGCACCTCGGCCCGGGAGTACTCACGCCAGATGCCCTTCTCGCGCTCGCGCATCGCCGGGCGGTCCGGCCGCGCGCGGGCGGCCGCGACCAGGAGCTGGACCAGGGTCTCGCCGTCCGGCTCCCGGCCGGTCCCGTCCCCGCCCGGCCGGCCGGTCCCGAGCGTCACGGGGCCGCGCCGACCCGCTCGCCCAGGTAGGCCGTGACGACGCGGCGGTCGGCGCGCACCTCCGCCGGCGTCCCCTCGGCGATCTTCTGGCCGCGGTCCAGCACCGCGACCCGGTCCGAGATGTCCATGACCACGCCCATGTCGTGCTCGATCAGGATGATGGTCGTCCCCCACTCGTCGTTGACATCGAGGATGAACCGCGCCATGTCCTCCTTCTCTTCCTGGTTCATCCCGCCCATCGGCTCGTCGAGCAGCAGGACCGCCGGCTCCAGCGCCAGCGCTCGGCCGAGCTCCACGCGCTTCTGCATCCCGTACGGGAGCGACCCGGTGGGTTGCCGCCGGAGGTCCTCGATCTCCAGGAACTCGATCAGGTCCTCCACCCGCGCGCGGTGACGGATCTCCTCGCGCTGGGCGAGCCCCCAGTACGCCACCGCCCCCAGCACCCCGGTGCGCATGCGGACGTGCCGGCCCAGCATCAGGTTGTCGAGAACGGACATCCCCTTGAACAGGGCGACGTTCTGGAACGTGCGCGCCACGCCCAGGGCGGCGACCCGGTGGGGGGCGAGACGCGTCACGTCCGTGCCGCCGATCCGGATCTCGCCGCGCTCGGGGTGGTAGAAGCCGCTGATCAGGTTCAGGAGCGTCGTCTTGCCGGCCCCGTTCGGGCCGATCACCGACACGATCCGGCCCGCGCCCACCGCCAGGTCCACCCCGTCGACCGCCCGGATCCCGCCGAACGACTTGGTCACCGCCCGGACCTCGAGCGCCGGCGCGGCGACGGGGTCCGGGCGGAGCCGGGCTCCGGCGCTCACGACAGCCAGCGCTTCCGGCGCTTGTAGTGCTTGACCGCGCGGTAGCTCTTCCGCTGGCCGACGCCGGAGAGCCCCAGGTAGAATTCCTTCACGTCCTCGTTCTCGCTGATCGTGCGGGCGTCCCCGTCCAGCACGATGCGGCCGTTCTCCATCACGTAGGCATACCGCGCGAAGCGGAGCGCCATCGCCGCGTTCTGCTCCGCCAGCAGCACCGCGACGTGCTCCTCGCGGTTCAGCCGGGCGACGATGTCGAAGATCTCCTGGACGAGCATCGGGGCGAGCCCCATCGACGGCTCGTCCAGGAGCATGAGCCGCGGGCGGGCCATCAGCGCCCGGCCGATCGCCAGCATCTGCTGCTCGCCGCCCGACACGTACCCGGCACGCACCGCCCGGCGCTCGCGGAGCCGCGGGAAGTACCGGTAGACGCGGTCCAGGTCCTCGGTGATCGCGCGGCCGTTCCCGCGCGTGTAGGCGCCGGTCAGGAGATTCTCCTCGACGGTGAGGTGCTCGAAGACGTGGCGCCCCTCCATGACCTGGACGATGCCGCGCCGGACGATCTCCGCCGGCCCGCGGCGGTGGATCGGCGTGCCCAGGAACTCCACCGTGCCCTTGGTGACCTCGCCCCGCTCGGTGCGGAGGAGGCCCGAGACCGCTTTCAGCGTCGTGCTCTTGCCGGCCCCGTTGGCGCCCAGGAGGGCGACGATCCCGTCCGGCGGGACCTGGAGGGACACGCCCTTGAGGACCAGGATCACGTGGTCGTAGATGACCTCCACGCTGTTGACGGACAGCAGGGGCGCGGCGACGTCGCTCACGCGAGCCCCGGTCGGGCCCGGGGGCCGAGCCCCGGTCGGGGCGCGGCGGCCGGGCCGGGCCTCGCCGGCCCGGCCGGCCGGCCGGGATCACCGGGAGCAGCCGACTCCCCGCCGGCGGCGCGGGGCGGCGGCCCCGCGCCCCCGGAACGCCCCGGCGGGGCCCGGCGCGCGCGAACCAGGATCAGCCCTCCTTGGAGCAGTCGCGCATCTGGTAGCCGAGCTTCTTCCCCTCCTCGCCGGCGGCCGCCTCGAGCTTCGGGCGGACGACGTCGCGCATCGGCTCGATCCAGTCGGAGACCAGGCTCCACCTGTGCCCGTCCCACTGCTGGATGATCGCCATGCCGTTCGCCTCGTGGTTGTCGCAGGTGACCTTGAGCGGCCGCATCATGCCCTTCATCCCGAGCTGCTCGAGCCGCTGGTCGGTGAGATCCAGGTGCTCGAAGCCCCAGCGGACCTGCTCGGCCGTCAGCGGCTTGTTGCCGTACTTCGCCATCGCGGCGCGGATCGCCTCGACGTCCAGCATCGCGTTGATGAGGCCGCGGTTGTAGAGGACCTCGCCGACCGCCTCGCGCTTGCCGGCGCCCTTGTTCTTGTCGTAGAGCACCCGGAGGATGTCCTGGTGGACCTTGAAGCCGGCGCCCGGCGCGTGGAAGGTGGTGGACTTGTAGCCCCTCGCCGCCTCGCCGGCCGGGACCACGTCCGACTCGGTGCCGGTCCACCAGTTCCCGATCACGTGGTCCATCGGGAAGTTGATGGCCGCCGCCTCCTTCACCGCCACCTGGTTCATCACGCCCCAGCCGGAGATGTAGATCCAGTTCGGGTTGATGCGGCGGACCTGGAGCCACGTCGCCTTCTGCTCCTGGCCGGGGTGGTCCACCGGCAGCAGGGTCAGCTCGAACCCGAGCTTCTGGGCCAGCGTCTCCAGCGTGGGGTTCGCCTCCTTGCCGTACGGGCTGTTGTGGAAGACGTGGACGAGCTTCTTGCCCTTGAGCTTCTCCAGCCCGCCCTCCTGCTGGCCGATGTACTTGACCACCGCCGAGGCCTGGCTCCAGTAGGTCATCGGGAAGTTGAACACCCACGGGAACCAGCGGCCGTCCGCGGCGGCGGTCATCCCGTAGCCCATCGAGTGGATGACCACCTTGTCGACTCCGGCCTTCGGGATCAGCTGGTAGGTGATGCCGGTGCTGTACGGGTTCACCAGCACCGGGTTCTTGCTCTTCAGCCGCTCGTAGCACTCGACGCCCTGCTTGGTGTCGTACTGGGTCTCGCACTCCTCGAAGGCGATCCTCACCCCGTTGATCCCGCCGTCGCGCTCGTTCACCAGCGTGAGATAGTCGACCAGGCCGTTCGCCGACGGGATCCCGCTGGGGGCGTAGGGCCCCGTGCGGTAGACCAGCAGCGGGATGAACACCTCGCCGGCCGCGTGGGCGACGGCCGCCCCCGGGCCGACCGCCAGCGTGATCGCCAGCGCGACGAGCCACAGACTGCGCAGCGTCATGATCTCCTCCTCCTCGCGTGTGAGGGACGACACGATCCGGGGCGGGACCGTCCCCTTCCCCGCCCGCCCGGCCGCCCCCTCAGTGCGGGAACGGCCACCGCCGCAGCTTCTCCTTCGTGAGCTGCCACAGCCGCGCCAGCCCGCGCGGCTCGACGGCCAGGAAGAACAGGATGAGGCCGCCGAACACCATCAGCTCGATCTGCTTCTGGAGGGCGACCGACAGGCCGAGGCCGAGCCAGCGCGGCACGTTGGTGAGCAGGATCGGCATCAGCACGATGAACGCCGCCCCCAGGAACGAGCCCAGCACGGAACCGAGCCCCCCGATGATGATCATGAAGAGGACCAGGAACGACTGGTTCACGTCGAACGCGAGCGTCTCCGCGCTCCCGAGGAAGAGGAAGACCAGCTCGGCCCCGGCCACCCCGCAGTAGAACGAGCTGATCCCGAACGCCAGCAGCTTGGTCTCGAGCGGCCGGACGCCGATGATCTCGGCGGCGATGTCCCGGTCGCGGATCGCCATCCACGCGCGCCCCACCCGGCCCCGGACCAGGTTCTTGGCGAAGAGCGCCAGCCCGGCGGCGATGGCGAGCGCCACGACGTACCGGGCCTGGGCCGTCGCGGCGGGGCCGGTGACCTGGACACCCAGGATCGCGCGGGCCGGCGCGGTGATCGTGCCGGACGACGCGTAGTCGACGAACCACGGCACCTTGTTGAACAGCCAGAGGAGGAAGAACTGGGCGGCCAGGGTCGCCACCGCCAGGTAGAACCCCTTGATCCGCAGGCTCGGCAGCCCGAACAGCAGGCCGACCCCGGCCGTGATGAGCCCGGCCAGGAGGAACACCGCGACGATGTTGAGCCCCGGCAGCGCCGTGGCGAGCTTGAACGCCGAGTAGGCGCCGACCGCCATGAACCCCCCGGTCCCGAGCGAGAGCTGCCCCGCGTACCCGGTCAGGAGGTTGAGCCCGAGCGCCGCCAGCGCGTAGACCAGGAACGGGATCAGGATCGCCTGCAGCCAGTACTCGCTCGCGGCGAGCGGCGGGAGCACGAACGCCAGCCCGACCAGCGCGGCCACGACGACCCGGTCCTGCGGGATCGGGAAGATCGCCTGGTCGGCGGCGTAGGTCGTCTTGAACTGTCCCGCCTCGCGGTAGATCACGCGCGCCCGCCCCCGCGCCCGGGGGTCGCACCGGCAACGGTTGTCCTCGCGGCGAGAGGCAGGGAGCGACGCCGTCGCCGGAGGGCGACGGCCGCGGCTCCGCCGCGGCGACCGTCGGCAGGGGGGCGGAGCTCCCCTCCGGGCTGCCTACACGCGCTCAATGATCCGCTCTCCGAAGAGCCCCTGCGGCCGGACCAGCAGCGCCACCAGGGCGAGCACGTACGCGAACCAGTTCTCGATGGCCCCGCCCACCAGCGGCCCCCAGTAGACCTCGGCGAGCTTCTCGCCGACCCCGATGACGAGCCCGCCCGCCACCGCCCCCGGCACGGACGTGAAGCCGCCCAGGATCAGCACCGGCAGCGCCTTCAGCGCGATCAGCGACAGCGAGAACTGCACGCCGCTCTTGGCGCCCCACATGATCCCGGCCACGATCGCCACCAGGCCCGAGACCGACCACACCACGACCCAGATGGTCTTGAGGGGGACGCCGAGCGACAGGGCGGCCGCGGGGTCGTCGGCCACCGCCCGCAGGGCGCGCCCGATGCGCGTCCGCTGGAAGAAGACCGCCAGCACGGTGACGAGGACCGCGGCGGTGATCGCCGCGGTGAGCTCCAGCCGGTTCACGAGCACCCCGTGGACCGCGAAGGACGTGTCGGGGATGCCGATGTCGAGCCTCTTGACGTTGGCGCCCCACAGCATCTCGCCGAACCCTTCGAGGAAGAAGCTTATCCCGATCGTCGCCATGAAGAGGATGATCGGCGGCTGGTTCACGAGCGGGCGCAGGACGACCCGCTCGATGGCGAACGCCAGCGCGACCATCGCCGCCATGGTCAGCAGCAGCGCCAGCCACACCGGCGCGCCCCGCTCCATGAGCCCGACCAGGGTCAGGGCGGCGAAGAGCACCATGACCCCCTGCGCGAAGTTGAAGACCCCGGAGGCCTTGAAGATGAGGACGAACCCCAGGGCGACGAGGGAGTACATGAGGCCGGCCGCGACACCGCCGATCAGCACCTCGACCAGGAAGCGTGGGTTCGCCACCATGTCGGCGAACGGCCCGATCAGCGCGGCGCGCGCGAGCTCCATCGCGGCTCAGCGTCCCGGGCGGCCCGGCCCCGAGCCGGCGGGCGGCTCAGTCACGGGCGACCCCCAGGTAGGCGGCGATCACGGCCGGGTCCTTCCGGACCGCCTCCGGCGGGCCGTCGGCGATCTTGCGGCCGTAGTCCAGGACGGCGACCCGCTCCGAGATGTCCATCACGACGCTCATGTCGTGCTCGATCAGCGCGATCGTGGTGCCGAACTCGTCGTTGACGTCGAGGATGAAGCGGCACATGTCCTCCTTCTCCTCGACGTTCATCCCCGCCATCGGCTCGTCCAGCAGGAGGAGGGTCGGCTCGGCGGCGAGCGCCCGGGCCAGCTCGACCCGCTTCTGGAGGCCGTACGGCAGGCGGCCGGCGGGCGTCTTGCGGACGGCCTGGATCTCCAGGAAGTCGATGAGGCGCTCCACGAACGCCCGGTGGGCGAGCTCCTGGCGCCGGGCCGGCCCCCAGTAGAGCCCCTCCAGGAGGAAGCTCCCGCGCATCCGGAGGACCCGGCCGGTCATGATGTTGTCGAGCACGGTCATGCCCTTGAACAGGGCGACGTTCTGGAAGGTGCGGGCCACCCCCAGGGCCGCCACCGCGTGCGCCGGCAGGCGCGTCCGGTCCTTCCCCTCGAGCCGGATGCGGCCTTCCCACGGATGGTAGAACCCGCTGATGACGTTCAGGAGGGTGGTCTTTCCGGCGCCGTTGGGGCCGATGATCGCGACGATCTCGCCGCGCCGGATCTCCAGGCTCACGCGGGAGAGCGCCTGCACGGCGCCGAACCGGACGCTCACGCCGTCCACCTCCAGGAGCGGGGGACCGTCCCGCGCCGCCGGCTCCGGCCGGGGGCCGGCGGCCGGCCCGGGCCGGGTCGCGCCGGCGGGCACGCGCACCGGGTCGCCGGCCGGGCTCACGGCGTCGCCGCGGCGAACACGTCGGCCTCGCGGATCCGCACGTCGGCGCGCACCGTGCCGGTCCGGCCGTCCTCGTAGGTGACCTTCGCCTCGACCGACACCCGGTCCCGCTCCGCGTAGAGCGCGTCGACGAGCGCCGCGTACTTGTCGGCGATGAACGCCCGGCGGAGCTTCCGGGAGCGGGTGATCTCCTGGTCGTCCGGATCCAGCTCCTTGTGCAGGAGCAGGAAGCGCCGGATCTGGGCGTTGCGCAGCCGGGGCTCCTCGAGGAGGCTCCGGTTCACCCGGTTCACCTCCTGCCGGATCAGCTCGTAGACCTCCGGCTTCTGGGCGAGGTCGGTGTAGCTCGTGTAGGCGAGGCCGCGCCGCTCGGCCCAGCTGCCCACCGCCAGCGCGTTGATGTTGACGAGCGCGGCGACGTACGGCCGGTCCTGCCCGATGCACACCGCCTCCCGGACGTACGGCGAGAACTTGAGCTTGTTCTCGAGGTACTTCGGGGCGAACAGCGTCCCGTCGGCGAGTCGCCCGACGTCGCGGGCCCGGTCGATGATCCGGAGGTGGCCGTCCTTGTCGAAGAACCCGGCGTCGCCGGAGTGCACCCAGCCGTCCTCCATCGTCCGGCGCGTGGCCTCGGGGTTCTTGTAGTAGCCGACGAAGACCCCCGGGCTCCGGTAGAGCACCTCGCCCGACTCGCTCACCCGCACCTCGACCCCGGCCAGCGGCGGACCGACCGTGTCCAGCCGGACGTCGTCGTCCCGCTGGATGCAGATGAGGGCGCTGGACTCGGTCATCCCGTACAGCTGCTTGAGGTTGATCCCGAGCGCCCGGTAGAACTCGAAGAGCTCCGGGCCGATCGCCTCCCCGGCGGTGTAGGCGACCCGGATCCGGTTGAGCCCCAGGTTGTCCTTCAGGGGCCCGTAGACCAGCACCCGGCCCAGCGCGTAGAGCAGCCGGTCGGTCAGCGGCACCCGGGCCCGCCCCAGCCGCCGCTGGGCGACCCGCCGCGCCACCTCGAGGAAGGCGCGGACCAGCCGGCGCTTCGGCGGGGCCGCGTCGTCGATCCGGATCATGACCGCGGTGAGGACCGTCTGGTAGATCGTCGGCGGGGCGAAGAAGTACGTCGGCCCGATCTCCCGCAGGTCCTGGAGCACCGTCGCCGAGCTCTCGGGACAGTTCACCGTGAAGCCGGTCAGGATCGACTGGGCGAACGAGAACATGTGGTCGCCGATCCACGCCATCGGCAGGTAGGCGACGACCTCCTCGGTGGCCCGGAGCCCCTCCTGGGAGATCGCGTTCCGCCCCGTCACGATGAGGTTGCGGTGGGAGAGCATCGTGCCCTTCGGCTGGCCGGTGGTGCCCGAGGTGTAGCAGATGATGGCGACGTCGTCGGAGGTGCCGCGGGCGACCTCCTGCTCGAACCACCCGGGGTGCTGGGCCCCGAACCGGCGCCCGAGCTCCTGGAGCTCCGCGAGGCTCAGCAGGCAGTCGTCCCGGTAGTGGCGGAGCCCGCGCGGGTCGTCGTAGACGATTCGCTCGAGGCGCGGGCAGCGGGCCTTCACCTGGAGCAGCTTGTCGACCTGCTCCTGATCCTCGACCACCGCGAAGCGGGCCTCGGCGTGCTCCAGGATGAACTCCATCTCCCGCTCGATGGAATCCTGGTACAGCGGGACCGGCACCCCGCCCAGCGCCTGCGTCGCCAGCATCGCCCAGTACAGCTGCGGCCGGTTGTCGCCGACGATCGCCGTCTTGTCGCCCCGGCGGAACCCGAGCGCCGCCAGTCCGAGCGCGATCAGCCGCGACTGCTCCACGTAGTCGCGCCAGGTGTACGCCTGCCAGACCCCGTAGTCCTTCTCGCGGATCGCCACCTTGTCCGGGAAGCGCGCCGCGTTGGCCTGAGCCAGCTTGGGGAACGTGTCGAGCCGGGGGTCCAGCGTGCCGCCCTCGTGCGCCGCGGCCCCCGCCCTCCGCGCGTCGCTCACGACGCCCTCGCGGTGCGGCCGATCACGTGGCGGCCGGGATCGATCTGCTCCCGGAGGATGCTCAGCTCGCGCGGGGTGGGCGGCGCCAGCGCCTCGACCCGGGGCGCGATCCGCGGCCCGACCGCGAGCTCCCGCGCGACCGTCTCGGCGTCGAGGCCCTCGAGGACCCCCAGCAGCGTCAGCTCGCGCGTCTCGGCGTCGAAGCCGAACAGGGCCTGGGACGTGACGACCCGCCACGGCCCGGTGCCAGCCGGGAGCCCCGCCCGCTCGCGGGCGCCCGGGGTGCCGTCGAGGTAGCCGGGCGACGTCACGAAGTCGACCCGCGGCACGAACCGCCGCGGCTCGTGCATCATGATGACGATCGTCCGCCAGCAGTACGAGGCGACCTCGTTGGCGCCCCCCGAGCCCGGGAACCGCTTCTTGGGGCGCCGCCAGTCGTCGCCGATCATGGTGGAGTTGATGTTCCCGAACCGGTCGATCTGGGTCGCGCCCAGCACGCCGTAGTCGATGAGGCCGAGCTGCGCCTGGGCGAAGATCGTGTTCATGTTCGTCCAGGCGATCGAGCGGTAGCAGTTCGACGGCCCACCCATCGTGTTCCGGACGAACGGCGTGAGCGGCGTCGGCCCCACCGCGCCGAACTCGAACACCTGGACGAGGTGGGGGGCGTGCGTGCGCTGGGCGAGGATGGCGGCGATCTGCGGCATCCCGAACCCGATGAACGCGGTCCGCTGGTCCTCGAGGAGCCTGGCGCACTGCGCGATCATGAACTCGGCCTCGGTGAAGTCGCGGCCGTCGCTCACGGCGCGTAGCCCTCACGGATGGTGGCCCGGCGGCGGAGGGCCTTGAGCCGCGGGAGGCCGATCCGCCTGTCCAGCATCTCGTCGTCCGAGTCGACCGAGTAGACGTAGCGATCGAGGTACTCGTCGAGGCGGCCCAGCCGTTCCAGCGCGTAGTACTCGGCGAAGTGCTCGAAGTCGATCTCGTATGCCCCGGGGAGGCCGCCGGGGTACGCCCCGAACGGCGCGTGCACCACCGCGTCGACCAGGAAGTAGGGGATGGTGGTGCGGCCGGGATCCTGGCGGATCTCCTCGTGCTCGATGATCTCGTCGGCGGACACGATCACCTTGCGCGAGGCCATCGCCGTCTCCAGCGGCTGCACGGCGGGCCCGAAGCAGCGTGCGTTGCCGTAGACGTCGGCCTGGTGGGCGTGGACCAGCCCGACGTCCGGGTTCAGGGCCGGGACCAGCGCGATCGGCTTGGCGGTGAACGGGTCCCGGATGACCTTCGCGCCCGAGTAGCGCAGGGTGTCCGTCCCGAGGAGGGCCCGGGTGGGCAGGAACGGCACGCCCATGGCGCCGGCCAGGTGGCGGAGGGTCAGGGTGCCGTTCGTCCACTCCGAGACGGTGACCTCCCCGCGCTCGACCGCCCGGTAGAGCGTGTCGCCCAGCCCCATGAACCCGACGTCGATCTTCGAGCAGACGCCGGCTGCGACGAGGAGCGTGGACTCCATCAGGGTGAACTTCGCGCAGTACCAGAGGTCCCTCCGGCGCTGGCGGATGATCTCGCGCACCAGGACCAGGGGGCCGCGGGTGAACGACGAGAAGTCGAAGGAGACGTAGTCGCCGTCGTCGACCAGCCGCCGCACCGCCTCGGCGGCGGAGGTCGTCTTGTCGACGAACTCCCGCCGCTTCCGATCCCGCATCCACGCCCGGAGGGCGTCAGGATCGTGGAGCCTATACTCACCCTCGCCGCTGGCGAGCAACTCGACGTCGGGCATCGCTAGCCCCGGGCCCTCCGCGGGCCGAGAGGCGACGGGCAGGCGTCTCGATGGTGGCCGGAGTGTAGCGAAGGAGGCCGCGGCCTGTCAAGAACCACGCGGACTTACGCCCGCCTGGGGACCCGGCGCCGGTGCCGCCCGCGGCGCCGCTCCGCCCCCCGGGGCCCGCGCAGGCTCCCCGGCGCATCCCGGCGCGCGGCTCGCTCACTTGATCGCCCCCACGGTGAACCCGGCGATGAAGCGATCGACGAAGAAGTTGTACACGACGGCGATCGGAACGCTCGCGATGAAGCACCCCGCCATGAGCGACCCCCAGAAGTACACGTCCCCGTGGACCAGGAACGTCGGGACGCCGACGCTGACCGTGTAGTTCCGCACGGTCGAGATGAACGTCATCGCGTACACGAACTCCTGCGTGCTGAGCGTGAACGAGAAGATCACCACGGTCAGGACGCCGGCGACCGAGATCGGGACCACGATCCGCGCGAAGGCGCCGAGCCGGCTGCACCCGTCGATCATCGCCGCCTCCTCGAGGTCGTTCGGGATGGCCTTGAAGAACCCCATCAGGAGCCAGGTGCAGAACGGGATCGTGAACGACGGGTACACCAGCACCAGCGACCAGAGCGAGTCCTGCAGGCCGAGGTCGGCGATCAGGCGCGACATCGGGATGAACAGGAGGGTCGGCGGCACGAGGTAGGTCAGGAAGATCCCGATGCCCACCTGCTCTCCCCAGCGCCCCGCCAGCCGCGCCAGCGCGTACCCCGCCGGCAGCGCCAGGAGCAGCGTGATCACGGTGACCAGGACCCCGACGAACGCGGTGTTCAGGATCCAGCGGCCGTACAGGGTGTCCTGGAAGAGCACGCGGAGGTGCTCCAGCGTGGGCGGCTCGTTGTAGAGGAACGGGTTGTTCCCGCGCCGCATCAGGTCACTGGTGCGCTTGAACGTCGTCACCAGCATCCAGTAGAAGGGGAACGCCGAGAAGATCGTGAACAGCCCGACCAGCCCCAGGTGGGCGCTGCGGGCGGTCGCCTGCCGCACCGCACCCGGCCGCGGCATCTCAGGTCACCTCGGTACGGCGCGCCACCCGGAGGAAGACGACGGCGGCGGCGAGCAGCAGCGGGAACAGGAACAGCGCGATGGCCGCGCCCTCCGCGAGGTCGCCTCCCTGGATGCCGGTGAAGAAGGCCAGGCTGGCCAGCACCTGGGTGGAGTCGTACGGGCCGCCGCGGGTGAGCACGAAGATCACGATCATGTCGGTGAACGCGAAGACCAGCCCGAAGAGCAGCGCGACCAGCATGATCGGCTGCACGAGGGGGAGCGTGATCCGGAAGTGCTTGCGCCAGAAGCCGGCGCCGTCCACGGCCGCCGCGTCGTGGATCTCGCGGGGAATGGAGGAGAGGCCGGCCAGCATGATGACGGTGGCCAGCGGGAGCAGCCGCCAGACGTGCACCGACACGACCGAGCCCATGGCCAGGGCGGGGCGGCCGAGCCACATCGGCCAGTTGTCCGCGCTGATGAGCCCGACCGCCTGCAGGGTCCAGTTCACGACGCTGTAGACCGAGTCGAGGATCCACAGCCAGCCGATCGTCCCCAGGGAGATCGGCGCCACCCACGGCAGCAGGATCAGCAGCCGCACCAGCCACTTCCCCGGGAAGTCGCGCAGGAACGCGAGCGCGAGGACGTTGGCGCCGATCAGCACGATCGCCTGGGAGAGCACGGCGAAGACGAACGTGTTCTCGAGGGCGGTCCGGAACCGGCTGGTCCCGACGACGTTGATGAAGTTCTGCATCCCGACGAAGTTGAGGGTCCGGCTGCCGGCGGTGACATCGCTCAGACTGTAGAGGATCGCCAGGACGAACGGGAAGCCCACGACCAGCAAGATGTAGAGCACCGCCGGCGCGATCATGAACGCCCCCAGCCACCCGGGGCGGTCGACGAGGCGCCGCCCCCGGCGCCGGCGCGCCACGGTCCCCGTGACGGCCCGTTCCAGGACGCTCATCGGCCGAGACACGGTGGGAGGCCCCGGACCGCGGGGCCTCCCACCCACTCGCCCGATCGGCGCCGCAGGCCTACAGCAGTCCCTTGTCCTTCCACTTCGCGTAGATCCGCCGACAGGCCGCGTCGGCCTCCTTCAGGGCCTCCTCGGGCGTGGCCCGGCCGGCGGCCGCCTTCGCGAACATCGTGTTGAGGATCCATGTGCTGTAGATCTCGTCGATCGCCGCGTTGGCGTATCCCGGGTACCCGATGTTGGTAGCCCAGTTGAGCACGTCGTCGAGCACCTTGTACTTCTCGGGCGGGTGCGCCTTCGGATCGTTCGAGATCAGCTTCGTGATGTCCGGGACGGTCTTCTGGAAGCACGGGAAGTCGTAGAACTCCCCGGCCACGAACGCGTCGCGGAAGTTGGTCACGTAGTCGACCAGGAACTTCTTCGCCCCGTCGATGTTCTCGGCGAACTTCCAGATCACGTAGCACTGCATCACGTGCTCGAGGCCGATGGCGCGCTTGGCGCCCATCAGCGCCTTGGTGAGCTGGATCTTGCGCGAGATCTCCGGGTTCTCCTTCTCGGCCGTCCGGGTGATCGAGATCGCGTTCAGCGCCAGCGAGATCTTCCCGGCGATCATGGCGCGGTTGTTCGACGAGGCGTCCCACGTGAAGACCTCGTCCGTCATGGTCTCCTGGAACAGCGCCTTCACGAACTTGATGACGTCGAGGGTCGCCTTCGAGTTCAGGGCGAGGTTGCCGTGCTCGTCCTGCTCGTGGGCGCCCCAGGCGTACATCAGCGTCCGCATCGCCATCGCGGTGTCGATCTCCTGGGCGAGACCGATGCCCACGGGGTTCCCGAACTGCTTCTTGATCTGGGCGCCTCCCTTCCGGACGTCCTCCCAGCTCTTGGGCCCGTTCGGCATGCCGATCTGGCCCCACAGGTCCTGGCGGTAGTTCACCGGGTCGGGGGTGAACGACGGCGAGAGGGCGAAGTACTTCTTCGTCTTCGGGTTGTACGTGCTCTTGACCGCGAGGTCGATCGGCTTCCCGACCTTCCGCTCGAGCTCCTCGTACACGTCCTTCATGTCCACCGTCTGCTCTTCGTAGGCCGGGGGCGGCCAGTTGAAGAGGAACAGGTCGTGCCCCTTCTGGGCCGCGACCTCCGCGGTGGCGCGCGGGTTGATGTTGGCGACGCCGACGTTGTCGACGGTGACCTCGGTGTCGTTCTTCTGCCCCCACTCGGGCGCGAACTTCTTGTTGAACCACTCGTCGTAGGCGGGGACGAAGTGGACCCACTGGATGATCTTCAGGGTCTTCTTCGCCGCGCGCGCGCGCCCCGGGACGATGATGTTGGCCCCGAGCGTGGCCGCTCCGGCGGCGGCCCCCGCCGTCTGCACGAAGGCACGGCGACTCAAGCGCTGTCCAGCCATTCGCGGACCCTCCTCGCCGGCCGGTGGGCCGGTCCGACCGGCGCCCGGACGGCTTCAGATGGTGTGGGGTTGTGGGTAGCCGCTACGCGAAGACTGAGGAAATGGTACGCCGACCGGCGACCGGGCATCAAGGGCGCTGCCGCGCGGGTCGGGGCGTCGGCGCCCATCACCGCGGGCGCGCGGTTCGGTCCCGCCGCGCCCCGGGCTTCGGGGTCGGGGGCACGGCCCGCGGGCCGCGCCTGGCGCATCCGGGCGCGCGCAGGGCCTCGCGGGCGGGCCGGGAGCCGCGCGCCGCCGCGGCCGGCCGCGCCGGCCGGCGCGGAGCCGCCCGGGAGGCCCCCAGCACCCGTCCGGCGCGCCGGCACGCCGTGGCGGGCCGCCGCTCCGGGCCCCGGGGGCGTCTCGGTCACGTCGACGATCGCGCCGGAGATCGCCCGGGCGATCGCGGCTCCGGCCCGCCCCCCGGGGCGTCTCCGGTCACCGCCCGAGCGCCGCCAGCATCTCCTCCACGCGGGTGAACTTGATCCGCGGACGCCCCGCGGCGCGCCCCCGGGCCACCTCCAGCTGGTCGAGCCGGCGCCAGTCATGCCACGACACGAACTCGGGCTGGCGCTGCCGGACCATCGCCTCCGCGGCGCCGGCGCCCGGGTCGGTCGGGGCAAGCGTCCGCCCCGCGGCCGCGTCCTCGAGCATGCACGCCACGGTCTCGGCCGCATCGGGCTTGTTCGTGCCGATGACCCCCGGCGGCCCGCGCTTGATCCACCCCGCCGCGTACTCGCCGACGCGGGGCTCGCGGCTGTCCGGCTCCAGCACGCGGCCGCGAGCGTTCAGGATCACGCCCCACGCGTCGTGGAACGGCACCCC
>DASRDR010000232.1:0-38661 GCA_035652475.1 Candidatus Methylomirabilota bacterium | reverse complement strand
GGAGTCATGCAACTGCCGAACCGGGCATCAGGCGCGCCCCTGGCGGCCGCGGGCGGGGGCGACGGGGCGGGGGGCCCCGTGGTCGGTGCACGGCGGCGTGGCCGGCGACGGCCGGACAACCCGACGCCGGACCCGTCAAAGTGTCGCGCTGCGCGAGCTGCATCTGGAGCCGCATCGGGGAGAGGCTTCCAGAGGCCATGGCACCACGCTTCCCTCGGCGCGCCCGGCCGACGCGCCGCGCGCCCGGCGCCCGTCCGCTGGCGCCCGCGGTGCGTCCGCGCGCAGAGAGACCTTTCCCCGGCTTCTGATCGCGGAGCAGTCGCGGGCCTACGTCACCGGGTGGCGACGGTGCCAGTCGGTGCGGGCCTGGTAGGCGCGCGCGGCGGCGAGGATGGTCGCCTCCGCCCACGGCGCCCCGACGAACTGGAGGCTGGTCGGGAGCCCGCGTGGGGTGAAGCCGTTCGGCACCGCGACCGCGGGGAGCCCCGCCACGTTGCCGAGGGCGCCCAGCGGATCCCGGGCGGCGCCACCGGAGGCGCTCCGGAACTCCTGGTCGAGCGGGGGCGCCGCGGCGACCCGGCCGGGGCCGACCAGGGCGTCGAGGCGGCCGAGGATCGCGCCGATCTCGCGCGCGACGATCGCCCGCAGGCGGAGCGCCCGGACGTAGTCCTTGGCGAGGATCGCGTCGCGGGCGTAGAGGAGGTACCGGTCCTCCGGCGCGGTCAGCTGCGCGATGGCGCCGCGCTCCACCAGTTCCTCGAGGGCGCTCCCGGCCTCGGCGAACAGGATCACCCGGGCGATCGCCTCGTACGGCCGGGGCGGCAGCCGCACCTCCGTCACCCGGGCGAAGCGGCGGAGCACCGCGAGCGACGCCTCGAAGCAGGTCCGCACCTCGGGGCTCGCGGCGTCGACGGCCGCGCGAACCACCCCGAGCCGGAGCCGCCGCTGCCCGAGCGCGCGCGCCCCCGCGTGCCGGTACGGGCGCGGGGCGGCCGCCGGGTCGTCGGGGTCCGGCCCGGCGATCGCCTCCAGCACGAGGCCGCAATCGTCCGCGGTGAGACCGAGCGGGCCGATCTTGTCCAGGCTCCAGCTGAGCGCCATCGCGCCGTGGCGGCTCACGCGCCCGAGCGTCGGCCGGAGCCCGGTGACCCCGCAGTTCGCCGCCGGGGAGAGGATGGAGCCCCACGTCTCCGAGCCGAGCGCGAACGGGACGAGCCCGGCGGCGACCGCCGAGCCGGAGCCGCTCGACGACCCGCCGCTCCAGGCATCCGGCGCCCACGGCGAGATCCCCGGGCCGGTGAAGGTCGCGTTCGGCTGGCGGTAGCCTGCCCCGCCGGCGAGCTCCACCATGGCGAGCTTCGCCACCAGGACCGCCCCCGCCGCGCCGAGCTTCCGGATCACGGTGGCGTCGTGGTCGAAGCGCTGGCGCCGCAGCGGCGCCGCGCCCCACGTCGTCGGGATCCCGCCCGCGGTCGCCAGGAGGTCCTTCGCGCCGTACGGGATCCCGTGGAGGGGGCCGCGCCAGCGCCCGGCGGCGATCTCCCGCTCGGCGCGGCGCGCCTCCGCGAGGGCGCGGGCCCGGGTCACCGTGACGACCGCGTTGTACCGGGGGCCCAGGGATTCGAGCCGGGCGAGGAACGTCTCGGCGAGCGCGACCGGGGACACGCGGCGCCGGCGCACCAGCCCGGCCAGTTCCCAAACCGGGCGGAACACGACCTCCGGCGTCACGCCCGAGGCGAGTCGGCGGGCCACGGCAGGAGCGGGCCGTCCGCGTTCCGGAGCGGCACGGCACGGAGCTCGCCCACGGCCGCCACGATCGCGTCGACGGCGGGCCGGAGCCCCGCCCGGGCCGCCGGCGACAGCCGGGCCCCGTACCGCGCCTGGACCAGGGCGAACAGGAGGTTCGCTTCCGTCCGCGCGCCGGCCCTCGCGGCGCCCGCCCGGGTCCGGCGGCGCGCCTGCCTGGCGGCCGTCCCGGGCCGCCGGCCGGGCCGGGCGCCCGATGCGCGACGCCGCGCGCGCGGCCTCAGACGCGCTCCTCGCCGCGCGCCCGGACGGCGCGACGGGGCTGGATCACGCGATCCCGCCCGTCACGCGGGTGATCGCCTCGTCGAGGAGCCGGTTGAACCGCGCCGGGGCCTCGAGCATGGGATAGTGCCCCACGCCGGGCATGATGAGGGCCTGGAACTGCGGCGCGTAGCGGCGGTTCGCCTCCAGGTTCGTCGCGAAGCGGTCCGCGTTGATCGCGCAGATCGGCACGGTGATCCGGCGGAGCGCGGCCGCCGCGTCGTAGCGCCAGGTGTGCTCGAGCGCGGGCACGGCGATCTCCGGGGGCGCCGCGGCGGCGCGGCCCACGACGCGCTCCACGAGCGCGGGATCGGCGGTCGGGAGGAACAGGCGGTCGCGCATCAGGGTCGAGACCGCGCCGGGGTAGTCCGCGCGCAACGCGGCGAGGGCGGCGTCGAGCTCGGCCCCCGTCACCCGCCGCTCGACGTCGAGGAGCGTGTCGACGGGGATGAGCCCGACGACCCGTCCGGGGAGCCGTCGCGCCGCCTCGAGCGCGACCGGCCCGCCCATCGAGTGCCCCACCAGGACCGCGCGTCGCAGCTCCAGCGCCTCCACCACGGCCCGGACGTCCTCCCCGAACGCCTCGACGGTCCACTCCGCGCGTCCCCGACCCGAGGCGCCGTGGCCGGCCAGGTCGAGGGTGACCACGCGGTGCCGGTCGGCGAGGTGGCGCACCTGGGCGTCCCACGCCCGGTGATCGCACGTCCAGCAGTGGACCAGGACGATCGCCGGGCTGCCCTCGCCGGCGGTCCAGTACCGGACCGGCACCGCGTCGGCGGACGCCGCCGTGCCCTCGCGGAGCGCGTCCAGCACGGATTACCGCCCCGTGCCGCGCACGCGCGCGCCGGACGTGCGCACAGTCGGGGCGACGCCGGGAATTTTGGGAGGGGACGTCACGTCGGGGCCGCTCGCTCCTCTACGCGTCCGCCGCTCCGGCCAGGCGGCGCCGGGCGGCGCCCCCGATCATAGGGAGGCGGTGGGCCGCGCACAAGCCGCTTGGCCATCGCCCCGGCGCGAGGGCCATCCGGGTGGCGCAGGGGGCGTGCGTCGACCCGCCGGCCGCCCGACCCCCGGACGTCCGTCCCGGGAGCCTCCGCCGTCCGACCGTCGGGGGTCAGCCGCGGACCTGGAGCTCGTTGACCACGGCGCGAACGCCGTTCAGGCGCCAGATCAGGTCGGCGAGGCGCTGCTTCTCTTCCTCGGTCGGCACCGAGCCGGTGAGATAGACGATGCCGCGGTCGGTGTCGACGTTGACGCGGTAGAGGCTCCGCACGTCCGCCTGGGCGAGCTTGGCCTTGATTTGGGTGGTGAGCGTCGTGTCGTCGATGGTCTGGCCGACGGTCTTGCCGGTCGCCGCGCAGCCGGCGGCGCCCATCAGCGCCACGAGCCCGACCAGCGCAGCGGCGTGTCTCTGCCGCATGACCCGCTCCTCCTCCGGGGGCGGCGGCCGTGCCGACTCGCCACCCGCACAGCGGGCCGAGCAACCGTCATGCCACGACGATCCTTCACGGGCGCAGGTGCCGCGGCGCGGCAGTGCCCCTGCGGTTTTACACGGTCGGAGGCGCCGGGGAGCCGGGGGCGAGGCGGAAAGCCCCGGTCCGGCCAGTGACGCAGGGGCTGGCACGTCGCTTGCTCCACTCACGGGCGATGACGAAAGGGGGGCTCGCGATGCGACGAGCGATCACGGAGCTGCTCACGGGGCTGGCGGGAGTGGCGGGGGTCCTCCTGATGCCCGGGCTCGCGCCGGCGGAGGTGTCGGTCAACATCAACATCGGGCCGCCGCCGCCGATCGTGGTCGCGGCGCCCCCGACGCTGGTCGCAGTGCCGGCGGTGCCGACGGTGTCGTACGTCCCCGCGCTCGACGTCGACGTGTTCGTCTACGGCGGGCGCTGGTACTACGCGCATGGCGGCCACTGGTTCGTGGGGCCGTCGTACCGGGGCCCGTGGACGTTCGTGGCGCCCGCCCGGGTGCCCCGACCGATCCTGGCGGTGCCGGTCCGCTACTACAAGATCCCCCCCGGTCACCTCAAGCACGTCGGCGGCCCTCCGGGGAGCGCGAAGGGGCACGGTCGCTGAGCCGGCCTCGCGGCCCGGGCTCCTCGCCCGCGGGCGACCGGTGAGCCGGAACGCAGCGAGGGAGCGAAACATGACGCGGCAACGACGAGCGATCGTGGCACGGGTCCTGATCGCGACCGGTCTGGCCCTCGCGCCGGCGATGGCCTGCGCGGCGGCGAGCGGAAGCGGCCCCGACCAGGTCACCCAGGGGGCCAAGCAGACCGGGAAGGGGATCGAGGAGGCGGCGAAGGGCGTCGGCAAGAGCGTCAAGGAAGGCGCCAGCGCCGTCGGCCAGCGCGCGGAGCGGGCGGGGGAGGGCGCCGACGCGGTCGGCCGCCGGCTCCACAGCAGCGCCAAGCAGTTCGGAGACGCCCTGCTGGACGGCGTGAAGTTCGCCGGCCGCACGGTGATCCGCTTCTTCACCGGATCCCGGTAGCGGCCCGGCGCGGGCCCGCGCCGGGACACGCCGCGCTCGCCATGCGCTCGCCGCGGGCCGGCGGGGCTGGCGCGGAGCGCCGGGCGGGCGGGGATCTCCGGACGCGCCCGCCCCGGTGGCCGCTCCTCGTGGCCGCGCTCGCGACCGCGGCGCTCGGAGTCGCGCGGGCGGCGCCCGGCCCGCTCCGGATCCGGGCCGTCACGTTCAACCTCCTCCACGGCGGCCTGCTCTCGGAGCGCACCGGCAACGACGGCGCCCTCGAGGAGCGGCTCGCGCTGGCCATCGAGGGGCTCCGCGCGCTGGACGCCGACGTCATCGCGCTCCAGGAGGCCTCGACCGGCCGCCGGCGCGGCCAGGTCGCCGCGCGGATCGCGGCCGCGCTCGGCTACGAGTACGTGTACGCCCCGGCGGCGGTGCGGCCCTTCGACAGCGTGCGGGCGCAGCACGCCGTGTCGCGGCTCTTCGGCTTCACGGAGGGGCCGGCCATCCTGAGCCGCTTCCGGCTGCTCGCGACGGCGGCGCACGCGATCCCGTACTGCAACCGCCCCTTCGACACGCGGGTCGTGCTGGAGGTCGAGCTGGAGACTCCGCTCGGCGCGCTCCCGGTGTACTCCGCCCACATCTCGGGCGACCTCTGCATGGCGCGCGCCGTCGCCGGGCTCGTGCAGGGTCGCCGGAGCCCGCTTCCCGCGCTGGTGATGGGCGACTTCAACGCGGAGGAGACCGCGCCGGCGATCCGCGAGCTCACCGGGCTCGCGGGGTTCGTCGACGCCTTTCGTCGCGCCCACCCCGGGGATCCGGGGTACACCGCGGGGCAGGACATCGTCGCCCCGCGTCCGACGGCGTCCCGCCGCCTGGATTACGTGTTCGTGGCGCCGGGCCGCGGCGCCGCGGCGCGCGTGCTCGCCAGCCGGGTCGTCGTCAACGAGCCCCGGCCGGACGGCCCGGTGCTGTGGTCGTCCGACCACTACGCAGTCGAGGCCGAGCTCGAGCTGGACGCCGCCTCGCCGCAGCTCGCGCGGAGCGCCGCGGCGACGGCCGACGGCGCCGCGCCGCGCTGAGCCGCCTCGTCGCGCCCGGGACGTCGGCTCGCGTCTCCTGGACCCTGCGCGGAGCGCGCTCGCGATCCGGAGGCGCCGCACAGGTTCGGGGCGGCGGCGACCGGCGGCGCGCACCACCGGCCTGGCGGCGGCGCTCGGGCGGCGCGCACTACCGGCCTGGCGCCGGGCGGGCGCTCAGGCCGGTGGCCGGCCGCGGGGGGAGGGGCGGCCACTCCGACACCGGGGTTCTCGGCGTGGCGGGGGCCTCGGCGCCGACGGCCGGGGCGGCGGCCGGCGCTGGCCCACCGCGGAGCGCGCGCGCGAGCGGGGGGCGGAGGCGGCCGGGCACGACGGGGCCGAGGTCGATCCGGTCGGCGTCCACGAAGCGCGCCAGCGACCGGAGGGCGCCGGCGATCCCCGCCAGCACGGCGTCGACGTCCAGGCGCGCCCACGCCGCCGCGGGCGGCCGCCCGCCGGTGGCGGCCCAGCGCTCGAGGTGGACGCGGCGGACCTCGAGCCGCCGCGCGGCGCGGTGCGCCTTCGCGTCGAGCCGTCCGACCAGGTGCCCGTCGTGGAGGATCGGCAGCGTGTAGTAGCCGTGCACGCGGCGCGGCCCCGGCGTGTAGACCTCGATCCGGTACGCGAAGCCGAACAGCCGCGCGACGCGCTCCCGGTGCCACAGGAGCGAGTCGAACGGCGACAGGAACGTCGTGCCGCGGGACGCCGACCGCCGCCGTCCGGCCCGGGCGAGCGCCGGGAGATCGCGCGTGAGGACCAGCCACCGCGCCCGGCTGCCGGCGACCTCCACCTCGGTCACCTCGCCGCGGGCGAGGAGGTCCCCGACGGCCGCGCGGCGGACGCCCGGCCCGAACCGCGGGAACGTGAGGTAGCGCGCCAGGTCGGTGTCGGTCGCCGCCCCCATCGCGTGGAGGCTCCGCTCGACGTGCCAGCGCCGGAACGCGGCCGCGTCCACGGGCTCGATCCCGAGGAGGTCGGGCAGCACCCGGTCGGCGAGGTCGAAGCGCTTCTGGAAGTGTCGCCGCGAGTGCACGGCCAGCGCCCCGGTCATCCAGAGGTAGTGGAGCGCGTGCTGGACCGGCGCCCAGCGCCACCACCCCCCGCCCCCCGCCGGCCGGCGCGACTCGAAGTCGCCGCTGCCGAGCGGCCCGTTGGCGCGGATCGCGTCCTCCGTCGCGGCGAGGACCCGGCGGTTCCGGCGGAGCCAGCCCGACCAGCCGGTGTGCCGGAGGCGGTAGTCGAGCATCGCGCGTCGCCACCACGCGAGCTGGGTCGTGGGCACGAGACAGGCCGCGTGGGCCCAGTACTCGAAGAGGAGGCGCCGCCGGTACACCAGCCGGTCGACCCGGGTCCGGTCGTACGGCCCGAAGCGGCTCCACAGGGTCAGGTAGTGCGCGCGGTCGAGCACGTTGATGGAGTCGAGCTGGATGCCGCCCGTGTCCTCGGCGAGGCGCAGGAGCCGCCCCGGGGTCAGGCGGCGGCCGCCCGGGCGCCGGAGGTGCTGCCGCTCGAGGAACAGGGCGGCGACCGCGCGCAGCGGGACGCGGAGGCGCGGCGGCATCGCGGCGGGATTCGGAGCGGCCGCCCGGGCGCGCGCCCGGTCAGCGGGCCAGGCGCGCCCGGAGCACGGTCACCGAGTGCGCCGGGAACTCGTGGTCCAGCCGGCGGCCCGCGGCCGGGATCTCGCGCTCGCGCGCCTCGACGCACCGGGGGTGCTCGAAGGAGTTCTGGGCGTGCGCGCTCGGGCCGTTGACCTCCGAGACCGCCACCGGCCCGGCCAGGGCGGCGTCCACCAGCTCGATGCTCGCGGCCTGGGCCCGGTCCCGGTCGCGGTTCACGACCGCGAGGGTGAGCTCCTGCCCCGCCGCATCGCACGTCGCCACCGCATCGAGGAGCGGGAAGGGGCCCAGGTCCGCGACGTGGTGGATCCGGCCGAAGCCCCGCTCCTCCTGGTCGGCGGCGAGCTCGTAGAGCGGCGACTCGACGTGCACGTCGAGGGCGACGGCGCGCGTGTGCTCGGCGTAGAGCCGGAGCGGGTGATAGATGGTCTGGAGGAAGAGGCCGTCCGGCCGCGTGAAGATCGGTGCGATCGCGTTCACCAGCTGGGCCAGGTTCGCGATCCGCACCACCCGGCAGTGGCGGATGAACCCGTTCAGGTACGTGGCGACCGCCAGCGCATCGGTGAGCGTGTAGCGCTCCTCGACGCCCCCGACGCGGTCCTCGTGGCTGCGCGTGCGGTACCAGACGTTCCACTCGTCGAACGCGATCGCGATCGAATGCGGGATCCGCTGGGCATGCCGCGCGCGCTCGATCAGAGCGGCGCAGATCCGGGTCGCCCGCTCGGCCTGGTGCGACTGGCAGACGGTCGCGTAGTGATCGGCGTGGCCGGTGTACAGGTGGATGCTGTAGTAGTCCATGAACGGGGCGAGCCCGTCGATCACCACGCGGTCCCACTCGCTCCAGCCGTTGTGGCCGCAGCCGACCAGCTGGATCGTGGGATCCGTCCGCTTCATGACCAGCGCGAACGCGCGCGCCTTCTTGACGTAGTCCTCCGCGCTCAGGTTGCCGATCTGCCAGCTGCCGTACATCTCGTTGCCGAGGCCCCAGTACCGGACCCGATGCGGGTCGGGGTACCCGTGCTTCCGGCGCAGGTTGGCCCAGCCGGTGTTCCCGGTGCCGTTGCAGTACTCGACCCAGGCCTGCGCCTCGTCCATCGTGCCGGAGCCCATGTTCACGCAGATGTACGGCTCGGTCCCGAGGGCCCGGCAGTACTCGATGAACTCGTTGGTGCCGAACTGGTTGGACTCCTCCGCGTGCCAGGCGAGCTCGGCGCGGCGCGGCCGGTCCTCGGATGGCCCGACCCCGTCGAGCCAGTGATAGCCGCTCACGAAGTTGCCGCCGGGCCAGCGGAGGATCGGGATGCGCAGGCGCCGGGCCGCCTCCAGGACGTCGCGGCGGAACCCGCGCTCGTCGCTGAGCGGGGAGCCCGGGTCGTAGATCCCGCCGTAGATGCACCGGCCGAGGTGTTCGACGAAGTTGCCGAAGATCCGCCGGTCGACGTCGCCGAGGCGGCGGGCCGGATCGATGCGGATGCGTGCCATCGCAGTCGGGAGTCTAGTCGAACCCCGCGAGGGACACAACGCCGCTCCCGGCCGCGCCGCGGGTGCCGCTCCGCCCTGCGAGGCGCGAGCGCCGCCGCAGCTCCCCGCCGGGCCGCCGGCGCGCCACCAGGTGACCCGCGCGGCGCCGCCGAGCCGCGCCACGACGCAGCCAGGCCGGCATGATCGCGCTGGTGGACCGCCCTCTGGCAGCAGGGCGCCCGGCGGTTCGGAAGCGCGCGCCCGCGAGCTGCCGGGGAAAGCCGGGATTCCGGTCCCCGATCGTGAGCGGGCGTCGGGGCCGCCGCCCTACGAGCAGGTCACGCGGCCCGGCGGGTCGTGGTCGCGCGGCCCCCCGGCACGCCAGCCGCGGAGCCGCAGGCCGAGCGCGAGCAGGAAGGACGCCGAGCACCACCGCGCCCGCCCCCCGGCGGGACGCGATGCCGTCCCGGCCGGGTCGGGTGCCTGGACGGAAGGGTGCACCTCCGGCGGGTAGCGGGCGATCGTCCGGGCGACCGGCCCGGGTCGGCTCCGGCAGCCGGACCGGGAGTGCACGCCTCGCCGGCTTGTCGGGGGACTGCAGCCCCTGACGCCCCGGGGCGGTGCCGCCCCGGGGCGGCCCGGCGCCGCCCCGGGCGGGGGCTCGTGACGCGCGGCGGCGCGGAGCCCTGGCCGTCGCGCCCCGGGCACGCGCCATGCACCGGATGGACCCGCGCCGGCGCGCCCGATCGGGTGGAGCCGGCGCGACGAGGCGGAGCCCGGGGACCGGGAGGGCGACGATGCTGACGCAGCCGCTGTCGGGGAAAGAACAGGGACTGCTGGACGCGTACTGGCGGGCCGCGAACTACCTGTCGGTCGGCCAGATCTATCTCTACGACAACCCGCTCCTCCGGCGGCCGCTGACCGAGGCGGACATCAAGCCGCGCCTGCTCGGCCACTGGGGGACGACCCCCGGCCTCAACTTCATCCACGTCCACCTCAACCGCGTGATCAAGAAGCACGACCTGGACATGCTGTACGTCGTCGGCCCGGGGCACGGCGCGCCGGGCCTGGTCGCGAACGCGTACCTGGAGGGGACCTACAGCGAGCTCTATCCCGCGGTCTCGCCGGACGAGCCGGGGATGAAGCGCCTGTTCACCCGGTTCTCGTTCCCGGGCGGGATCCCGAGCCACGCCGGCCCGGAGACACCGGGGTCGATCCACGAGGGCGGAGAGCTCGGCTACGCGCTCTCGCACGCCCACGGCGCTGCCTTCGACAACCCCGACCTGATCGTGGCCTGCGTGGTCGGTGACGGCGAGGCGGAGACCGGCCCCCTCGCCACCAGCTGGCACTCGAACAAGTTCCTGAACCCGGTGACCGACGGCGTGGTACTGCCGATCCTCCACCTGAACGGCTACAAGATCGCCAGCCCCACCGTGCTGGCCCGGATTTCCCGGGAGGAGCTGGAGCAGCTCTTCCGCGGCTACGGGTACACCCCGCACTTCGTGGAAGGGGACGAGCCGGCGGCCATGCACCAGCGGATGGCCGGCACCCTGGACGCCGTGATCGAGGAGATCCAGCGCGTGAAGGCCGACGCGCGGCGGCGCGGGTTCACGGGCCGGCCCCGCTGGCCCATGATCGTGCTCCGCACCCCCAAGGGATGGACCGGCCCGAAGGAGGTGGACGGCCGGCGGACGGAGGGCTCCTGGCGCGCCCATCAGGTGCCGCTGGCCGAGATGCACGACAACCCCGCGCACGTGCGGCTGCTCGAGGCCTGGCTGAAGAGCTACCGGCCCGACGAGCTCTTCGACGAGCACGGTCGGCTCCGGCCCGAGCTGGCCGACCTGCCGCCCCGGGGTCCGCGCCGGATGAGCGCGAATCCCCACGCGAACGGGGGCGTCCGGGGGGACCTGCGGCTCCCGGACTTCCGCGACTACGCCGTCAGGGTGCCGAGCCCCGGAAGCTCCGTCGCCGAGGCGACCCGGGTCATGGGCGCCTTCCTCCGCGACGTGATGCGGCTCAACCGGGAGGCCCGGAACTTCCGGCTGTTCAGCCCGGACGAGAACAACTCGAACCGGTGGCAGGACGTGCTCGAGGTCACCGACCGGACCTGGGTGGCGGACCTCGAGCCCGGCGACGACCACCTGGCGCCGGACGGGCGGGTCATGGAGATGCTGAGCGAGCACCAGTGCGAGGGCTGGCTCGAGGGGTACCTGCTGACCGGGCGCCACGGGTTCTTCTCGTGCTACGAGGCGTTCATCCACATCGTCGACGCGATGTTCAACCAGCACGCGAAGTGGCTGAAGGTCTGCCACGAGGTGCCGTGGCGCCGGCCCATCGCGTCGCTCAACTACCTGCTCTCCTCCCACGTCTGGCGCCAGGACCACAACGGGTTCAGCCACCAGGACCCGGGCTTCCTCGACCACGTCGTGAACAAGAAGGCCGGGGTCGTGCGGGTCTACCTTCCGCCCGACGCGAACTGCCTCCTCTCGGTCACCGACCACTGCCTGCGCAGCCGGAACTACGTCAACGTGGTGGTGGCCGGCAAGCAGCCGTCGCCGCAGTGGCTCGAGATGGACGACGCGATCCGGCACTGCACGGCGGGCCTCGGGATCTGGGAGTGGGCCAGCAGCGACCGGGGCGGGGAGCCCGACGTGGTCATGGCCTGCTGCGGGGACGTGCCCACGCTGGAGACGCTGGCCGCGGTCGATCTGCTGCGCCGCCACCTCCCGGAGCTGCGGGTCCGGGTGATCAACGTCGTCGACCTGATGAAGCTCCAGCCGCCCCACGAGCATCCCCACGGCCTCCCGGACCGGGACTTCGACGTCCTCTTCACCACCGACCGGCCCATCATCTTCGCCTTCCACGGCTATCCGTGGCTCATCCACCGGCTGACCTACCGCCGGACCGGCCACGACAACCTGCACGTCCGCGGCTACAAGGAGGAGGGGACGACCACCACGCCGTTCGACATGTGCGTGCGGAACGACCTGGACCGCTTCCACCTGGTGAGTGACGTGATCGATCGCGTGCCGAGGCTGGGCGCCCGGGCCGCCTACGCCAAGCAGGCGATGCGGGACGCGCTGACGGAGCACCACGCGTACATCGCCCGCCACGGCGAGGACATGCCGGAGATCGCCGGCTGGCGCTGGGGGCGGGCCGAGGGCACGCCCCTCCGCTCGACGGAGCCCGACCACACGTAGGACCCGCCCGGGTCACCGCGCCCCGAACCCGGGTGCGCCGCGGCGGACCCGCGACGGGGGCGGGCCGGCGCCGGGCCGCGCGGCGACCCGACGGGGCCGGCGTTGACGCGTCGCCGGGGACTGCCTATAGTCGCCCTCGCGGACCCACGTCCGCGCGGATCGCCCGATCCGAGCCAGGCGCGCGCCGCGCGCGAGGAGGAGCCCATGAGCCCGGATCCCGCCACGCTGAGCCGTCGCCGCTTCCTCGGCCGCGCACTGGGCGCGACCGCCGTGCTCCCCGCGCTCGCCCGCCCCGCCCGCGCCCAGGCGAAGCCGACCATCGCCTTCTGGAACGGCCTCACCGGCGCCGACGGCAAGGTGATGGACGAGCTGATCGACCGGTTCACGGGCGAGACCGGCATCCATGTCGAGCAGCAGCGCATCCAGTGGGCCGACCTCTACGCGAAGCTCCAGGTCTCGGTGCCGGCCGGCGAGGGCCCGGACCTGGCGCTGATCCACACCGTGGAGGTCCCGCACTTCGCGAGCGACGGGATCCTCGAGCCGATCGACGACGCGGTCCTGGCCGGCAAGCGCTTCCGGGGGGAGGACTACCTGCCGTCGACCTGGCAGGGCGGCGTCTTCCAGGGGAAACGCTACGCGGTGCCGCTCGACGTGCCGCAGCACATCCTCTACCTGAACGTGAAGGTCATGCGCGACGCCGGGCTCGTCGGCCCGGACGGCAAGCCGAAGGTCCCGGGGAGCGGCGCCGAGATGGTCGCGATGGCCAAGCAGGTCACGAAGGGCGACGTCTTCGGGTTCGGGATCGGCACCGTCAATCCCGGGAAGTACACCTGGGGGTTCCAGCACCTGCTGTGGCAGAACGGCGCCAACGTCTACACGGCGGACCTCAAGCGCGCCGCGGTCGCCGAGCCGGCGGCGATCGAGGCCGCCGAGTACTGGGGGGCGTTCCACGCCGTCCACAAGGTCGCGCCGCCCGCCAACGCGAGCTGCCGGGACGCGTTCATCGCCGGCCGGCTCGGCATGTGGCTGGCCGGGTCGTGGAACTTCACGGGGCTGCGGGAGGCGAAGGTGGACTTCACCGTCGCCCCGGTCCCCCGCCTCCTGAAGCAGCCGGTGGTCTGGACGATGCCGCACCAGTTCACGTTCCCGCGCCCGAAGGCGGTCGACGCGGGCAAGCGCGAGGCGGCCTGGACGTACCTCCGGTGGATCACCGACCACGTGGCGGAGTGGACGCTCCGGGCCGGGCAGGTCTCGGCCAGCCGGAAGGCGCACACCGATCCCCGCATCACCGGCGATCCCGTGCTGCGCACCCTCCTGGCCCAGGCGCCGAACTGGCAGGGTGGACAGCCGACGCCGAAGTGGGTCGCGGCCGAGAACCTCACCCGTCCGGTCATCGAGACCGTCTACATCGGCCAGCGCCCGGCCCGCGCCGCCATGGAGGACCTGGCCCGCCAGATCGACGCGCTGCCCGCGTAGCGGGCGCCGTGGGCCCGGCGCGGGGCCGCGGGCGGACGGAGACGCCGTCCGGGCCGGCGGGGCGATGAGCGCCGGGCGGGCGCGCCGGAGGGCGGCCGGTCGGGGGCGGCTCCGCGAGGGGCCGCTCACGCCGTGGCTCTTCCTGGCCCCCGGCCTGGCCCTGTTCGTCGGGTTCCGCCTCTATCCGCTCCTCGACGGGCTCCGGCTGTCGTTCACGAACGCCCGCCTCGGCCGGGCCGGCTACGCCTTCGTCGGCCTCGCCAACTACCGGCGCCTCCTGGACGACACCCGGTTCCACACGAGCCTGCTGAACACCGGCTACTACGCGGCCGCCAGCACGGTTCCCGTCCTGGCGCTCCCGCTGGCGCTGGCGGTGCTGCTCGACCGCGGCATCCCGCTCCGGACCGTCCTGCGGAGCGCCTTCTTCTTCCCGTTCACGCTCTCGGTGGTCACCGTCGGCCTCACCTGGCTGTGGCTGCTCGACCCGGTGGTGGGCCCCTTCAACTACGCGCTCCGCACGCTGGGGATCCCCGTCCGGTCGTGGCTCGCCGATCCCGCGACCGCGATGTGGGCGATCATCCTGACCACGGTGTGGTGGGTGACCGGCTACTACCTGGTGATCTACCTCGCCGGCCTCCAGGACATCCCGCGCGAGCTCTACGAGGCGGCGGCGCTCGACGGCGCGGGCGGCGGGCGGCGGTTCCGCTCCATCACGCTGCCCCTCCTGCGGCCGGTCCTGCTGTTCGTCCTGGTGACGCACGTCATCGGCTCGTTCCAGATCTTCGGCCAGGTGTTCATCCTCACGAACGGCGGACCGGGCGACGCGACGCGGACGGTCGTCCAGCACCTCTACGAGACCGCCTTCCAGAACTTCTTCCACTTCGGGGCCGCCACGGCGATGGCGTGGGTGCTGTTCGCGCTGATCCTCGGCTTCTCGCTGCTCCAGTTCCGGGTGCTCCGCGGGCACACCGAGTACTGATGGGGCCCTTCGCCCGTCGATCCCGGCTCGTCGGCCGGCCCGGGCGCCGCTGGCGGCGGGCGGTCCTCGCCGCGGCCCTGGTGGCCCTCGCCGGGCTCTGGCTGCTGCCGGCGGTGTGGATGGTGGTCACCTCGCTGAAGCCGACCGAGCGGATCGTGCGCCTGCCGCCCGAGTGGATCCCGTGGCCGGCGACGGTCGCGCACTACCGCGAGGTGCTGATCTCGACCTCCCGGACCGCGCGGATCGGGCGGGCGTTCCTGAACAGCGCCGTGGTCTCGGCGGGCACCGTCGCCCTGGTCGTGGTCGCCAGCGCGATGGCCGCGTATCCGCTGGCCCGCATGCGGTTCCCCGGCCGCCAGCTCGTGTTCGGGACGCTGGTCGGGAGCCTCATGATCCCGAACGCCGTGGTGCTGGTCCCGCAGTACGTGCTGACGCAGCGGCTCGGCTGGCTCTCCACCTACCAGGGCCTCATCGTCCCCGAGGCGGCGACGAGCTTCGCGCTCGGCGTGTTCCTGCTGCGCCAGTTCTTCCTGACCATTCCCGCCGAGCTGGAGGACGCCGCCCGGATCGACGGCGCGGGGTCGTGGCAGATCTTCGCGCGCATCCTCCTGCCGCTCTCCCAGCCGGTCCTGGGCGCGCTCGCCATCTTCGCGTTCCGGTCGGCCTGGAACGATTTCCTGTGGCCGCTGATCGCGGTGAACAAGCCGGAGATGTTCCCGCTGCCGGTCGCCCTGGCGCTGCTCCGCGGCGCCTACAGCTCGGAGTCGTACGGGCCGATCATGGCCGGGGCGACCTTGTCCGCGCTGCCGCTCCTCCTGGTGTTCCTGGTGGCGAACCGGCGGATCGTGGAGGGCGTCCGGGTGAGCGGGCTCAAGGGGTAGGCGCCCGTGGCGGCGACCGCGGGCCCGCGCCGCCCCGGGCCTCCGCGTCGCGGATCGCCCGCGCGGCCTCCTCGGCGATCATCCCGTAGCCGTACGGCGTCGGATGGCAGTGGGGGTGCAGGAGGTAGCGGTCCCACCCGTACCGCGCGTCGTGCACCGCCGCCACGACCGCGCGGAGCCCGAACCGCCGTCCGAGCTCGACGACCAGCGCGTCGAAGACGCCGCGGTAGGCGGGGGCGTGCGGAATGAAGAGGATCACCGGGGCGATCCCCGCGTCCTCGGCCGAGGCGACGAACTCCTCGAGCACGGCGCCGAGGGCGGTCCGGATCTCCGGCGCCCCCAGGACGCGGGCGAAGTCGACGAGGGCGAGCAGGCGGAGCCGGGTCCCGGGCCGCGCCAGCGAATCGAGCAGCGCCCACGAGTAGGGGAACCGGGGGGCGGCCAGCGCCCAGTAGTCCTCCCGGAACGCCCGGCGGACCCGGGCCAGGAGCTCGGGGTACGCGGCCGGCTCGGGGCCGTTCGGGTTCGGCTGCCGCACCGCGCCGCGCATGTACGGCTGGAAGGCGAACATCCCCGCGGTGTTCGGGAAGTACACGGGCCGGTAGCTGTTGAGCATCCGGAAGAGGTCGTCGTCCACGATCCCGAGGACGGCCGACCGCGCTCCCGGATACTGCCGCGCGACGCGCTGGAACTTCAGGACCGCCTGGACCGGCCCGTAGCCGCCGACCCCGTGGTTGACGACCGGGCGCCCCAGCAGGCGCGCGAGCTGCGCGGGGTAGCTGGCGCCGTCCGGGACGCCGTCGCCGCGCGTGTAGGAGTCGCCCACCGCGAGGATGGAGGGACCGGCGCCGGCGTCGCCCGTCCAGCGCGAGCGGTCGTCCAGGTAGGTGGCGGTGACCGTCCCTCCTCCGCACGCCGGGAACGTGCCGGTGCCGCCCCGCGGGTTGTCCCAGCCCAGGACGCCGTCGTAGCGGCCGGCGAGGAACTCGCGGTAGCGGGGCTCCGCCCCCTGCAGCTGCGCGACGAAGGCGTCGCCGTCCGAGAAGAGGCTCGCGCGCGTCGCGGGCAGCCACGCCAGCGCGGCCGCGGCGGCCTCGCCCAGGAGCCACAGGAACGCCAGGTAGACGAGGGCCAGGGTCGCGCGTCCAGGCCCGCGGCGGCGCGGCGCCCGGGAGGCCGGTCGAGCCGTCACGGGGGCCATCCTACACCGCGGGTTGACGCTCCCCGGGCGCTCGCGTAGGGTCGAGGAGCGTCGCCCGGGCGCGCGGCGGCGCGCACCGAGCAGGAGGACCGATGCCCCCCATCACGCTCACGGTCAACGGCACGGCGCGCACGGTCGCCCTGGACGACCCCGCGACGCCGCTGCTCTACGTCCTCCGGAACGACCTCGGCCTGACCGGGACCCACTTCGGGTGCGGCCTCGCGCAGTGCGGGGCCTGCACCGTCCTGGTCGACGGGCAGGCGACCCGCTCGTGCGTGACGCCGGCCAGCGCGGTGGCCGGGCGCCCCATCACCACGATCGAGGGGCTCGGGACCCCCGATCGGCCGGATCCCGTCCAGGCGGCCTTCATCGCCGAGCAGGCCGCGCAGTGCGGCTACTGCACGGCGGGGCTCGTCATGACGGCGCGCGCCTTCCTCGAGCGGACCCGGCGGCCGACGGAGGCCCAGGTCCGGGAGGCGCTGGCCGGCCATCTCTGCCGGTGCGGGAGCCACCTCCGGGTGATCCGGGCCGTGCTGCGCGCCGCCGCGGCCATGCCGGGGGGCGCCTGAGAATGGCGGCCCGCCGCGACCGTGATCGCCGCCCGCCCGCCGGCGCGGCGGGACGAATCACCCCGGCCGCCCTCGAGCGGCTGACGCGCCGCGGGTTCCTCTGCGCGGGCGGCGCGCTGGTGGTCGCGCTGGGTGTCGGCAGCCGGGGGCGGCGCGCGGCGGCCCAGGGGGGGGCGCCGGCGAGCGCTGCGCCGGCGGCCTGGCCGACCGACCGCTTCCTCGGGAAGACGGTCGCGCCCGACGAGGTGGACGCGTTCGTCGCGATCCACCCGGACGGCACCGTCACGCTCTTCACCGGCAAGGTCGACATCGGCACGGGCGGCCGCGCCGCGCTTCGTCAGATGCTCGCCGAGGACCTCGACGTCGCCATCGACCGGATCACGACGATGGTGGAGGGCGACACGGCGCTCACCCCGGACCAGGGGCCGACGGCCGGCAGCCAGGGGATCTCCCGCGGCGGCCAGGAGCTCCGCCGTGCCGCGGCCACCGCGCGGGCCGCCCTGCTGGCGCTGGGCGCCCGGCGGCTCGGGCGGCCGGTCGCCGAGCTCGAGACCGCGGACGGGACCGTGCGGCCGCGGGACGGGGGGCCGGGGGTCACCTACGGGGACCTGATCGGCGACCGGCGGTTCGGCATCAAGGTGGACCCGAAGGCGCCGCTCCGGTCCCCCGCCGCGTTCCGGTGGATCGGCCGGTCCGTTCCCCGCCCGGACGTGCCCGCGAAGGTGACCGGCCGGAACCTCTACGTGCAGGACCTCCGGCTGCCCGGCATGCTCCACGCCCGGGTGATCCGGCCGCCCGCCGCGGGGGCGACGCTCGTGTCGGTGGACGAGGGCTCCATCGCGGCCATCCCGGCCGCGCGGGTGGTGCGGCTGGGAAGCTTCCTGGGGGTGGTCGCCGAGCGCGAGTGGGACGCGATCCGCGCCGCCGGGCAGCTGCGCGCGCAGTGGACGGGCGGGACGGGGCTGCCGGACTTCGCGACCCTCGCGGACAGCGTCCGCCGGGGTCCGGTCGCGCGCGACCAGGAGCTGGCGCGGACCGGCGATCTCGCGCCGCTGACCGCCGGCGCTCCCGGGACCCGGGCGCTCGCGGCGACCTACTGGTGGCCGGTCCAGACCCACGGGTCGATCGGGCCGTCGTGCGCGGTCGCGGACGTGCGGCCGGACCGGGCGACGATCTGGACCCCCTCGCAGTCGACGCACCGCTTCCGGCCCGCCTTCGCCCGCATCCTCGGGCTCCCGCCCGAGCGGGTCCGCGTCATCTTCGTGGACGGGGCCGGCTCCTACGGGCAGAACGGCTACGAGGACGCGGCGTGCGACGCGGCGCTCCTGTCGCGCGCGGTGGGCCGGCCGGTGCGCGTGCAGTGGAGCCGTGCCGACGAGCACGGCTGGGATCCGAAGGGCCCGCCGCAGCTGCTCGATCTCCGGGCCGCGATCGACGAGCGCGGGGAGGTGCTGGCCTGGGAGACCGAGGCCTGGCTCCCCGCGGCGACCCAGGGGCTCCCGACGAACCCGCTGCTCGCGCCGATCGAGGCCGGGATCCCGCAGCCGCTCGGGCGGAGCAGCGGCCAGATCCAGCAGAACCTGGAGCCGCCGTACGGCATCGCGAACCTCCGGGCCGTCGTCCACTGGGTCGCCGACACCCCGTTCCGCCCCTCGCCCATCCGCGCGCCGGGGAAGGTCGGCAACACGTACGCGCTGGAGTCGTTCATGGACGAGATCTGCGCGGCCGCCCGGGTCGACCCGCTCGAGTTCCGCCTCCGTCACCTGCGGAACCCGCGGGGGCTGGAGGTGCTCCGGCGCGCCGCGGCCCGCCTGGGGTGGCAGCCCCGGCCGTCGCCGCGGCCGGCCGACCCCGGGGCGGCGACCCTCACCGGGCGCGGGCTCGCCTACGTCCACTACAAGGGCACGGAGAACCACGTCGCGGTCGGGATGGAGGTCGCGGTCGAGCGCGCGACCGGCGTGATCCGGGTGACCCGGGTCGTGTGCGCCCACGACTGCGGGCTCATGATCAACCCGGACGCCGTGCAGGCGCAGCTCGAGGGCAACATCCTGCAGACCCTGTCGCGGACGCTCCACGAGGAGGTCCAGTTCGACCGGGCGCGGGTGACGAGCGTCGACTGGGCCTCCTACCCGATCCTGCGGTTCCCCGAGGTGCCGCCCATCGACTTCGAGCTGATCCAGCGCCTGGACGAGCCGCCGCTCGGGGTGGGGGAGGCCGCCTCGGCGCCGGTGCCGGCCGCGCTCGGGAACGCCGTCTTCGACGCGACCGGGGTGCGGCTCCGGCAGGTCCCCTTCCGCGCCGACCGCGTGAAGGCGGCGCTGGACGCGGCGCGGCGCTGAACGGGGACGGCGGGGATGCGGAGCGGCCCGATTCTCCCGCTCCGCGCCGCCGTCGAGGGCGAGCGCCGCTGACCCGGGCCCGCCGGCTCGCGGGTGCCCCGCCCGTCGGCGCGTCGCCGTCGGGACCCTCGGCGCCGCGGGCGCCCAGCCCGCTCGAGCGCCCGCCGCCGCGCCGGAGGGGGCCGGACCGCTGAACGGCAAGGAGACGCCGATGGGCCAGGACGCGAGGGGTCCGAGGAAGCCGCGGGCTTCCGCGCGCCCGGCCGGCGGGCGTGCGGTCCCGGAGCCCGGGGTCGCCCGCCGGCAGCTCGAGCGCCGCCTGGCCGAGGCGCGCGCCCAGCAGGCGGCGATGGCGGAGATCCTGCGTGTCATCGCGAGCTCGCCGACCGACGTCCAGCCCGTCTTCGACGCGATCGTCCGCCGGGCGACCCGGCTCTGCGGGGCGGCGTTCGCGACGGCGTTCCGGTTCGACGGACAGCTGATGAGCCTGGCCGCGCACCACGGGATGAGCGCCGACGAGCTCGGCGCCGCCCGCCAGCACTACCCCCGGCCGGCCGCGCGGGAGAGCGCCTCCGGGCGGGCGATCGTCGAGCGCCGGGTGGTCCACATCCGCGACGTGCGCGACGATCCGGAGTACGGCCTGGCCTCCGTCCAGAAGACGCTCGGCTTCCGGACGGTGCTGGCGGTCCCCATGCTCCGCGAGGGGGAGCCGATCGGCTCGCTGTCGCTCTGGCGCCGCCGCGTCCGGCCCTTCACGCCGGCGCAGATCGCCCTCATGACGGCCTTCGCCCAGCAGGCCGTGATCGCCGTCGAGAACGTCCGGCTCCACACCGAGCGGCTCGCCCGGAACGCCGCGCTCGCCGAGGCGCTGGAGCAGCAGACCGCCACCGCCGAGATCCTGGGCGTGATCTCGCGTGCGCCGACCGACCTGGCGCCGGTCCTCCAGGCGGTCGTGCGGAACGCGGCGCGGCTCTGCGACGCCTCGGACGCGGAGGTCTTCCAGGTCGAGGGCCCGACCCTGCGCCTGGCGGCCAAGCACGGCCCCGCGCCGCTGTTCGAGATGGGCGAGGGGCGCACGATCAGCCGCGACTGGGTCACCGGCCGCGCCGTGGTCGAGCGCGACGTCGTGCACGTGCCCGATCTCGCCGCCGCCGCCGCCGACTTCCCCGAGGGCGCCGCCTACGCGGAGCAGTACGGCCACCGCACCACGCTCGCCGCGCCGCTGCTGCGGGAGGGGGTCGCGATCGGGGCGATCCTGATCCGCCGCACCCGCGTGGAGCCGTTCTCGCCGCGCCAGGTCGCGCTGCTCCGGACGTTCGCCGACCAGGCGGTGATCGCGATCGAGAACGTGCGGCTGTTCACGGAGCTCCAGGGCCGCAACCGCGAGCTGACCGAGGCGCTCGAGCAGCAGACGGCCACCGCCGAGATCCTGCGGGCGATCTCCGGGTCCCCGACCGAGCTCCAGCCTGTGCTGGAGACGGTCGCGCGGGCCGCCGCCCGGTTCTGCAGCGCCTCGGACGTCGTCATCCTGCGACTGGAGGGCGCGATCCTGCGCGGCGCCGCGGCCGTGGGCCAGTTCCGCGACGTGCTCGTGCGGGCGCTGGGCGCGCTGCACGCCCTCGAGGTGCCGGCCACGCGCGGGACGGTGACGGGGCGGGCCGTCGTGGAGCGGCGGGTCGTGCACGTCCACGACCTGGCCGCCGAGTCCGACGAGTTCCCGGAGGGCGGCGACCTGCAGCGGCGATTCGGGCATCGCACCATGGTCGCGGCGCCGTTGCTCCGCGAGGGGACGCCGCTCGGCGCCATCGCGCTGTTCCGGATGGAGGTCGCGCCGTTCTCCGACAAGCAGCTCGAGCTGCTGCGACTGTTCGCCGACCAGGCGGTGATCGCGATCGAGAACGTCCGGCTGTTCACCGAGCTCCAGGGCCGCAACCGTGACCTGAGCGAGTCGCTGGAGCAGCAGACGGCGACCGGCGAGATCCTGCGGGTCATCAGCCAATCACCCACCGACGTCCAGCCGGTCTTCGACGCGATCGCCCGGAGCGCCACCGCGCTCTGTGACGCGACGAACGGCGGCGTGTTCCGGTTCGAGGACGGCCTGATTCACCTGGTCGCGCACCACCGGTGGACTCGGGAGGCGCTCGCCGCGGTGCGACACGTCTTGCCGGGGCCGCCCGGACCGGGGAGCGTGGCGGGCCGGGCGATCCTGACCCGCGCGGTCGTGCACGTGCCGGACCTCGCCGAGGACCCCGAGTACACGGCGACGGCGATCGTGGAGGCGGGGGTCCGGACCGTCATCTCGGTCCCCATGCTGCGCGACGGCAAGCCGATCGGCGCGATCAACGTCACGCGCATGGAGCGGCGGCCGTTCAGCGACCGGCAGGTCGCGCTCCTCCAGACGTTCGCCGACCAGGCGGTGATCGCGATCGAGAACGTGCGGCTGTTCACGGAGCTCCAGGGCCGCAACCGCGAGCTGACCGAGGCGCTCGAGCAGCAGACGGCGACCGGGGAGATCCTGCGGGTCATCGCCAGCTCGCCGACCGACGTCCAGCCGGTCTTCGACACGATCGCCCGCAGCGCGGCCCGCCTCTGCGAGGCGCAGTTCTGTCACGTGTTCCGGTTCGACGGGAAGCGGCTCCACTTCGTCGCCCACCACGGCCTGACGCCCGAGGGCCAGGCGGCGCTGGCCCGCGCCTTCCCGCGGCCTCCGGACCGGGGGAGTGCCGCGGGTCGGGCGGTCCTCAGCGGGGCCATCGCCCACATTCCGGACGTGAACGCCGATGCCGAGTACGAGTTCGGCGCGGTCGCCCGGATCGCCACCTACGGCAGCGTGGTGGCGGTGCCGATGATGCGCGAGGGCGCCGCGATCGGGACGATCAACGTCGCGCGGCTGGAGCCCGGGCCGTTCTCCGAGCGGCAGCTCGCGCTGCTCCGGACGTTCGCCGACCAGGCGGTGATCGCGATCGAGAACGTCCGGCTGTTCACGGAGCTCGAGACGAAGAACCGCGACCTGACGGAGTCGCTGGAGCAGCAGACCGCGACCGGCGAGATCCTGCGGGTCATCTCGAGCTCGCCGACCGACGTCCAGCCGGTCTTCGACCTGGTCGCCAAGCACGCGGTCCGGCTGTGCGAGGCGGACATCAGCGTCGTCTCGCGGTTCGACGGGGCCCTGCTGCAGCTCGCCGCCGTCCACGGCGTGACCCCGCAGGGCGTGGAGGCCGTGCGGGCGGTGTTCCCGATGCGGACGGATGCCGGGGCGATGACGGCACGCGCGTTCCGGACCCGCGCGATCGTCCACGAGCCCGACTTGCTGCACGACGCGTGGTACGAGCTGAAGGATACCGCGGCGGCCGTGGGGTGGCGTGGAGGCCTCTCGGTGCCGATGCTTCGCGAGGGCCGCGTGGTCGGGGTGATCTTCGTCGGGCGGGCGCGGGCCGGGCTGTTCAGCGAGCCGCAGGTGGAGCTCCTGAAGACGTTCGCCGAGCAGGCGGTGATCGCGATCGAGAACGTGCGGCTGTTCACCGAGCTGGAGGCGCGGAACCGCGACCTCACCGAGACGCTCGACCAGCAGACCGCCACCAGCCAGATCCTGCAGGTGATCAGCCAGTCGCCGACGGCCGTCCAGCCCGTGTTCCGGACGATCGCCGAGCACGCCCGGCGGCTCTGCGACGCCGACATCAGCGTGATCTCGCGGTTCGACGGGGCGCTCCTCCAGCTCGAGGAAATCCACGGCCTCGCCGACGCGGGCGTGGAGGCGATCCGGCGCGCGTTCCCCATGACGCCGGAGGCGGAGACGGTCAGCGCCCGGACGTTCCGGGAGCGCGCGGTGGTGCACGTCGAGGACGTCCTCGCCGACGCGCGCTACGAGACGAAGGACGCGGCGCGCATCGCCCGGTACCGCGGCTGTCTCGGCGTGCCGATGGTCCGCGAGGGCCAGGTCGTCGGGGTGATCTTCGTCGCGCGCCACCGGGCCGGGCTCTTCAGCGACACCCAGGTCGGGCTCCTCCGGACGTTCGCCGACCAGGCGGTGATCGCGATCGAGAACGTGCGGCTGTTCACGGAGCTCGCGGCCCGCAACCGGGACCTGACGGAGGCGCTCGAGCAGCAGACGGCGACCAGCGAGGTCCTGAAGATCATCAGCCGGTCGACGTTCGACCTCCAGCCGGTGCTGGAGACCCTGATCGAGCACGCGGCGCGGCTCGGGAGCGCCGACGGCGGCGTGATCTACCGCTTCGACGGGGACCTCCAGCGGCTGGCCGCCGCCTACGGCATCTCCCCCGAGCTGCGCGCGTACGTGGAGCGGAATCCGCTCCGTCCGGGGCGCGGCACGGCGGTCGGGCGGGCGCTGCTCGAGAGTCGCGCGGTCCACATCCACGACGTGCAGGCCGATCCCGAGTACACCTACGCGGGCGCCGGCCTGGGCGCGTACCGGACCATCCTCGGCATCCCGATGCTGCGGGAGGGCCGGGCGGTGGGGGTGTTCTCGGTGTGGCGGACCGAGGTCCGGCCGTTCACCGAGAAGCAGATCGAGCTGGTCACGACGTTCGCCGACCAGGGCGCCATCGCCATCGAGAACGTCCGCCTGTTCCAGGAACTGGAGGCCCGGACGCGAGACCTGACGCGGTCGGTCGAGGAGCTCCGGGCGCTCGGCGAGGTGAGCCAGGCGGTCGGCTCGACGCTCGACCTGGAGACGGTGCTGGCCACGATCGTGAGCCGCGCGGTCCAGCTGTCCGAGAGCCACAGCGGCCTGGTCTACGAGTTCGACGAGACCGCGCAGGTCTTCCACGTGCGGGCGACGCACCGGATCACCGCCGAGCACCTGGCGGCGGTGCGGGCCGCGCCGATCCGGCTCGGCGAGGGCGCGGTCGGGAAGGCGGGGGTGACGGGCGCGCCCGTGGAGATCGCCGACATCGAGGACGAGCACCAGCTGGTCGCGCCGCAGGCGCGGGGGCTGCTCGTCCAGCAGGGCATGCGCTCGCTCCTGGCGGTGCCGCTGGTCCGGGAAGGCCGGCTGCTCGGCGGCCTCGTGATCATCCGCCGGGAGGGCGGCGCGTTCGCGCCCGACGTGGTGGCGATGCTCCGCACGTTCGCCGCCCAGTCGGTGCTGGCGATCCACAACGCCCGGCTCTTCCGGGAGGTCCAGCGGCAGAAGCAGTACTCGGACGCGCTGGTCGAGACCAGCCCGGTCGCGATCGCGACCATGGACCTCGCCGGCACGGTCGTGAGCTGGAACCCCGGCGCCGAGCGCCTGTTCGGGTACGCGGCGGCCGAGGCCGTCGGCCGCCCGATGGACGAGCTCATCTCGACCCCCGAGATCCGGGACGAGATCCGCGCGAACATCCGGCAGACGCTCGAGGGCGGGGGGGTCCGCGCGATCTCGCGCCGTGCCCGCAAGGACGGGACGCTCGTCGACGTGGAGATCTCGTCGATGCCGGTGGTCGTCGAGGGGCAGCGAGTCGGCATGATCGGGATCTACCACGACATCACCGAGCTCCTCCGGGCGCGCCGGGACGCCGAGACCGCCAACGAGGCCAAGAGCGCCTTCCTGGCGACCATGAGCCACGAGATCCGCACGCCCATGAACGCGGTCATCGGGATGACGGGGCTCCTGCTGAACACCGAGCTCACCGAGACCCAGCGCGAGTACGCGGAGATCGTCCGGCAGAGCGGGGACGCCCTGCTCACGGTGATCAACGACATCCTCGACTTCTCCAAGATCGAGGCCGGCAAGCTCGAGCTCGAGGCGCAGCCCTTCGACCTCCGGGAGTGCGTCGAGGGGGCGCTGGACCTGATCGCCGCCCGGGCGGCCGAGAAGGGGCTCGACCTCGCGTACCTGATCGCCGACGGCACGCCCGCCGCGATCGTCGGCGACGTGACGCGGCTTCGCCAGATCCTCCTGAACCTGCTCTCGAACGCGGTCAAGTTCACCGAGCGCGGCGAGGTCGTGCTGACGGTGAGCGCACGCCGGCTCGCCGCGCCGGCGGCGACCCACGAGCTGGCGTTCTCGGTGCGGGACACCGGCATCGGCATCCCGCCCGACCGGCTCGACCGGCTGTTCCAGTCCTTCAGCCAGGTGGACGCGTCGACGACGCGGCGCTACGGGGGGACCGGCCTCGGGCTCGCGATCAGCCGCCGCCTCACCGAGCTGATGGGCGGCCGGATCGAGGTCACCAGCGAGATCGGCGTCGGGACGGAGTTCCGGGTGACGGTCCGGGCCGCCGAGGCGCCCCTGCCGACGCGCCGTGACCTGAGCGGCGTCGAGCCGACCCTCCGCGGCAAGCGCGTGCTCGTGGTCGACGACAACGCGACCAACCGCCGGATCCTCGCCTCGCACCTGGACACGTGGGGGATGGCGACCCGGGCGACCGCGTCGCCGGCCGAGGCCCTGGAATGGATCCGGCGCGGCGAGGCGTTCGACCTCGGCATCCTCGACATGCACATGCCGGAGATGGACGGCGTGACCCTGGCGCGTGCGATCCGCGAGCAGGGGGCCGGGACGGTGCCGCTGGTCCTGTTCACGTCCCTCGGTCGCCGCGAGGCCCGGGCCGAGAGCCAGGGGTTCGCCGCCTACCTGCACAAGCCGATCAAGCCGTCCCAGCTCTTCGACACGCTGATCGCGATCCTGGCCGAGCGGGCGCGCGTCGCCGAGCCGGGGGCGAGCCGGCACGAGCTGGACCCGGGCATGGGCCGGCGCCACCCGCTCCGGATCCTGCTCGCCGAGGACAACGTGGTGAACCAGAAGGTGGCGCTGCGCCTGCTGGGCCAGCTGGGCTACCGCGCCGACCTGGCGGCCAACGGGCTCGAGGCGATCGACGCCATCGCGCGCCAGACGTACGACGTCGTCCTCATGGACGTGCAGATGCCGGAGCTGGACGGGTTCGAGGCGTCGCGCGAGATCAACCGGCGCTGGCCGGGCGCGCGCCGGCCGCGGATCGTCGCGATGACGGCCAACGCCATGCAGGGCGACCGGGAGCGCTGCGTCGCGGCCGGGATGGACGACTACGTCTCGAAGCCGATCCGGGTGGAGGAGCTGATCGCCGCCCTCGAGCGCTGCCGCTGGGGCCCCGGCGAGCCGGTGCGCGCTGCCCGGGCCGGGCAGGCCGCCGCGGCCGCGGCGCCGGAGCTCGCCGCGGTCGAGCGCGCCGGGGGACCCGATCCCGGGTCCTCCCCGGCGGCCACCGCCGAGGACGCGCCTCGGACGGCCCCGGTCGCCGCGGCCCCGGCCGGCGGCCCCCCGGGGATCGACGGCGCGGCGGTCGAGCGCGTGGTGGCGACCATGGGCGCCGCGTTCGCGGCCGAGCTGATCGACACGTTCCTCGAGGACGGCCGCGCGCTCGTGGCCGCGCTCGCCGGCGCGCTGGCCCGCGGGGACGTCGACGCGTTCCGGCGGGCGGCGCACTCGCTCAAGTCGAACGCGGAGACGCTCGGGGCCACGCGGCTCGGGGCGCTGGCCCGCGAGCTCGAGGCGCTGGCGCGCTCGGGGACTCTCGCCGGCGCCGCGGAGCGGCTCGAGCCGCTCACGCGCGCCCACGAGGCGGCGGCCGTCGTGCTCCGGGAGGTCCGGCGTGGCCTCTCCGCGTAGCCCGCAGCCGGGGACGCTGCTGGTCGTCGACGACAACCGGGTCAACCGGCTGCTCCTCGGGCGCGCGCTCGAGCAGCTGGGCCACGCGGTCACGTTCGCCGAGAACGGGCGCGAGGCGCTGGCGGTCCTGCGGCAGCGGCCGGTGGACCTGCTCCTGCTCGACATCGAGATGCCCGAGCTGGACGGCTACCAGGTGCTCGAGGCCCTCGCGGCCGACCCGCGGCTCCGCGACCTGCCGGTCGTCATGATGTCCTCCGTGGAGGAGGTCGACAGCGTCGCGCGGTGCATCGAGATGGGCGCCGAGGACTACCTCTTCAAGCCCGTCAACCCCGTCCTGCTCCGCGCCCGCATCGGCGCGAGCCTGGAGAAGAAGCGGCTCCGGGACCAGCAGCGGGAGCTCTTCCGCAAGTTCGCCACCGCCGAGGTGGCGGAGGAGCTCTTGACGGCGGGCGTCGCGACCGGCGGCAAGCACGTCGAGGCGAGCGTGATGTTCTCCGACATCCGGTCGTTCACGCGGATCGCCGAGACGCTGTCGCCGGCCGACACGATCGAGCTGCTCAACAGCTACTACACCCTGATGTTCGACGCGATCGGCGGCCACGGCGGCATCGTGAACCAGATGCTGGGCGACGGCCTGATGGCGATCTTCGGGGCCCCGCTGCCCCGGCCGGATCACCGGGAGGCGGCCGTGCGGGCGGCGCTGGAGATGCTGGAGCTGGTGGACGGGTTCGACCAGGAGCAGGCGCTGCGGGGCGGCGTCGAGATCCGCATCGGGATCGGGATCGCCTCCGGGCCGGTGATCGCGGGGCTCACCGGCACCGAGCGGCGGGTGACCTACACCTGCGTCGGGGACACCGTCAACCTCGCCGCCCACCTGGAGGCCCACACCAAGGTGGTCGGCCGGCCGATCCTGATCGACGAGCGCACCCGCGGCGGGCTCCCAGCGGACATCGCGACGGAGCCGCAGGACCCGGCGCAGTTCAAGGGCCGGAGCCAGCCCGTCCGGGTCTACGCCGTCACCCCGCCGGCCGGCGGCGGCGGCGGCCGGTAGGGGCAGGATCCATGGCGGGAGACGGTTCGCCTCCCGGCTGGGACGCGGCGCTCGAGCGGCTCCGGGCCGCGATGACCACCCTGGTGACCGGCGATCCGAGCGCGATCAAGGCGCTCTACTCCCACGAGGACGACGTCACCGCGTTCTTCGGCTGGGGCGGCTACGAGCGCGGCTGGGGCGCGGTCAGCCGGCGGTGGGACTGGGCGGCCCGGCAGTTCCAGGGCGGAGGCCCGGTCACCTACGAGGATCTCACGACGGTGGCCGCCCCGGGCCTGGTCGTGACGACGCACGTCGAGCGGATCCGGGCGCGCGTCGCCGGGGCGGACGCGCCGATCGAGTGGGCGAACCGGGTGACGCACGTCTTCCGGCTGGAGGCGGGGGAGTGGCGGCTCGTGCACCGGCACGCCAACCGGCTCGAGCCGCGCCACGAGCCCGGATCGCGCGCCGGCCGGGCGGCTCGTTCCGGCTGACGCCGGGGAGCCGTGCGGGTTGCACCGGGTCGCCGTCGAGCACCCCGGCGTTCGCGGGCGTCGGCTGGCCCGGAAGCGCCTGGACCTTGCCGTGATGCTCGACGACCGCGCCGAAGGTGCCGGCCGGGGCCACAGCTTGATCGTGCGGCTGTACTCGTCGGTCGCCCAGTACCCGCCGAACCCGGAATCGACGTCGTTCTTGACCTTCTGCACGACGTTCACGACTGGAGATCCGGACTGGTCGCACGTGCCGGCGTTCACCTGGGAGCCCCGGTTGAGCTGGGCCCTGGGGGCCGCCTGCGCGAGCCCGGCCCCGAGCGAGAGGAGGAGGACCAGGAGAGCGAACGTCCGCAGCATCGCGATCACGGCAATCCTCCCATGACCACGAATTTGACACCGGCGTGAAAATCTGCCCAATCATGGGATGCGCTCGCAATCCCCGAACAGCGCGCCGCCGGGCGGCGGGCTCGCGCACCTCTCCGGGGACCGCCGGCCGGTGACCGCGCCCCCGCCCTTCTTCGTCGCCGACGGCGACCGGTTCGTGCCGTCCGCCTCCACGCGTGGGCCCTGGAGCGCCCGCCACCAGCACGGCGGCCCGCCGGCGGCGTTGCTGGCCCGGGCGTTCGCGCGCGAGGTCGGGCCCGCGGCGCTCGTCGCGCGCCTGACGTTCGATTTCCTGCGGCCGGTTCCGGTGGCGCCGCTGACGGTCGCGACCCGCGTCGTCCGCGCCGGCGGCAAGGTCCAGCGTCTCGCCGGCCGCGTGCTCGCCGAGGACGGCGCCGTGCTGATCGAGGCGACGTGCCTCGGCGTCCGCCTGGCGCCCGAGAGCATCGCGGTGGCCCCGGAGACCCCGGAGCCCCCCCCGCCGCCTCCGGAGAGCGCGCCGTTCGAGATCCCGCTCATGTCGGGGGACGCGGGCTATCACCGCGCGATGGAGTGGCGGCTCGCGCGGGGACCGTGGGGGCTGGGCCCGGCCGCGGCCTGGCTCCGCCCGCGGGTGCCGCTCGTGGCGGGCGAGACCCCCAGCCCGCTCGAGTGCCTCGTCGTCGCCGCCGACTCGGCGAGCGGCGTGGCCGTCGTCCTCGACCCGGCCCGGGCGACCTTCGTGAACGGCGACCTGACGATCGCCCTCCACCGGCCGCCGATCGGGGACTGGACGTGCCTCGACGCGGCGGTGACCGGCGAGCCCCACGGGGTCGGGCTGGCCCGGGCGCGGCTCTGGGACACGGCGGGCCTGGTCGGCCGCTCCCTCCAGATGCTCCTGCTCGAGCCTCGGGCCTAGGGCGGTGGCGGCCGTCCGCCGCGAGCGGCGCCGGGAGCGCGGCGGGGCGCGGCCTCACGGAGCGGCCGATCGGAGCGCCCCCGGCCGGTCCGGGCGACGCCGCCCGCCGGGCCGGACGATCCGCGATCTGAGCGCGAGGCGGCTCTGACGAAGCCGCCGTCATGCGGCTCGGCCCTCCGGAGCATCCCGCGAATGCCGGAGAGCGCGGGCGCAGGTGAGCAGCGTGACAGGCGGTGCCGTTCGAGCCGGAGAGGAGTCGTCGTCGAGGCGCGCCCGCTCGCCCCGCCGTTTCCCTCCGCTCACCCGAACGGGCGAGGGGCCGCGCCGAGTCGTCCCAGGCAAGATTCGATCAGAAGTCCCCCTCCTTCACGTACGGGTAGCTCCAGAGCGTGACCTGCAGCAGGCACGATTTGAGCCAGGCATGGTACATCCGCTCGACGTCCTCGGCGGAATGGCCTCGCCTGCCCAGGAACGGCTTGAGCGTGAAGGTGATCGGGAAGATGAGCAGGAACAGGTCCCGGAACGGCACGATCTCGCGGGCGGGCGCCGCATCGGTGCGGTTCTTCTTCGTGCGGTGGTGCCGGAGCCCGATCTCGTGCTGGTAGGCGAGCCACGCCTCGTCGTATTGCGCCCGCGCGGTGTCCAGGATCCACTGCCCGAACCGCAGCCGGACCGCCGCCAGGTAGGCGCCGAGCGGATGTCCGTCACCCCGGCTCGCGAACGCGGCGAGCAGGTGCGGGTGCGAAGCCACGAATCCGTACCAGACGTCGAGGATCGCGTCGACCTGGTCCTGCAGCACGTCGTGCGACAGCCGGAGATACTTGACGTCCTCGTCGCCGAAGAGCACGCTCTTCTTCATCAACTCGAACTCCGGCGGTGTGATCGGCGAGCGCGACGGCTGATCGGGGCGGTACCCGGGAATGCTGGCGGGCGCTGGCATGAGGCTGCTCCTTTCTCGCGGAGATGTGGTCCGCCTCGACCGAGACTACGGTGCGGGTGCCGCGAAGTCAGGAGCGCACCTGCCGGTAAGCTGGTTACCGGATGGTTGCTCCGGGCCCGTCGATGCGTAGTGAGCCGTGCGCCGAGATTCCCGTCTCCGGGATGGTGGAGAGCATCGTCGGGTGCAAGTGGTCGGTCCGGCTGCTGCAGCTCTGTGCCGAGGGTCCGCGCCGGCCCAGCGCCTTTCGCCGCGAGTGCCCGGGGCTCTCGGCCAAGGTGCTGAACGAGCGGCTGCGAAAGATGATCCGCTTCGGCATCCTGGAGCGGACGGTGTTCGGGGACAAGCCTCCCGTCGAGGTCCAGTACCGCCTGACTCCGTTCGGGTCGCGGTTCGTGCAGATCCTCGCGGAGGTCCGGCGCCTGCAGGAGGACGTCGAGCGAGGCGCCCTCGCCGCCGGCCCGCCGCCCGGTCGAGCGCTCGCGCCCGCCGCCCGATTCGGGCGCCCTGAGCCGCCGGCGCCGGGCGGCGCGGCGGCCAGCGGGCCGACCGGCGCCCTGTCCGAGGTCGCGAGCGTCCCCGGAGCCCGGCCGTCATCCGAGCGCGGGTCCGGAAGGCGTCGGGACCGCGCCGCCCTCGAGCCCCGGTCGCCGCGCGCCGGCGGGGGGCCCCTGACCGCGCGGTCCTGGGGCGGCGGGAAGGTGCGCGACGCTCGGGCGGGCTCCGGCCGCCGGGATGCCGGGCGGGGTCGCCCGGCGCGGCCCGGCGCCTAGTACCCGCGACCCCAGTACTCGCAGAACCGCTCGACGTTCCCGGGGAAGTACTGGTCGTAGCTGCCCCACTTCTCGTACTGGGGCAGCCGGACCTCCTTCATGGCCTGGTCGAAGCACTTTCCCTGGTCGGCCGCCTGCTTGACGGCGTCGGAGAGGTCGACCATGTACTGCCGGAGCGCGCGGACGTCGTCGCGCGTGCCGAGCCGCCCCCCGGCGTACGGATGGCCGGGCACCATCTGGTCCCAGCCGGGGAGCGCGATGACCCGGTCGAGCGAGTCGAACCAGTCCGGCAGGTACCCGTCCGGCATGTCGCGGAACTGGACCGTCGCGATCGGGATGAAGTCGACCGTGAAGAGGAGGCGGTCCTTCGGGACCAGCATGACGAGGCTGTTGTCGGAGTGGTTGCGGCCGACGTACCGGAGCTCGAGGCGCACGCCGCCCAGCTCCAGGACCCGCGCGTCGTCGACCACCTCGTCCGGGATGACCGCGTCCGGGTAGCGGAGCGCCTCGAGCCGCGTCTTCGCGTTCCGGTGGGCGACGAAGGTCGCGCCCAGGTCCTTGAACGGGCGCCCCCCGGCGATGTGGTCGTAGTGGTGATGGCTGTAGACCACGTAGCGGACGGGCGCCGGCGTGATCTTCCGGATCTCGTCGAGGTACGTCCGCACCGCTTCCGGCCGGAGATAGCCGATGGGGTCGGTCGCGATGACGCCGTCCGGCGTGACCAGGAAGAGGCTCTGGTGACCCTGGTAGCGGAACAGGTACGTCGTGTCGCTGAGCTTCCGGGTCTGGAACGGCGGGGCCTGAGCGGCGGCGCGGCGACCCGCCGCGGGAATCGCGACGGCCGTGGCGGCCGTCAGCCCCATGCGCAGGACGGAGCGTCGGTGCATCGAGCCATCCTCCTTCGCCGGCCCGGGCCCGGCCGGGTGACTGGGTTCGGGGGAGCGGCGGGTTCGTCGAGAAAACCGCCGCGGCGGGCCGCGGGTTCCGGGGGGCGCTCGCGGAATCGGCCCCCGCGGCCCGCCTGCCCATGCGTCCCGCCGCCACCCTATACTCCCTGCGTGCGCGGGTGCGCTCGGGGGCCGTGGGGACTCGCCGTCGCGCTGGCGGGCGCCGTCGCGATCGTCCCGGCCTCGGGGGCGGCCGGACCATTCGACATCGTCCGGGTCGACGAGTTCATCGGCGCGGCCCGCGGCCTGCTCGGGCGCACGACCGCGGACGTCGAGCGCCGGCTGGGGCCGCCGCGGACCGTCACGCCGGGGGCGGTGCCGACCTATCGCGACCGCCGGGTCTTCCGCGTGACCCGGCGCCTCTCCTACGACGGCGTCACGGTGGAGGTTCTCGACACCGGACGGGTCCGCCGGGTGCACCTCGAGCGCGCGGGCCTGGGGCTGCCGCTCGGCCTGGACGTGGGCGCGGCCCGGGAGGACGTGCTCCGGGTGCTGGGCGAGCCGACGCAGGCGGACGCCGGCCAGCTCCTGTACCTCTACTCGGACGGGTTCCCCGACACCGTCCGCTTCGAGCTCCGCGACGGGCGGGTGCGCGCGATCCAGTGGGACTACGGGTCGGCGGAGGGCGATCCCGCCGGCCCCTGACCTCGCCGGGAGGGCGGGGCAGCCGCTCGCGCGTCGCGCGCAGGAAGGGAGCCGAGCTCCAGCGCCGGGACGCCCCGGAGGCGCGCTCGACGCGCCTGGCCCGGGCTCTCGGGGGGAGGCCGCGCGCCCTCGGCTCCGCTCGATGCCCCACCGCCGGCTCACCGAGGTCGGCCCGGGAGCCGGGCGAGCCCGCCCGGCGCGCCGGCGCGAGCCCGCCGGACGGGGAGAGGGTCGGGGGCCGTGAGGAACGCGCCGCGCCGGACGGCAGGGCGCCCGGCCTTGTACCTCAGCGGGTGCCGAAGAGGCGGTCGCCCGCGTCGCCCAGGCCGGGAACGATGTAGGCGTGCGCGTTCAGCCCCTCGTCGACCGCCGCCGTGTAGATGGGCACGCCGGGGTGCCGCCGGCGCACGTAGGCGAGCCCTTCCGGCGCCGCGACCAGGCACACGAAGCGGACCGAGCGCGCGCCGGCCTGCCGGATGCGGCTGAGCGCCGCCGCGGCCGAGTGCCCGGTGGCCAGCATCGGGTCGGCGACGATCGCGTCGCGCCGGGCCATCTGCCGCGGCGCCTTGAAGTAGTACTCGACCGCGGCCAGGGTGCGGGGGTCGCGGTAGAGCCCGAGGTGCGCCACCCGCGCGGCCGGCAGGAGCGCTTGCATGCCCTCCGCCAGGCCGAGGCCGGCCCGCAGCACGGGCACGAGCACCAGCTTCTTCCCGTCCAGGACCGGCGCGTCCATCGGCGCGAGCGGCGTCCGGATCCGCCGCCGCCCGAGCGGCAGATCCCGGCATGCCTCGTACGCCATCAGCAGCCCGAGCTCCCGCAGGAGCCGCCGGAACTCGCTCACGCCCGTGGCGCGATCGCGGAGCAGCGTGAGCTTGTGCTGGACCAGCGGGTGGCGCACCACCGTGACCCGGGCGCCCCGCCGCCGCGACATGGCCGGCGTCGCGCCGGGCGGGCCGTCGCCGGGCGGTTGCCACGCGGGGGCGGGCGACTGCGCCGGCATCGGCCCGCGCGTCATCGGCCGCGCCTCGCGGCCGGGCCGGGCCTGACGGCCCGCGATCGCCCCGCCCGGCGGGAGCGCGACCGTCCCGCGCCCGCGGTCCGGGCCGCGTCCGGTGCGGGGCCGGGTGCGGTCGAGGGCGGCCGGCCGGGGGATCCGCGTCTCATGGGCGGCAGGTGGGCGCCAGTATAGCCCGTCTCCGCGCGAGGGGCGCACACACCCGGCCCGGCGGGCCTTGTGGCGTGCTGGGGGCGGCAGTATAGTCGCTTCCGCGGCGCCGTCGCCGGCGGCCCGCGAGGTGAGCGCCCGGCGCCCGAGAACACGTGGTCCCCTCTGAGCCGTCGCCATCGTGCTGAACCGCTCCGCGGGCGAGCCGCCCGACCTGGAGCTGCGCGACCTCACGAAGCGGTTCGGCGAGGTCGTCGCGCTCGCCGGCGTCTCGCTGGAGGTCGCCCGCGGCGAGTTCGTGACCCTCCTCGGCCCGAGCGGCTGCGGCAAGACGACGACCCTGCGGATCGTCGCGGGGTTCGAGCAGGCGACCGCCGGCACCACCGCGATCCGGGGCGAGCGAGTCGACGGCGTCCCGCCGTACCGTCGAAACGTGAACACGGTCTTCCAGAGCTACGCGCTCTTCCCCCACCTGAGCGTGTTCGAGAACGTCGCGTTCGGGCTTCGCGTCCGGCGGCTCGGGACGGCGGAGATCCGCCGCGCGGTGGGCGCCGCGCTCGAGGAGGTCCGCCTCGGCGGGTTCGAGCGGCGCCGGCCGCACGAGCTCTCCGGAGGCCAGCAGCAGCGGGTCGCGCTGGCGCGGGCGCTGGTCAACCGACCGGCGATCCTGCTCCTCGACGAGCCGCTCGGCGCGCTCGACCTCAAGCTGCGGAAGGAGATGCAGCTCGAGCTCAAGCGGGTCCACCGCGAGGTGGGGATCACGTTCGTGTACGTGACCCACGACCAGGAAGAGGCGCTGACGATGTCCGATCGCATCGCGGTGATGGACGCGGGCCGGCTCGTCCAGTACGCCGCGCCGCGCGAGATCTACCAGGCGCCCCGGACGACGTTCGTCGCGAACTTCGTCGGCGTGAGCAACTTCCTGCCCGGGGCGGTGGGTGACGCGAGCGACGGCCGCGTGACCATCGACCTGGACGGCGGGTGGCGCTTTCCGGCGATCCTCCGCGAGGCGCCGCCACCGGGGCGACGGGTGCTGGTGGCGATCCGGCCCGAGAAGGTGCGCCTGGCGCCACCGGATCGCGGGCTGCCGGGGCGCCTCGAGGACGTGGTGTACCTCGGCAACCGGGTCACCCTCGTGGTGCGGGTCGGCGGGGGGGACCGGCTCCTCCAGCTCGAGGATCCGACCGGGCGGTTGCTCGACGGCGGGAGCGGGATCGGCCAGCCGATCGCGGTCGAGTGGGAACCGGCCGATTGCCTGGTGTTCGACCAGGCCCGCGGCGAGCGGATCGCCTGAGGCGCCGGTGAGGGCGGACGGGCGCTCCGGAACTCCGGCGGCGGCCCCCGGCGCGTCCGGATGACGCCGCGCACCGGTCGCCGCCAGGCCGGCCCGGGCGGGCCGGGGGTGCCCCGCGGCGTCCTGGCCGTGCTCCCCGCGCTCCCGCTGATGGCGTGGGTCGTCCTGTTCATCCTGGTCCCGATGGGCACCATGGCGGTGTTCAGCCTCTGGCGCTACCACAACTTCGACCTCGAGCCGGTCTGGAACCTCGGGAACTACCGGGCGGTCTTCACGCAGCCCGTCTACGCGCGCGTGATGGGACGGACGCTCGCGATCGCCGGCCTGGTGACCGCCGGGTGCATCCTGCTCGCCTATCCGTTCGCGTACTTCCTGGCCCGCCGCGTCCGCCGCTGGCAGGGCGCGCTGATCGTGCTGGTGATGATCCCGTTCTGGACGAGCTTCCTCGTCCGGACGTATGCGTGGATGAGCATCCTCGCCAGCAACGGCGTGATCAACGCCGGGCTCCGCGCGCTCGGCCTGATCGAGCGGCCGGTCCAGCTCCTCTACACGACGACCGCGGTCGTCATCGCCGGCATCTACCTCTACCTCCCGTTCGCGGTGCTCTCGATCTACACCTCGCTCGAGAAGCTCGGGCCCGCCCTCGAGGAGGCGGCGATGGACCTGGGGGCCGGTCCCTGGAGGACGTTCCGCCGGGTCACGCTGCCGCTGAGCCTGGCCGGCGTGCAGGCCGCCGTCATCTTCGTCTTCGTCCCGACGCTCGGGCTGTTCGTCACGCCGGCGCTCCTCGGGGGCGCGAACGCGACGATGATCGGCAACCTCCAGGTCACCATCTTCAAGACCTCCCTCGACTTCGCGCTGGGGTCGGCGGTGTCGTTCGTCGTGCTGGCGGTCGCGCTGGTCGCCGTCGCGCTGTTCGGCCGCTCGGTCGACCTGGAGCGCGTGTACGCGGGCGGCGTGGGCCAGCTGATGCGCCGCGCCGCCGGAGGGCCGGGGCGGGGCCGGGCCGGGCTCCTGCACCTCTACGCGGTGCTCGTCTACGCGTTCCTGTTCGCGCCGGTCGCGTTCCTCATCCTGTTCTCGTTCAGCTCCGCGGCCGGCGGCGTCTTCCCGCCGCCCGGCTACACGCTCCGCTGGTACGGGGAAGCGATCGACGACCCGTGGCTCATGGCGTCGGTCGGGAACAGCCTGGTCATCGCCGTGCTCTCGGCGGTCCTGGCGGTCGTGATCGCCGCGCCGGGAGCGTACGCGATCGTCCGCTACCGGTTCCCGGGGCGGGGCCTCCTCCGGCAGGTGCTGATCATCCCGCTGATCATCCCGTCGATCATGCTCGGCTTCGGGCTGCTGCTCCTCTTCAACGCGGCCGGCGTGGAGCTCTCTCTCGCCACGATCCTCATCGGGCACGCGACGTACGTGCTCCCGTACGCCTTCTTCGTCCTCGCGGCCCAGCAGTACGGCTTCGACCGGGCGCTCGAGGAGGCGGCGATGGACCTCGGGGCGAACCGGCTCCAGACGTTCCGGCGGATCACGCTGCCGCTCATGGTGCCCGGCCTCACCGCGGCGGGGATCTTCGCGTTCACGCTGTCGCTCGACGAGTTCATCATCACGTTCCTCCTCACGAGCACCACGCAGACCCTGCCCCTGTACGTGTGGGGCATGCTGCGGACCATCGTGTCGCCGACGGTGAACGCCGTGGCGACCCTGATCGTGGTGGCGTCGTTCGCGCTGCTCGGGGCGCTGCTCCTCGGGCAGCTCGTGCTCAGGCGGCGCGCGTCCGGCTCCGTCGGGGGGTAGCGGAGCCGGAGGACCTGGGGCCCCCAACCACCAAGGAGGCGGTACATGGCGGAGAGACCGATCGGATCGCTGTCGCGCCGGCAGTTCCTGGGCGGGACCGCGGCGCTCGCCGGCGGCGTGGCCGGCGCGGGCGCCGCCGCCCGGCGGGCCGGGGCGCAGGGCAAGGGACCGGTGAACTGGCTGAGCTGGTCGGTGTACCAGCTGCCGGACCTCATGAAGGGCTTCTCGGCGAAGACCGGCATCGCCGTGAACCCGCTCAACTTCGAGGACGACTCCGAGGGCTACCTCAAGGTCAAGCAGGGCGGCGGGAAACTGTTCGACATCAGCATGTCGAACGGCTTCTGGCCGGTGCAGTACAACAAGGCCGGGCTGATCGAGGGGCTCGACTTCGACGCGATGTCCAGCGGGAAGACGCTGGCACCGGCCCTCAAGTCGATGAAGATCTGGAAGCTGCCCGACGGCAAGATGATGCAGTTCCCGAACCAGTGGTCGGCGGAGCCGATCGTCTACCGCAAGGGGACGGTGCCCGCGTTCACCTCGTGGGACGTGCTCTGGGACAAGAAGTACAAGGGCCGCATCATCCAGATGGACCGGCCGTCGGAGTACATCCCCGCGATCGCGCTCTACCTCGGGTTCAAGGACCCGTTCAAGCTCACGGACGACCAGCTCCAGCAGGTCAAGAAGAAGCTGATGGAGCAGCGGCCCCTCATCAAGACGTTCACCGCCGCCTCGTCGGACTTCGTGAAGGCGATGGCGGCCGGCGAGGGCGACCTCGGGTTCTGCCCGTCCCCCGGGATCTGCTACCGGATCAAGGAGGCCGGCGGCGGGGACTTCGGGTTCGTGTACCCGAAGGAGGGGACGACCGGGTGGGTCGACGGCAACATGCTGATCAAGGGCGCCGCCCATCGCGATGCGGCCATCCAGTGGATCAACTACTTCGGCTCGCCGGAGGGGCAGGCCGCGCTGGCGATCAAGACCAAGTATCCCGTCAACAGCGAAGGCGCGATCAAGATCCTCGAGCAGAAGGGGCAGGGCGCCCTCGTCAGCGCCGTCGGGATGAAGGACTGGGGCGCGATCGAGAAGATGACCATGCTCGACGCGCCGGCGAACATCGAGAAGCTGACCCAGGTCTGGAACGAGTTCAAGGCCGGCTAGCCCGAGCCCGGCCGTGGTACGCGCCCGGCGGGCGGGGCTCCGGCTCCGTCCGCCGGGCACCCGTCGCCCTCCCGCCCCCCGCGCGGCATATCAGCTAGCCCTAATTCGAAAATAGCCGGGGCATGAAAGTGTGGTCGGCATGAATCAAAAGGACCTCCGGTGCGCTCATAAGGGAGGACGTGCCGACGTCACCCCTCACACACTGGAGGCCCTTCTGATGAGGTT
>DASRDR010000231.1:0-4037 GCA_035652475.1 Candidatus Methylomirabilota bacterium | reverse complement strand
AAGAACAACGTGGACGTCCACGGAACGCTCGTCCTGCACGGCGACGGCCAGACGGGCGGCTCGAACAAGGACCTCGGACTGACCGGCACCAGCCGGATCATCACCCACAAGTGCGCGGCCAACACGTGCGGCTACCCGCTGGCGATCCTGGGATACAATCCGAACGAGCCGCCCCCGACCACCTCCGGGCAAACCATCACGCTCGACCTCTCGAACAACACGAGCTTCATCTCGGGGCTGATCTACACCGCCGGGACGGCCGATTTCCATCCGCTGACCGTCGACGGCGGGATCATCGCCTGGAACGTCCAGGTGAACAACGCGTCGTTCCGGCTCACCTACAACGAGACGTACGGGAACGACGCCCCGCCGCCGGGGTTCAACACCCCGACGACCACCACGGTGGTCGTGCGGGCGCCGTCCACGTGGGTGCACTGCACGGACTACGCGAACGACTTCACCGGCCCGACGCCCTGCCAGTAGCCGCCCGTGGCCCGCCGCGGCGCCGTCTCGGCCGCGTCGGGCACCGGCACCCAGGGGCCGCCGCGACCGCCCGGACCCGCCAGCACGGCCGGCGATGGCATCTCGCCGGGTCCAGGCCGGGTGTTCGTGCCGCGGTCGACAGCCGGCTCCGCGAGAGGCCCGCGGTCGGGCCGGCTGACGCGAAGCACGCGCGGGCTCCCGCCCGCCGCGTCCCCCGCCCCGTGCCGGCGTCGCGCCCTCGCCTGGACGCGCACGGCCCGGCACCCCACCTCTCGACGCAGTGACGAGCCGCTGCCGGGGTCAGGCAGCGCGTCCAGTCTCGCCCGCACGCGGACGATCCGCGCCCCGAGTCCGGGCGCCCCGTCCGCCGCCGCTCGTGTACGCTGAGGGCAGGAGCACCGCCAGCGCGAGCGCCACGCCATGCCGGAGCCCGGGAAGGCGACGGACAAGCCGGACGAGCGGCCGGGGCCGCTCCGGGACCTGGTCGCCCGGGCGTTCACCCGCGTCGAGGACGTCGTCTACATCGGCCTCGGCGTGCTCCTGGCCGGGAGCGCGCTCGTGCTGCTCGGCACCGCGGCGGTCGAGTTCGTCCGCTTCCTCGTCGACGGCAACCTGGCGGCTAACGTGGTCGCGCTCCTGGACCGCATCCTCCTGGTCCTCATGGTCGTCGAGATCCTCTACACCGTGCAGGTCTCGTTCCGGGAGCACACGCTGGTCCCGGAGCCGTTCCTGATCGTCGTCCTCATCGCGACCACCCGGCGCGTGATCGTGCTGACCGCGGAGTTCGCGAAGCTGGCCCAGAGCGGCGAGCCGGTGTTCCGCTACGCGATGATCGAGCTCGCCCTCCTGACCGCGATGATCGTCGCCCTCGTGGCGTCGCTCCTGATGCTCCGGCGCCGCGGGCCGCACGCGGTCGCCGACCGCGCCTGACCCGGTCGGCGGGCCCGCGCGCCTCGGCGGCGCGGCGGCCCGGGGAACGCCGGCCGCGATCGGCCGGGGTCGCATACTCCCGCCGGGGCGGGGGCGCGCCCCCGGCTCCGCGGACTCCGGCACGCCGGCGGGCGACTGCCGGGGCTCGACGCCGGCGCCCGCGGTCGACCGGGCGGGGCGCGGGCGAGCGGCGGCCCATGACCCGCCGCGACGACGGGTTCCGGCGACCGGCTCGGCCCCACCTCCCGGGACGGCCCGGGGTCCACGGCGGGGCGGGGTCGACGCGGTCGGGCCCGGGCGCGGACGGCACCCGGCCGCACGCCGGGCCGGCAGGGGCGCCGCGCGGCGGAGCCGGGCGCGAGGCGCTGGCCTCCTAGCCGGCGGCCGCGATCACGTCCCGGGCGGCGGCGGCGAGGGGCCGCACTCGCTCCCCGCGCTGACGCGCGTTGGGGTCGCTGGCCGTGCCGTCCCGCACCCGCCCCAGGATCCCCTGGCAGATCGCGGCCAGCCGGAAGAGGGCGAAGGCGACGTAGAACGGCCAGCAGGGGATCCCGTCGCGGCCGGTCAGCCCGCAGTAGCGGGCGACGACCTCCGCCTCGGTCGGGATGCCGAGGGCCTCCAGGTCGAGGCCGCCCAGGCCGTCGATCCCGGCCGGCATCCGGAAGGCCGTGCAGAGGTAGGCGAGATCGCCGATCGGGTGCCCGAGCGTCGAGAGCTCCCAGTCGAGCACCGCGACGATCCGGGGCTCCTCGGGGTGGACTACGGTGTTGCCGATCCGGAAGTCGCCGTGGACGAGGGTGGTCGTGTCGTCGTCGGGCACGTGCCGGGGCAGCCACTCGATCACCTGCTCCATCGCCGGGATGCGCTCGGTCTCGGAGGCCCGGTACTGCCCGGTCCAGCGATGGATCTGCCGCGCGTAGTAGTTCCCGGGCCTCCCGAAGTCCGCGAGCCCGACCGCCTTCCAGTCGACGCCGTGCAGCCGCGCGAGGACCGCGACCGCGTCGTCCCAGAGCGCCCGCCGCGCGGACGGCCCGAGGGCCGGGAGCGCCAGCTCCGGGAACACGCGCCCCGGGACGTAGCTCATGACGTAGAACGGGGTCCCCACGATCGCGGGGTCCTCGCACAGGAGGAGCGCCCGGGGAACCGGGACGCCGGTCGGCCCGAGCGCGGCGAGCACCCGATACTCGCGCTCGACGGCGTGCGCCGAGGGGAGCAGCTTCCCGGGCGGCTTCCGGCGGAGGACGTACTCCCCGCTCGCGGCGCGGAGATGGTAGGTGGGGTTGGACTGCCCGCCCAGGAACTGGCGGAGCTCGACCGGCCCGGCGAAGCCCGGCAGGTGGCGCGCCAGGTACCGCTCGAGCGCCGCCCGGTCGATCCGGTGCACGTCCCGCACCGGGACGGTGCCGGGGGCGTGCCCCGTCCCGGGCCTCATCGCTCGACGCCGTCCTCGGGCCGGCGGACCGCGACCGCGCGCCCCGTCTCGGCCAGGAGGGAGGCCCCCCGGACCGCCAGGCCTCGGGCTCGTCGCGGGCTCGGCCGGCGCTCAGGTCGCGTGACGCGCCGCCAGCCGGGCGAGCGCGTCGAGCGCGCGCTCGACATCGCCCTCGTCGTTGTGGGCGTGGACGGAGAGGCGGACGCGCCCGTCGCCGGCCCACACGAGGACGCCGGCCGCGCGCAGCGCCGCCTCCACGTCGAGGCTCCGCTCGCTCGCGAACACGATGTTGCCCGCGCGCGCCTCCGGCGGCTCCGGCGTGAGCACCGGGAGCCCCAGCTTCACCAAACCCGCGCGGAGGCGGCCGCCCAGCGCCAGCACGTGCGCCTCCACCGCCGCGGGATCCACCTGGTCGAGGACCCGGAGCGCCTGCTCCAGGACGTAGAGCGGGAGGAAGGCCGGATTGCCGGCCTCGAAGCGCTCGGCGCCCGTCCGCAGCCGGTAGTCGCCGCGGCGGCGCCAGTCCTCCTCGCGGGCGATCGAGTGCCAGCCGACCCACGGCGGCGCGAGCGTGGGCCAGCGGCGCCCGTTCACGTAGAAGACCGCGGTCCCGTGGACGCCCAGGAGCCACTTGTAGCAGCAGGCCACCACCGCGTCGCAGAGCGTCCCGTCGACCGGGACGACCCCGAGGGCATGGGAGGCGTCGACCACGAGCCGGGCACCCACGCGGTCGGCCAGGACGCGGAGCCGGGCGAGCGGCAGGCGGGCGCCGGTGAGGTAGCTCACGTGGCTGGCCGCGATCACGCGGGTCCGGGCGTCCACTGCCCGGGTGAGCGCCTCGGCGGTCACCACGACGTCGTCCGCGACCGCGCGGACCTCGACGCCCCGCGCGCGGAGGCGGTGCCAGACGTGCAGCACCGAGGGGTACTCCGCCTGGCCGACGACCACGTTGTCCCCGGGCCGCCAGTCGACGCCCTCCGCCGCGACGTGGAGGCCCTCGGAGGCGCTGGCCAGGAACGCCACGTCGTCGGGCGCGCCGCCCAGGCGGCGGGCGAGCGCGGCCCGGGCGCGGGCGACCACGTCCAGGAACCGGGCCCGGCCCGGCATCCCGTCGCCCTTGTCGAGCAGGAACCGGGCGGTCGCGTCCAGGTGCGCCCGGAGGACCGGCGCCTCGCCGCCCGTCGCCAGGTGG
>DASRDR010000230.1:0-16124 GCA_035652475.1 Candidatus Methylomirabilota bacterium | reverse complement strand
AGCTCCTGACCGCGCTGTTCGTCCCCGATGCCGGCCGGATCGCGGTCGGCGGCCACGACGTCCGGCGGGCGCCCGTCGCCGCCCTCGCCCAGCTGGGCGTCGTGTTCCAGCAGCCGACCCTCGATCTCGACCTGACGGTCCGCGGCAACCTCCGGTTCCACGCCCGCCTGCACGGCCTCGCCGGCCCGCGGGCCGGCGCGCGCATCCACGCCGAGCTCGGGCAGCTCGGCATCGCCGGGGAGATCGACCGCCCCTGCCGCGCGCTGAGCGGCGGCATCCGGCGGCGGGTCGAGCTGGCCCGGGCGCTGCTCCACGAGCCGGCCCTCCTCCTGATGGACGAGCCGACCGTGGGCCTCGACCCCGCGTCGCGGCGGGCGCTCCTCGGGCAGGTCCACGCTCTCTGCGGCGCGCGCCGGCTGGGCGTGCTGTGGGCCACCCACCTGGTCGACGAGGCGGAGGGCGCGGATCGGGTGCTCGTGCTCCACCAGGGCCGGCTCGTGTCCGAGGGCCGGCCCGCCGAGCTCACCGAGAAGACGGGCCAGCCGACGCTCGCCGACGCGTTCCTCGAGCTCACCGGCGGGGCCGGCGAGCGCGGGGCGTGAGCCGACCCGTGCTCGATCGCCCGGCGATCGCTCGGTCCTGGCCGACCTCGTCGTCCGTGGACGACCGCGGCAGGCTGCCCGTCGTCGATCGGGTGGCCGTGTGCGCCGGGAGCCCGGCGGGCGCGCGGGTGCGTCGGACCGGGAGGAGGCGTCGCGGGGAGCCTCCCGCGGCGCGCGGGCGAACCGGCAGGCCCCCGGCTGGACCGCCCCGAGGGTGGGCCCGTCGCATGGAGCCGGCGGCGGCGCGCCGGCGGATCGTGTGGATGCTGGTCGCGCTGGCCCTGCCCCTGGCCGCGGCCCCGGCCGGCGCGGCCGGCACGGGCCGCCTGTTCGTCAGCAGCGAGCGGGATCACGCGGTCACGGTGCTGGATCCGAGGACGCTCGCCACGGTCGCGGTGGTCCAGACCGGGAACCGGCCGCGCCACCTCCGGTTCAGCCCCGATCACCGGCTCCTCTACGCGGCCGCCGGGGACTCGGACCGGGTGGACGTGATCGACGTCGCGCGCCTCAGGGTCGTCGACCACCTGGCGGTCGGCACCGACCCGGAGGTCTTCGACCTCTCGCCCGACGGCACGACGATGTACGTGGGCAACGAGGACGACGCCACGCTCACGCTCTTCGACCTGCGGCGCCGCACGCGCCTCGCCGCGGTCAAGGTCGGCCCGGAGCCGGAGGGGGTGCTGGCCCACCCCGACGGGCGCCGGGTCTACGTGACCTCCGAGGTGGCGAACATGGTCCACGTGGTCGACGTCGCCGCGCGGAAGGTCGTCGCGAACATCGTGGTGGGCGCGCGGCCCCGGCGGCTCGCGCTCACGCCCGACCGGACGCAGCTGTGGGTCACCGGGGAGCTCGGCGGGAACGTCACCATCGTCGATCCCGCAGCCAACCAGGTGATCGGGGAGGTCCGGTTCGAGCCGAATGGCTTCCGGCCCGACGACGTGACCCCGGTCGGGATCACCATGACGCGCGACGGTCGGCGCGCCTACGTCGCCCTCGGGCGGGCCAACCACGTGGCGGTGGTCAGCGTCCCGGACCGCGTGGTGACCGGCTACGTCCTGGTCGGCCGGCGGCCGTGGAACGTCGTCCTCTCGCGCGACGAGCGGACCCTGTACGTCTGCAACGGACTCAGCGACGACCTGTCGGTCATCGACACCGCGGCCCTGCGGGTGAGCCGCTCCGTCCCGGTGGGGCGGGTGCCGTACATGGCCGTGCTCGACGACTGATGCCGGGCGGCACGCCTCGCGCGTGATGCGGTCGCGCTGCCGCGTTCCGTTCCGATCCCGGTTCCTCCGCCGGTCCCGGCTCGCGCGCCGGGCCGGGCTCCCGCTCCTCGCCGCGGCGCCGGCCCTCCTCGCCGGGGCGCTGGCGCTCGTGGCCGCGCCGCCGGCGCTCCCCGCCGGCGGGCCCGGGGCCGGGACCACGGAGCGCCGCGTCCCCGTGGGCTACCTCGAGCTGCAGGACGACCCGCGCTACGACGACCGGCGCATGGCCGCGCACCTGCCGGCCCGGCCCTGGGGCCGCCCGTTCGACGGGGCCCGCGTCGCCCTCGAGGAGTCGGAGTTCATGGCCCAGGTCTCGGGCGTGCGGTTCGAGCTCCGGCGCGCGGCGGCGGCCGACGCCGACGGCCTGGTGGCGGCCGTCCAGCGGCTCGAGCAGGCCGGGGCCCGGTTCGTCCTCCTGGACCTCCCGGGCGACGCCGTGGCCGCCGTCGCCGAGCGCACGCGCGGGCACGACCTCCTGCTGTTCAACCTGACCGCCCTCGACGACGGGCTCCGGCAGGAGCGCTGCCAGCCCCACCTCTTCCACGTGGCGCCGAGCCACGCCATGCTCATGGACGCGCTGGCGCAGTTCCTGGTCCGCCGGCAGTGGCGGCGGGTCCTCGTGCTGACGGGCCCCACGCCCGAGGACGCGGCGGCCCACGCCGCGCTCCAGCGCGCCGCGAAGCGCTTCGGCCTGAACGTCGTCGACGCGCGGCCGTTCGTCCTCGGCCGCGACCCGCGCGAGCGCGCCCGGAACAACGTCGCGCTGCTCACGGCGGGCGCCGACTACGACGTCGTGGTGGTCGTGGACGCGGACGGCGAGTTCGCCCGCGAGGTGCCGTACCAGCTCGCGCGGCCCCGGCCGGTCGCCGGCGCGGCGGGGCTCGTGCCGGACTGGTGGCACTGGGCCTGGGCGCGGCACGGCGCGCCCCAGCTCAACGGCCGCTTCGCCCGGCTCGCCGGGCGGCCCATGACGGGCTACGACTGGGCGACCTGGATGGCGATGAAGGCGCTCGTGGAGGCGGCGCTCCGGGCGAGGACCGTCGAGCCGCGCGCGGTGGCCGCGTACCTGGTCGGGGACCAGGTCGCCCTCGACGGCTTCAAGGGCAACCGCCTGGCGTTCCGCTCGTGGGACCGCCAGCTCCGGCAGCCGCTCCTGCTGACCACCGGGGACTGGGTGGTCGAGCGGGCGCCGCTGGACGGCTTCCTCCACGCCCGGAACACGATGGACACGCTGGGCATCGACCAGCCGGAGAGTCGGTGCCGGCCGTGACGCGCGCGCCCGGCGCGCCTGGCTCGGGCTGGGCGCGGGTGACCCGAGGCCCCCGGTGACCGCGGCGCCGGACGCCCTCCGGCGGGCCTGGCTGGGGCTGGTCGCGGTGACCGGCCGCGAGGTGGTGAAGTTCGCCCACCAGACCGGGCGCCTCGTCTCCGCGGTCGTGCGGCCCGCGCTCTGGCTCCTCGTCTTCGCGGCCGGCTTCCAGAACGTCTTCGGCGTGTCGATCATCGCGCCCTACGAGACGTACATCCGCTACGAGGTCTACGTCGTCCCGGGCCTCCTCGGCATGGTGCTCCTGTTCAACGGGATGCAGTCGTCGCTCTCGATGGTCCACGACCGCGAGATGGGGGTGATGCGTCTCCTCCTCACCGCCCCGCTGCCGCGCTGGTACCTGCTGCTCTGCAAGCTGGTGGCCGGGACGCTCCTCTCGGTCCTGCAGGCCTACGCGTTCCTGGCGCTGTGCGCGGCGTTCCGCGTCGACCTCCCCTGGGCGGGGTGGCTGTCCGTCCTGCCGGCGCTGGTCCTGGCCGGGATGATGCTCGGCGCGGTGGGGCTCCTGCTCTCGGTCCACATCCGGCAGCTCGAGAACTTCGCCGGGACGATGAACTTCGTCATCTTCCCGATGTTCTTCGTCTCCTCCGCGCTCTACCCGCTCTGGAAAATCCAGGAGTCGGGCGCCGAGGTCGTCTACCAGCTGGCCCGGCTGAACCCGTTCACCCACGCGGTGGAGCTGATCCGGTTCGCGCTCTACGGCCAGGTGCACGGCCCGGCCGCCCTGGTGGTCGGGGGGTGCCTGGTCGGCTTCTTCGTGCTGGCGGTCGTCGGCTACGACCCGCAGCGCGGCCTGGTCGGTCGCGCCCCGCGCCGGGCCTGACGCGCGCGACCCGCATCGCACCCACCGTCGACGCCGGCGCGCGAGGCGGGCCGGAGGTGTCGCGCGGCGAGCCGCGCGATCCCGGCTCCCGCACCCGATCAGCGGCGGACGCCGGAGGGCTCGGGCCCGCGGTAGACGAGCGGGGCCGGCAGCGTGGCGGCCGCCGCCTGCGCCTCCGCGCGGGCGGCCGCGATCAGGCCGTGGTGGGGCGACAGCGCGCAGGCTGGGTCGGTGAGCGCGGGGTCGCCCGCCAGGTGGTACGCCTGGCACCGGCAGCCCCCGAAGTCGACGCCCCGGCGGTCGCAGCTCCGGCAGGGCTCCGGCATCCAGGCGTCCCCCCGGAACGCGTTGAAGCCCGGGGAGTCCCGCCAGATCTCCGCGAGCGGCCGCTCCGTGACCCGCTCGAACCGGAGCCCGGGCAGCCGGTGCGCGGCGTGGCACGGGAGGACCAGGCCGTCCGGCGCGACCAGCAGGAAGCGGCGGCCCCAGCCGTCCATGCAGGCCTTCGGGTACTCGCCGAAGTAGTCGGGGGTGACGAAGACCACCTCCATCCGGCCGCGCAGGCGGCGGCGCGCCGCGGCCGCGACGGCCCGCGCGCGCAGGAGCTGCTCCGCGGAGGGCAAGAGCGCCGCGCGGTTCACGAGCGCCCAGCCGAGGTACTGCGTGTTGGCGAGCTCGAGCCGGTCCGCCCCCAGCTCCTCGGCGAGCGCGATCAGGCCGGAGACGTGGTCGAGGTTGTCGCGGTGGAGGACGACGTTGAGCGTGAGCGGCAGCCCGATCGCCTTCACCCACCCCGCCACCGCCCGCTTCCGGTCGAACGCCCGCCGCCCGGCGATCCGGTCGGAGCCGGCCGCGCTCACGTCCTGGATCGAGAGCTGCACGGCGTCCAGGCCGAGCGCCCGGCAGCGCGCCAGCCGGTCGCGGGTCAGGGGCACCCCGCCGGTGATGAGGTTCACGTAGAGGTCCAGCCGCCGCGCGCCCTCGATGACCGCCTCCAGGTCGGCCCGGGCCAGCGGCTCGCCCCCGGTGAGGTTCACCTGGACGACGCCCAGGGCCTCCGCCTCCCGGAGGACGCGGAGCCAGGTCCCGGTGTCGAGCTCCGCCGCGTGGCGGGCGTAGTCCACGGGGTTCGAGCAGTACGGGCACCGGAGCGGGCACCGGTAGGTGAGCTCGGCGATCAGCGTGTACGGGCGGAGGTCGGTCACGGGGCCGGCGCGGCGCAAGTCGATCCGCCGGCGCACGGCGATCCGTCGCTCGACGCGCGCGGGCGAACCTCCGCGGCCGGCTCCAGGAGCCCGCGATCGGCGAGCGAGGCGATGAAGGCCCGGACCTCCCCCTCGATCGTCCCGGGCGGGGCGGCCGGGTACCGGGCACGGAGCCGGGCCACGATGCCCTCGAGGGTGTGCTCGCCGGTCAGGAGCCGCACGACCTCGACCGCGGTCCCGTTCAGCGCGAGGCCGCGCTCGGGGTAGAGCAGGAGGTAGCGTCCGCCCTGCCGGTCGTACCGGAGCCGCGCCTTGGCCGCGAGCCGCGGGCGGCTCTCCGGCGCGATCACGCCCGGGCGCCTCCGGGGCCCCAGCCCGGCTCGACGTAGGCGGCATGCACGCAGTCCAGCAGGTGCCACAGGATCTCCGTCTTCCGGATCAGGGCGTCCACGCAGCGGGCCTGGAGGTCGCGGGTCGTCGCGTGCCGCACCACGAACTCGAGCGCCTCCGCCGAGTCCCGGCGGGCCCGGGGCACGCGGGCGCGGAAGTACGCGAGCACGTCCGGGCTCACCCAGGGGTAGTGGCGCTCCCAGGCCTGGATCCGCCGCGACATGAGGTCCGGGGCGAAGAACTCGGTGAGCGAGCTGGCCACGGCCTCGACCAGGCTCCGCTCGCGCACGAGCGCGACGTACGCGTCGCACGCGAAGCGCACTCCCGGCAGCACGGCGCGGCAGCTCGCCACCTCCTCCCGGTCGAGCCCGACGCCCTCGGCGAGCCGGAGCCACAGGGCGAGCCCGCCCTCCTCCGCCCCGTCGCCGTCGTGGTCCCGGATGCGACGGCTCCACAGGCGCCGGAACGCCGGGTCCTCGGACTTCGCGACGATGAGCGCGTCCTTGATCGGGATCCGGGTCTGGTAGTAGTAGCGGTTGAGCACCCACTGCTGGAGCTGGAGGCGCGTGAGCTTCCCGTCGTGCATCAGCACGTGGTAGCGGTGGCGGTCGTGGTAACGGCTCTCCCCCTCCCGGCGGAGCCAGGCGACGAACGCCTCCCGGTCGAGCGGCGCGCGCTCGGTCACGGCAGCTCCAGCGTCATCCCGTCCCACGCGATCTCCCACCCGGCGGCGGCCGCCGCCGCGCGCTCGGGAGAGTCCTCCCGCAGGAGCGGGTTCGTGTTGTTGAGGTGGATGAAGACCCGCCGGCCGGCCCGGAGCCCCTGGAGCACCGCCAGGCTGCCGCGCGGCCCCCCGACCGGCACGTGGGCCATCTCCTCGGCCCGGCGCTCCCCCACGCCGAGCGCGATCAGCTCGTCGCTGGACCAGAAGGTCCCGTCGAAGAAGACCGCGTCCGCGCCGGCCAGCGCGTCGCGGACCGCGGTGGTCATCGCGCCGACCCCGGAGAAGTAGGCGAGCCGGCGCCCGCAGCCGCGGTCCCGGATCACGAGCCCGACCGCGTCCTCCGGGTCGCACGGCCGGAGCCGTTCCAGGTGGACCGGGGGCTTGCCGGGAACGCTGACCGGCTCCACGGTGAGCCCGCTGGGCCGCCCGCCCGCCCCGAGCACCTCGTCCTCGCGGCCCGGCTTCAGCGCGTGGAACGTCACCTGGTCGGGCGTCCGCTCGAGCGTGCGGAAGAGAACGTTCCCGTCGCGGAAGCCGCGGAAGACCGGCTCGGTGGCGTAGATCCGCAGCGGGTGGGACTCGCGGAGGGAGAGGAGGCCGAGGCAGTGGTCGAGGTCGCCGCTCGTGAGGGCGATCCCCTGGATCGGCGAGTCACGGGGGGCGCGCGGATGGAGCGCGGGCAGGCTCTCGATCTGCTGCCGCACCTCCGGCGAGGCGTTCAGGAGCAGCCAGTCCGTTCCATTCGCCGTGACCGCGACCGACTCCTGCGTGCGCGGCGTGGCCCGGATCGCGCCCGCACGGACGCCCCGGCAGTTCGGGCACCCGCAGTTCCACTGGGGGAACCCCCCACCGGCGGCGGACCCGAGCACGCGGATCAGCATCGGGCTCTCGAGGCGCCACGGCCCCTCGCCGGGGCCCGGGATCACCCCCGAGGGGCCGTGGGAACGGGATCTCGCTCGATGAGGACAGCGGCGACGGCTAGAGGTCGCCCAGGTCGTCCTGGTACGCGGTCAGCTCGGCGTCCATGCGCAGCTCGACGAAGGTCGGGGTCTCCCACGTCATCGCGGTCACCTCCCGGCCCGGCACGTCGGGTCTGGGCCGTAAGTTCATGCTAGGAGTCGGCTCGTCGACATGTCAAGCGGTGCAGGCGGCGCACGGGCACCCACCCCGCTTCGGACCGGCGAGGCCCTCTCGTCACGCGCTGGCCTGGGCTTTGGGGAAACGCTGGCAACTGACCACGCAGACGGTCCTGCCCTGCACGAGCTGCGTCCGTGGGTCGATGCGCGCTCCCAGCCCTCCCTCGGCCGCCGAGCGGCCGGGGCGCGAGCCCTCGGTGCGCGGTCGGGCCAGCTCGTAGATCACCCCGTCGTCGAACCGCCACGCCCCGGCCACGCGGACGCCGGCGGGCGGCGCGTCGAGCCAGGAGGCCAGGTCCGGGAACGACTGGCGCTTCTCCGGCACGTCGAACACGATCACCCAGCGCACGCCGTGCCGGGCGGCGAGAGCCGGGAGGTCCAGCGCGTAGTCGAATTGAACCCGCGATGGCACGGAGATGACGCGGGCTTCCGGCCGGGCGGCGCAGAGGAGCTGCCCGTAGTTCATGAGCACGACGTCGCGGCTCCCGACGAGGCCGAGCGCCGCGCGGTAGGTGTGCGTCTCCATCGGGAACGGTAGGCCCTGCGGCTTGGCGCCCAGCACGAACGCCCCCTGCACGGCGAACGCCAGCACGGCCGCTGCCGCGGCGAGCCGGCGGACGCGCCCGTCCCCCGGGGCCCAGACGAGCCGGTGGAAGAGGAGGGCGCCGAGCAAGGTCACCAGCGGCCACGCCGGCAGGACGTAGCGCGTACCGAGGCTCCGGAACGGGAAGAGGGCGATCCGTGTCCGGACGACGACGAGCAGGGCCAGGTACGCGAGCGCGGCCGTCCCGAGAAACCACTCGGCGGTCCGGGTGTGCCGGTCGGCCGGGTCCGGGCGGCGCCGCGTGGCCCGAGATGCGATCAGCAGGCTGCCGCCGACGACCACCCACGGCGCGGCCCAGGCGGCGGCAAACCGCGCAGCGTCCTCCAGCGCGGCCGGGACGGACAGCAGGCTCGGGGGCCGGTCCGGGACCAGCGGGGCGCCCCCGAGCCGCGCGGCGGCGAGCCACAGGGCGGTGGGACCGAGGGCGGCCGCACCGTAGAAGGCGAGGTAGCCCGCGGCGGCCCCGAGCCGCGGCCGTCGCGGCGCGGGCGTCTGGGCCGCCCGCATGAGGTAGAGCGCGGACAGGGTCAGGGGGAAGAAGACCCCGAGGTAGCGCGTGAGACAGAGGAGCGAGCTGGCGGCGGGCAAGCCGAGCCACTTCGCGAGGCGCGCCCGGCGGCCGCTCGACTCCGCCTCGAGGACGACGACCGCCGCCAGCGTCGCCCCGAGCAGGCACGCGATGAACGGCAGCTCGGTGAGGATCGAGCCCGCGAGCGATGCCGAGCGCGGGTCCCAGACGAGGAGGCCGGCCGCCACGAGCGCGTAGGCGCGGTCGCCGGTTCCACGCGCCACGAGGCGCGTGGCAAGGAGCTGCGTCAGCACGAGGCACGCGAACAGCGCGACCTTCCCGGCCGCGAGGAGGTCGCCGGTCAGCGGCTGGAGGAGCCCGATCAGGAGGCCGAGCCCGGGAGGGACGAAGTTCGGCACGCCCGGGAGCGACTCGAAATTGCCGACGAAGTCGAAGTTGCTGACCAGGCGCCCGTGCGCCGCGAGGTTGTGGGCGAGGGAGAGATACGGGCCCGAATCGAAGTGGATGAAGGCGCTGTGCCGGGCGACGTGCCAGAAGAGCAGCCCGCTCCCGGCGAGCGCCGCCAGCAGCTCGCTCAGCCGATGCGACAGCGCCCTCGGCTGCACGAGTCCCTGGCCGCCGCGATCTGGCCCCGCCGGGAGGACGCGCGGGTTCCCGGAGACGCCGCTCGGGCCCGCGCCGCGGCGCCGTCGGAGGCGTACGAGCAATTCATCGCTAGCGCCCGTTGGGCGGCTGACCGTGAGGCAGCGTCCCAGCGTAGGAGTAGAAGTGGCAGTACTCCCGCGCGGCCGCCTCGCGGAGGCGCCGCTCGTCCCGCCACTCCGGGCCGAAGCGCGCGATCGAGAGCGCCCCGAGGTCCTCGGTCGGCCGGCCGTCGGCGATCCAGGCCGCGAGCTCCTCGCCGATCACGGGCGCCACCGACAGGCCGGCCACGTTGCAGCCGCTCGCCACGAAGAGGCCCCGGGCGCCCGGCACCGGCCCCACGATGTGCTGGCCGTCCGGCGTCATCGTCGGGATGCCGCCCCGGTGGACGGCGACCGGCGCGCCGCGAAGCGCGGGGACCTGGTCGGCGACCCGGTCGATCAGCCGGTGCAGGACGGCCACGTCGAGCGGCGTCTCGGCGATCGACGCCGGGAGCGTCCCGGCGGCGAACTGCACCGGGTCGGTCTCGTAGCCGCCGACCAGGAGCCCGCCCTGGCACGGCCGGATGTAGACCGCCGCGTCCATGATGCGCAGGATCGGCAGCTCGGGGCGGACGCCGGCGAGGGGCTCTGTGATCAAGAGCTGGTGGCGGGTCGGGACCACGGGGACGTGGATGCCGGCCGAGGCGGCCACCTGCCGCGCCCACGCGCCGGCCGCGTCCACCACGACCGGCGCGGCGATGCGCCCGCGATCCGTCTCGACGCCGCCGACCGTCGCGTCCTCGACGAGGATCCCGGTCACGTTGGTCTGCGGGAGCAGCGTCGCCCCGAGCGCGCCGGCCGCCCGCGCGTAGCCGATCGCGACCTGCGCCGGCTCGAAGTAGACGTCGCCCGGCGTGTGGAGCACGGCGCGGACGCCGGCCGGCTCGAAGAGGAGATGGAGGCGATGCGCCTCCTCGGGGGCGAGGAGCCGGGTGTCGAGCCCCAGCCGCTCGCCGCGCGCCGCCTCCCGATCGAGGATCCCAGCGTCCTCCGCGGTGCGGGCGGCCTTGAGGCTGCCGGCGCGGACGACCTCGAGCGGCTGCCCGGTCTCCTGGGGAAACCGGAGCAGGGCGTCGACCGCCCGCCGCGCGAGCCGCGTCATGAGATCGGTCGAGCGGAGAATGGCGGCATTGCCGGCCGCCCGGGGCGACGTCTGGGACCCCAGCGGATGGCGATCGAGGAGCGCGATCCGGCGGCCGCCGCCACGGCGCGCCAGCGCGTGCGCCGTTGCCGCGCCGAAGCCGCCCGAGCCGATCACCACGATGTCCGCCTCTCGGATCACGCGTCGCCTCCCTCTCCGCTGCCGGGCGGGCCGGACACGCCGGAAGCGCGAGAGCCCCGGCGCCAGGACGCCGCCCGCCCTCACCCGCGCCGCCGCGCGCCGGGCGGGGGCCGTCCCGCCCCGATCATCGCACGCCGCGCCGGCGATGCCCCGGGGCACGCGCGCTTGACACGAACCGGAGCCGCCTCATACGGTCTAGGCGACCGAGCGCCCGCGCGACGGCGGGAGAAAGGGAGGCCCCCGATGAGACGATCGATCGCACTCAGCGCCGGCATCCTGGCACTCGGGCTGTCCGGCTGTGCGGCCGGGCCGGGCTCGACGAGCCTGCGGCCCCGCACCGACGCGGAGCTGATCGCGAACGCCATGTCCGCCGCGCCGCCCGCGGTGGCGCGGGAGGCGACGATCGTCGCCGTCGATCCGAACGGTCAGATGCGCGTCCTCCGGCCGGGGACCGGTCCGTTCACCTGCATGCCGGACAACCCGGTCACGCCCGGGAACGATCCGATGTGCCTCGACAGGAACGGGATGGAGTGGGCGCACGCGTGGATGACCCACGCGGCCCCGCCGCCGAAGGTCGGGTTCGGCTACATGCTGATGGGCGGGTCGGACGCGAGCAACGACGATCCGTACGCGACCGGGCCGGCGCCGGGCACGCGGTGGATCGACACCGGGCCGCACGTCATGATCCTGAACCCGGGTCCGCTCGCCGACGGCTACCCGAAGCACGCCGGCGATCCGAGCAAGCCGTACGTGATGTGGCCTGGCACGCCGTACGAGCACCTCATGATCCCGGTACGGTGAGGGGCGGGGCCTCGCGGGCGGGGATCGCGGGTTGCGCCTGGATCGCCAACGCGGGCCCGATCTCACCGGCGGTGGCGTCGGGCCGTGATCGTGCGGGATGCGGCCGTGGGCGCCGGCGGCGGTGCCCCACCCTCCTGGCGGTCCAGCAGGCGGGAAGGCTGCGCTCCTGCAGGATGGGCCGTGGGCGCCGGCGGCGGCGGGCGCGGACCGCCGCATGGCTCGCGCGATCCGCGGGATGTCGATCCGGCGGGTGGACGGCGGGCGCGCCGGAGGGCCTAGTCCCGGGCGCCCTCGATGAACGCCACCAGGTCGCCCACCGCGCGGAGCGCGCCGATCGCCGAGGCGGGAGCCCGCTCGAACACCGGGCCGAACGCGGCGTCGCACTCCAGCACGAGATCCAGGAGGTCGATCGAATCGAGCCAGAACCCGCCCTCGGCGAGCAGCGTCGCCGGACCGGGATCCGCCGGGGTGCGGTTCGGCCCGGCGATCCGCGCCAGGATGGCGAGAACGGAACGCTGGACGGCATCCCCCGACGCCGACGGATCGAAGGCCATCGGCCGTCCATGGTAGCAACGGCAGCGTCGCCATGGGAACGCCGGGCCTGATCGAGCGCCTGGAGGAGCGCGGGGTACCGCTCTTCGTGCAGGCGCTCCGGCGCCTCCCGTTCTTTCTCTCCGAGCGCCTGCTGATCGGGCTGGCCGGAGTCCGGGCCCTCCTCGCCCCGGCCCGCCTCCGCCGGGTCTACCGCTGGGCGGCCGCAGGCGGGGCGGGCTCGCGCAGCCCCTGGGCGGTCGCGGTCGGGGTCCACGCGCACTGGGCGCGCGCATGGGCCGTCTGCCCGAGCCTGGCCCTCCTCTCCCCCGAGAGGCTCCGGCGACGACTCGACGTCGAGGGGCTCGCCCATCTCGAGCAGGCCCGCGCGGCCGGCGGCGTGGTGCTGCTCGGGTTCCACCTGGGCATGCCGAGCCTCAATCTCGTGCTCCCGCTGCTCGGCTACGAGCTCACCGCGCTCGGTCAGCAAGATCCCATCGCCTGGCCGGATCCGCCGGAAGCGTGGAAGCCGTTCCACGAGCGCTCGCGGATGCTCCTCTGGCGGCCGGGTCTGCCGGCGACGCGCGCCGCGGCCCTGCTGGGGCTCCACAAGGCGGTCGCCCGTGGCGAGATCGTCGCCATCATGGGGGATGCCGGGGAGGGCCGGGCGCTGTTCGACGTGCGGCTCCCCGGCCGGCCACTCGCCGTCCGGGCGGGCTGGTTCGCGCTCCGGCGGCTCACCGGCGCGCCGATCCTGCCCATCCTCGGGCACCGCGACGGGGCGCGATGGCGGCTCACGATTCACCCGCCGCTCCCCCCGCCCGATCCCGACGAGCCGCGCGACCGCGAGGCGTGCCGGGCCGCGCTGACCGCGCTCCTCCAGCGCTTCGTGGCGCGATACCCCGAGCAGTGCTCGTATCTCGCGATGCACGCGGACGGGCCGGGGTCCGCCCCGCCCGGGTCGCTCGCGATCAGCTGCTCCTGATCGCCGGGGCGCCCGGGCCGGCTCAGCCGGCCGACGCCTCCCGGAGCCGCGCCAGGCACGCCTGCCGGTCGGCCTTGCCGCCCGGAAGCCGTGGCAGCCGATCCGTGACGACGATCAGCTGCGGCTGGAGCCACGGCGGGAGCAGCCGCGCGGCCGCCTCGCGCAGGTCGCGTGCCTCGACCGGCGCGCTCCGCTCCACCATCGCGCCGACGACCGCGCCGTGTCCGGCGGCGACCGGCAGGACGACGACGTCGACGACGGCGGGGTGACTCGCGAGCGCCTGGGCGATCTCGCCCGGGCTCACGAGGTAGCCGGTCGCAGTCTTGAAGCAGTCGTCGACCCGGCCGGCCAGCGTGAGGTAGCCCGTCTCGTCGAGGACGCCCATGTCCGCGGTCGGCCACCACCCTGCCCGGCCCGCTCGCGGAGCGAGGTCGGGCGGGAACCCGTACCCCTCCATGTACCAGGGACTCGAGAACCAGACCCGGCCCAGGCGCCCCGGCGGATACGGATCGAGCGGGTCGTCGCCGATCCGCACCTCGATGCCCGGCGCGGCCTGGCCGACGCACTCCGGGCGGATCTGCTCGGGCGGCGCGACGTCGACGGTGATGAAGCCGTTCTCGGTCTGGCCGTAGTTGGGGCGCAGCCGGACCCCGAACCGATCGGCGAACGCGCGGAACACGCGCGGCGGCACCTTCCCGGTGCTGATGTGGCAGACCGGCGGGACGACGACCGGCGCCGGGGGCGCCGGGGCCCGCGTCAGCAGCTCGACCATCAGCGGGGTCCCGGCCCAGTAGGCGTAGGGGCGCGCGGCGAACAGCGCCAGCAGCGCCCGCGGCTCGAACCGCTCCAGGACGCCCAGGGTCGACCCGAGGAGGCTCGCCACGAAGAGTGCCTGCCCGAACCCGTAGTGGGTCGAGAGCGGCAGCGAGCACGCGACGGCCGACCGGGCCGACAGCGCCGCCACCTGGACGATCGCGGCGGTCTGTCGGAGGAAGCTGGCGGTCGTGATGTAGACGGGCTTCGGGCGGCCGGTGGACCCGGAGGTGAAGTTGACGAATCCGGGGCATGCGAGGAACGGTACGGCCTCGCCGCTCGCCGACCCGACCTTCGCGGATGGCAGCACGAACGGCCGGAGCCCCTCGGCCTCGGCCGCGGGCGCGAGGTCGCCCAGGCCCGGAGGCAGGAACAGCGGCGTGCCGGCCGGGACGGGCGGGGCGCTCCGCCAGGCCCGGGGATCGGGGGGGTAGACGATCACCGGGAGCGCGAGGCTCGACAGGGCGAACAGGAGGGCGATCGCCTCGGGCGTGTTGGCGAGCGGGAGGGCCGTGAGGGTCGCCCCCGGCGGGAGCAGCTCGCGCGCCCCCACCGCCCGGCTCGCCGCGAGTGCCGTCATCTCATCGGCCGGCCAGAGCCGGTCGCCGAACGCGACCGCGGGGACGCGAGCCGCGGCCGGGGCGCTCGACGACACCGGCAGTCGCCGGACGGGCTTCACCGGGACGGTAGCCTATCACGCGCCGCCGCCGACTCGGAGCGGCGCCACAGCACCGGCGCCGCGGAACGGGACGCCGGACGCGGGCCCAGGACGGGAGCGCCGGATCGACGCCGGGAGCCGTAGCCGGCGCGAGCTGCCGCCGGCGCGGACCGTCGTCGGCGCGGCCACCCGCCGGCGCGGGACCGCAGCCGGCGCGCGACCGCAGCCGGCGCGTTGCCTCGTCTCGGCGCCGGTCTTAGCCCCAATCGGCGAATAAGCAGTGCGGGAACGTGCGAGGAACATGAATCAAAGAGGCCTCCAATGCGGTCTCAAGGGAGAGCACGCCAATGCACTCCCTCGCACACTGGAGGCCCCTCTGATGCGCTTGACGATAGCGAGCCTGCGGCGGGTGGTCAAGGGTGATCTCACGATCCAGTTCGTGCCCCAAGCGCTCACGTCGTACGGCGGCCTGGAGCTGCTCGGGCGCTATCTGCGCCGGATGGACCTGAGCACGCGGCTGCGCCAGGCGTTCGCGGGGCTGCGCAGCGACTACGGCAGTCACCGGATCGCCCTGGTGCTCCTGGCGCTGTTCTATGTCGGGGCCCGACGCTTGGAGCACCTCCGCTATCTCAGTGGCGATCCGCTGGTCACGCGCTTCTGCGGCCTGGCGCGCGTGCCCACGCGTCGCACGGTGGCCGACTGGTTGCGCCAGTTCACCCAGGAGACGCTGGCCCCGCTCATCGCGCTGAACCGGGACCTCGTGACCGAGGCCCTGGCCCGGCTGGAGCTGCCGCGCCTGACGATCGACGTTGATGGGTCGGTCGTGCGGACCGGGGCCACGGTCGGCTGGGCGTTCCGCGGGTTCAACCCGCATCATCGGAAGGACCCGAGCTACTATCCCCTGTTCGCCCATGTGGCCCAGACCGGGCACATCCTCCGGCTCAAGAACCGCCCCGGCAACGTCCACGACTCCAAGCAGGCGATGCCGTTCCTGCGGGACATCATCGACGACCTCCGCGCCCGGTTCGGCCGGCGCGTGACCCTGGAGTTCCGCATGGACGCGGCCTTCTTCCAGCACGGGATTCTGCAGCTGCTGGCCGCGCGGGACTGCGGCTACGCGATCAAGGTCGGCTACTGGAGCTGGCTCCCGCTCAAGTCCATCGCCGCGGCGTGCCGGCGCTGGCAGCCCGTGGCCGCGGGCGTGACGGGCCACGAGACCGAGCTGGTCATCCCGCAGTGGGCCGACCTCCGGCTGCGCGTGGTCCTGTACCGGAAGCATGTCGCCCACCAGACGCGGAAGAACTTCCAGCTCGACCTGTTCACCCCCGACGATGGGCATTACGAGTACTCTGCGGTGGCGACCAACCTGCCGCTCGGCCTGTCCGCCCTCTGGGCCTTCGCCTGTGGCCGGGGAGCACAGGAGAAGACCTTCGCCGAACTCAAGGGCGAGTTCGCGCTCGACGTGGTTCCGACGAAGCATTACGCGGCCAACAGCGCCTGGCAGCAACTGAGCATCCTCGCCCACAACCTGATCCGGAACTTCCAGCTGGAGACCTTGGCCGAGCCGAAGCCGCGGTCCCGGAAGCGCACCTACGCCTACCTTTTCCGCAGCATGCGCACGCTCCGGTTTCTTGTGATCGCCCGCGCCGGGCGTCTGACCCGCCTCGGCGGCCGAAACGTGCTCCGCCTTACTCGCAATCCCGCGACGGAGACCTTGTATGGGCAGATCGCTCACCGTCTGGCGGCCTGATTTATTCGCCGATTGGGGT
>DASRDR010000229.1:0-20238 GCA_035652475.1 Candidatus Methylomirabilota bacterium | reverse complement strand
TGCCACGGCGACCCTCTCCCGGATCCCGTCTCTTCCCAGCCGGGGGACCGCCTCGAGCCGCCGGGCGGCGGCGGACGGCCGCGCGCCCCCCCCGCGCCGCGGCGGACTCGGCCGGCCGGAGGTGCCCCCGGGACTCACCGGCGGCGAAAGGCCGTCGCCCTCGCGGCGCCGGGCGTTGGGGCGGCCGCCGGGCGGCTGACCGGAGGCGGCCCCCTACGGCCACCCGGCCGGTGACAGCCCCGCCGCGGCGGCCGCCCGCGCCACCAGCGCGTCGTCGATCGCGCCCGCCGCCGGCACCACCGGCACCGGACCGTCCACCAGGTGCGGGTACCGGAGCCCGGTCGCGGTGTTGAAGACGACGACGCGCGACGCCGGGCCGAGCTGCCCGTCCCGCACCATGCGCCGGACGGCGGCGACGGTGGCCCCGCCCTCCGGGGAGAGGAAGAGCCCCTCGTGCCGGTTCACCCAGCGCATCGCGTCCAGGATCTCGGCGTCCGGCACCCCCACCGCCCAGCCGCGGGTGGCCCGGAGGGCGCGCAGGATCAGGAAGTCGGCGAACGGCTTCACGACCATGATCCCGGGCGCGATCGTGTCGACGTGCCGCGCCCCGGCGCACTCCGCGAGCCCCTCGTGGAAGGCCTTGACCACCGCCCCGCCCTCGACCTGGACCGAGACCAGCCGCGGCCGGCGCGCGTCCAGCCAGCCGAGCGCCTCCAGCTCGTCGAACACCTTCCACATCGCGATGATCCCGACCCCGCCGCCGGTCGGGTACAGGATCGCGTCGGGGACGTCCCAGCCGAGCTGCTCGAGGATCTCGAGCCCCATCGTCTTCTTGCCCTCGATCCGGTACGGCTCGCGGCCCGCGCCGGCGTGGAGCCAGCCGTGGCGCCGTGCGGCCTCGGTCATGATCCGGAACACGTCGCCGACCGTGCCGGCGACGCGGTAGACGTGGGCGCCGTTGGCGAGGCTCCCCTTCCAGCCCAGGTCGGGGCAGTCGACCGGCAGCGCGGTGTGGATCTCGACCCCCGCGCGGACGCCGTACGCCGCCCAGGCGTGGCCGCCGCTCCCGACCGTGGGCTGGGCGAAGCGCGTGACGCCCAGCTCCTTCCACCGGGAGATCGCGGCGGAGGCGCCGCGCGCCTTGAAGGTCCCGGTCGGGTTGAGCCCCTCGTCCTTGATCCACAGCTCGCCGACCCCGACCTCGCGCGCGGCCCGGGGCACCGGGATCATCGGCGTGAACCCCTCGCCCATGGTCACGATGGCCCGGTCGTCGCGGACCGGCAGGAGCTCCCGGTACCGCCACATGGTCGGCGGCCGCCGCGCGATCGTCTCGCGCGTCACCGCCTTCCGGATCGCGCCCAGGTCGTACCGGACGAGCAGCGGCCCCCCGCATTCGCAGACGGGCCGCGCGCTGTCGCCGGGGTAGTAGGCGGGACAGCGGCTGCACTCCAGGCCGACCAGGTATCCGCTCATGCTCGGCTCCTTGCCCGGCGCGGCCGGGCGGCGATCGATCGCGACGCGCGAGCCCGCGCCCCCCGCCCTACCCGGCGCTCCGGCCGCGCAGCCGGGGCTCCAGGAGGTCGCGCACGCGGTCCCCCAGGAGATTCATCGAGAGCACCACCATCATGATCGCGAGCCCGGGGAAGGTGGCCATCCACCATCCCCGGATCAGGTACTCCTTGCCGTCGGCCAGCGCCATGCCCCAGCTCGGGGTCGGCGGCGGCACCCCGAGCCCGAGGAAGCTCAGCGTCGACTCCAGCACGATCAGCCGTCCGATCTCCGTCGTCATGATGACCAGCGCGTACGAGACGACGTTCGGGAAGACGTGCCGGCCGAGGATCCACCAGGCCGGGCAGCCCAGGCTCTGCGCCGACTGGACGAACTCGGCCTCCCGCAGGCGGAGCGTCTGCCCGCGCACGACGCGGGCGTACGTCACCCAGCCGCTCAGCGCCAGGATGACGAGCAGGTTGCGCAGGCTCGGGCCCAGCACCGCGATGACGGTGATCGCGAAGAGCAGGAACGGGAACGCCAGCTGGACGTCGATCAGCTTCGCCACGACGGCGTCGGTCCGGCCGCGCAGGTAGCCGCCCAGCATGCCGAGGACGAGGCCGACCGTGCCCCCCATCAGCGACGAGACGAGCCCGACCAGGAGCGAGATGCGGGCGCCGTAGACGACGCGGGCCAGGACGTCGCGCCCGAGGTGGTCCGTGCCGAGGGGGTGCGCGGCGCTCCCGGCCGCGGTCCACGCCGGCGGCCGGAGCCGCGCCGAGAGGTCGCCGCGCGTCGGATCGCGCCCGACCAGCTGCGGGGCCAGGAGCGCGCCGGCGGCCGCCGCGACGAGCGGCAGGGCGACCAGGACGAGCGGCCACGCTCGCCGCCCCCGCCGGCGCCTCATCGCCCGCCGGGCGGGGCGGCCGGGAGGCGGCGCCCGGCGGTCCCCCTCACCCGTGCACCTTCACCCGCGGGTCGAGCCACGCGTAGCAAAGATCGACCAGGAGATTGCCCACCACGAACACCAGCGCCAGCACGAACACCGCCGCCTCGACCAGCGGGAAGTCGCGGTTGTAGATGGCGAACAGCATGAGCCGCCCGACGCCGGGCCAGGCGAAGATCATCTCGCAGACCAGCGCGCCCCCGAGCAGGAGCCCGAACTGGAGGCCGATGACCGTGACGATCGGCATGGCGGCGTTCCGCAGCGCGTGCGTGAGCACGATCCGCGTCTCCCGCAGGCCCTTGGCGCGCGCCGTCCGGACGTAGTCGGCGTCCAGCACGTCGAGCATCCCCGACCGGACCAGGCGCGCCATGGCGGCCATCGGGTAGCTCGCCAGCGTGAGCGCCGGCATCACCAGGTGCTGCCAGGTGCCGTAGCCGCTGGTCGGGAGCAGCCGGAGCATCACCGCCAGGACGAGCATGAGCATGAGGCCGGTCCAGAAGATCGGCGCCGACTGGCCGAGCGCGGCCAGCGCGACCGCCGCGTAGTCGAGCGCCGACCCGCGCCGCACGGCCGCCAGCACCCCGAGCGGCACCGCGACCGCCACCGCCAGGACCAGCGCGGTCGCGGCGAGGAGGATCGACGCCGGCAGCCGCTCGAGCACGAGCGGCATGGCCGGCTGCTGGTGCTGCAGCGAGTTCCCGAAGTCCCCCCGCGCGAGCTTCACCAGGAACCGCCAGTACTGGACGTGGAGGGGCTGGTCGAGCCCGAGCGTCCGGGTGAGCGCCTCGATCTCCTCCCGGCTCGGATCGGGCGGCAGCAGCATCATCACCGGGTCGCCGGTCAGGTGGAGGATCACGAACACGAGGGTGAGTACGCAGAAGGCCACGATCGCGGTGTGGACGAGCTTCGAGACGACGTAGTCGCGCATACGGGCGCGCGGCGGCCGGGTCCGGCGGGCGGCCCCGGGCCGCGGGACCGGCCGCCGGATGGTCCGGTCCGACTCAGCGGAAGGAGATCTCGTTCACGAGGATGCGCTGGTCGCCCCGGGCCCGGTAGACGACCTCGTTCCGGACGGCATCGATCAGCTCGCCCTGGAACAGGAAGAGCTCGACCGCCTCGTCGTGCCAGATCTGCGCCGCCTCGTGGTAGTTGCGCAGGCGCTTCTCCGGATCGGTGCTGTACCGGGCCTCCTCCATCAGCTGGTAGAACCGGGTCCCCTCGTAGTTGCCGGGCCAGATCTTGTGGACGATGCCGCCCGGGCCGTGGAGCCGCCACAGCACGCCGTCGGTGTCGTACGTGGTGCTGGCGGGGTCGGCCAGCAGGAGCCCCGGGAAGGTGTTGGTGCGGAGGAGCTGGCTCCGCTGCGCCGGCTCCAGCACGCCGACCCGGGCGCGCACGCCGACGTCGGCCAGCATCGCCGCGACCGCCTCGGTGAGCTGCCGGTCGTTCAGGTGGATGCCGTTCCCGCTCTGGATGTCGATGTCGACGCCGCTCGCGTACCCGGCCTCGGCGAGCAGCTTCCGCGCGCGCGCCGGATCGTACGGGTAGGGCTTGATCGCCGGGTTGTAGCCGAAGTCCGTGTTGGGGATGCCGCTGCCGATCGGGATCGCGTACCCCTTGTAGAGCTCCTTGATGATCTTGTCCTTGTCGACGGCGTAGTTGAGGGCCTGCCGGACCTTGGCGTTCGCCAGCGGGCCCTTCTGGGCGTTGATCAGGTAGACGGTGACGAGGTTCGTGAGCGTGTGCTCGACGCGGCAGCACCCGGCCCTCTCGATCTCGGGGACGTGGTCGGGGATGACCTTGGTGATGAGCTGCGCCTCCCCCCGGACGAGCGCGGCGACGCGGGCGAAGTTGTCCGGGATCGGCCGCCAGACCACCCGCTTGATCCGCGGTACCCCGCGCCAGTAGTCGGGGTTCGCCTCCAGGACCACGCGGTCGTCCTTGATCCACTCCACGAACCGATAGGGCCCGGTCCCGACCGGCTTCAGCGCGAACTCCTTCCAGTCGACCTGCTTGAGGTACCGCGGCGGGAGCATCTGTCCGCCGTACCCGGCGAACCGCTTCACCAGGATCGGGTCGGGCTTCGCGGTGACGACGTTGATCGTGTAGGGGTCGACGACCTCCGCGCGCTCGATCGTCGCGAACCCGCCGTAGACCTGGTGGACGCCCTTGGTGATCAGCCGGTCGATGGTGAACTTCGCGGCCTCGGCGTTGAACGGCTCCCCGTTGTGGAACTTCACCCCCTGGCGGAGCTTGAACTGCCAGGTGGTGGGGTTGAGGCTCCGCCACGAGACCGCCAGCTCGGGCACGACCTTCCCGATGTCCTTCGAGTCCCAGGTCACCAGGGCGTCGTAGAGGTTGTAGAAGAGGTTCAGGTTGTGGATCTGCGTCGCCTGGGTCGGGTCGAGCGTCGTGATGTCGGCGCCCTGGGCGATCACCAGCGTCGGCGGCTGGGCGGCCGCGCGACGCGCGGCGCCGAGACTCCCCACCAGCGCGACGGCGACGGCCGCGGCGGCCAGCCGCACCGGCAGCCCCGATCGGCGACGAGACGGGCGGGTCGACGATCTCATCCGGGTCCCCCTTCCGCAGTCCGCTCCGCGCCCCCGGCCAGGATGGCCGGGGGCGCGGGAACCGCCGCCGTCCACGGATCGTGGAGCGCCGCGCGCGGCGGCCCCCGCGCGGCCCAGGCCGATCCGGCGCGGGGCGCGCCCGGCTCCGGCCGATTGCACACTACTCGATTCCGGCGAGGGCCGGCAAGGCCGCGCCGGGAGCGCGCACGGGCCGTCCGCCCCGGCCGGGGGCGACCCGCGCCGTGGGCGCGCGATCCTGCGGCCAGCGCGAGGGGGCGGGACCGCGGCATCCGGGCGCTCCTGCGGCCGGCGCGGGCGGGCGGGACCGCGGCATCCGGGCGCTCCTGCAGCCGCCGCGAGATGGGCGGGTCCGCGGCATCGGGGTTGCACCCGGTCCCGCTGGGGCGCCGCCGTCACGGGCGCCCGTGGAGGGCACGCCATGAGAGCGATCTGGTCCCCGACCATCGCACTCGTCCTCGCGCTCGCGGTCCAGGGCTGCACCACGCTGACGGGCAAGACCGCCGGCCAGGCGATCGACGACGCGACGATCACCGCGACCGTGAAGGCGAAGCTCGCCCAGGAGCGGGCGGCGACGCTGACGCGGATCAACGTCGACACGGTGCGGCAGACGGTCTACCTCAACGGCGTCGTCGAGAGCGAGGCCATGCGAGAGCGCGCCGAGCAGATCGCCCGCCAGGTGTCGGGCGTCGCCGCGGTGGTGAACAACCTGCAGCTCCAGGGCGCGGCCGTCCCGCCGCCGCCCCGCGCGTCCTCGCCGGCGCCCTCCGTCGCGACGCCGACGGGGTCCGCGCCCGGAGCCGCCGCCACCGGGACCGTGACACCCGTCCCGTCCGCGGCCACCCCGCCGCTGACCGATGCCGAGATCACGACCGCCGTGAAGGCGAAGCTGGCCGCCGAGGAGCCGAGCGTGCTGGTGACCGTCGCGGTGGAGACCCAGGACGGGACCGTGCACCTGCGGGGGACCGTCGCCGACGAGGCCACCCGCGACCGGACGGTCGAGCTGACCCGGCGCATCCCCGGGGTGCGCGAGGTCGTGAACGAGCTCCGGGTCGCGGGCTCCTGACGAGGCCGGCGCGCGGACACCGCGTCGTGCGCGCGACCGGATGACGTCCCCCGGCCGCCGGAACGGCCGTCCGGGCGTGACCGGCGAGGCGAACGGCCCGACGCCCCGGCCGGGCGCGGCCTGGGCCCGGCCGGGCGTCGCGAACGCGTCAGGACAGCGCGACCACCACGTACCGGGCGTCGCCGCGGCGCTCGATCCGCAGCAGCACCTGGCCGGCGCGCACCGGCTGGCTGAGCGCCTTCTGGACGTCGTCGATCCCCGCGACCGGCTTCCGGTCGATCTCCCGGATCACGTCGCCCTCGCTGATGCCCGCCCGGTCGGCGGGGGATCCCGGCTGCACGTCGGTCACGACGACGCCGGTCCCGTCCTCGATGCCGAACCGCCGCGCCAGGTCCCGCGTCACCGGCGCCACCGCGACCCCGAGCCGGCCGGCCTCGCGCGGCTCCTCGGTGGTGGCGCGGGCCTGCCGGCCCTGCGGTGACTCGCCGAGGTTCCCGATGGTGACCTGGAGCGTCACCGGCCGGCCGTCCCGGACGACCTCGAGTCCGACGCCCTGCCCCACCCGGGTCTTGGCGACGAGCGTCGAGAGCTCCCGCGCGCTCTCGACGGCCTGGCCGTCGTAGCGCACGACCACGTCGCCGGGGCGCAGGCCCGCCTTCGCGGCCGGCGACCCGTCGACGACCGAGGAGACCACCGCGCCGCGGCGCCCGGTCACCCGGAACGACTTCGCCAGCTCCTCGGTCAGGGGCTGCGCGGTGACGCCGAGCCAGCCACGCGTGACGTGACCCTCCGTCTCCAGCTGGGCCAGGATGGGCCGCACCAGGTCGCTCGGGATCGCGAACCCGATCCCCTGGAACCCGCCGCTGCGGCTCGCGATCGCGGTCGCGATGCCGACGACCTCGCCGCGTGTGTTCACGAGCGGCCCGCCGGAGTTCCCGGGGTTGATCGCCGCGTCGGTCTGCAGGAAGTCGTCGTAGCGGCCGGCGCCGATCACGCGGCTCTTCCCGCTCACCACCCCGACGGTGACGGTGTGGTCCAGCCCGAACGGGTTCCCGATCGCCATCACCGGCTCGCCGACCTTGAGCGCGGCCGAGCTGCCGAACCGCGCGGCGGGCAGGTCGGTCGCGTCGACCTTCAGGAGGGCGAGGTCGGTCTCCGGATCGCTGCCGACCACCTTCGCGGCGAGCTTCCGGCCGTCGGTCAGGGTGACCTCGACCGTGCTGGCGCCGTCCACCACGTGATGGTTGGTCACCACGAAGCCGTTCGGGCTCACGATGACGCCGGTGCCGAGCCCGCGGCGCTGCGGCCGCGGGGGGCGTTGCCCCTGCTCGCCCGGTCCGGGCGGCAGGAACCGGCGGAACGGCTCGGGCAGCATCTCCTCCGGCTGGTCGGAGGGCCCCGAGGCCGCCATGGTCGTCCGGACGTTCACGACCGCGGGCATCAGCTTCTGCGCGAGCTGCGGCCACGGGTAGCTCTCCGGGAGCGCGCCCGGGGCGGCGGCCGCGCCGGGCGCGGCCGGGTTCGCGGCAGCGGCCCGGGCCGGGGCGGGCGCCGCCGGGGCCGCGCCCGCCGGCGCGAGCGCGACGGCCGCGGCCAGGGCGGCCGGACCGAGCGCCCTCAGCAGTGTGACGTTGTGCAACATCCTGTCCTCCTCTCCTTCGTCTCGACAGAACCCGGGCGGCAGCGGACCGCCCCGCACTGAGGGACGGCCTGCGGCGGCGATCCATTCAGCGAGGAGGGCGTGCTCCGAGCGGTCGGACCTCCCGAAAAGCAGCCCCGCGTCGGAAACCCGGAGCAGGGCCTCTCGGATGTCGATCGCGCTCAGTACACCAGCGTCAGCTGGACCTCGGGCCGGCGGGCCAGCGCCGCGGCGTCGGGCTCGACGAAGACGAGCTGCTCCCGGCGCACGTCGCGGGCCTCCAGCAGGCGCTCGAGCACCCGCCCGCGGCTGCGCGCCAGCTTGCGGAGGTCCGCGTCGGTGACGGCCATGGCGTCGAGCACCCGCTCCCGCATCTGGTCGTCGGACGGCGCGCCCAGCGTCGGATCGCCGCCCGCCTCCGCGTACAGCTGGCGGAGGGCGTCGCGGGGCGAGCGCCCGGTCTCGGCGATCGCGCGCTCGAGCCGCTCCTGCTTCAGGGCGGCCACGTCCGCCACCCCCGTGTGCCCCTCGACCCGGACCGCCAGCCCCGGGCGTGCCGCGAGCAGGTCGATCAGCTCGGCCAGGCGCGGCACCGCGTCCTCGTCCGGGGTCACGGTGCCGGGCGTGAACGGCAGCGGCGGCACGTCGAGGTCCTCGATCCGCCCCGCCCGCACCAGGACCCCGCCTAGCAGCCGGAACGGGGCGGTGATCGTCCGCACGACCGCGCTCCGGATGGAATCGGCGATCAGCGGCCCGAGCTGGACCTGGGGGCGCGCCAGATCGCCGCTGACGGGAACCTGGATCCGGAGGGCGCCGTCCCGATGCGGCAGGAGCTTCAGCACCGAGGGGAGCGGCAGCCCCACGATCGCTCGGAGCCGGTCCTCGCCGCGCGGCGCGACGTCGAGATGCCGGACGATGATGGTGTTGGAGCCGGCGAGCACCCGTCCGTCGTAGCGATACTCGACCTCCACCGTCGCCTGCCCGGAGCGGAACTGGTAGCCGACGAGGCGCTCCGGGAACGGACCCAGCCGCGAGAGATCGTAGCCCTCCAGACGGCCGTGGAGCTCGAGCCGCAGCGGGCCGCCGAGCGCGTGGACCCAGCCCGCGAGCTCGAGCGGCGCCGCGTCGCCGACGCGCGCCGAGAGCCGCACCGGGCTGCGGCCCCCATCGCCCGCCAGGTCTCGGAGCGACGCCGCCAGCGCCACCATGCGCTCGCGGAACACCGGATGGACGGCGGCGTCCCGGTACAGCACCCGGCCTCGGGTCAGCTCGATCTGCGCGATCCGGAGGGGGGGGCCTGCGCCATCGGGCGGCGGCGACGCGGCCGCCGCGGGCGGCGCGGCGCCCGGCGCGCGCGATGCCTGGGCCCGGGCGATCGCGTCCCAGAGCCGTCGCACGTCGAGCCGGCCCGCCTCGTCGCGCCGCAGCCACAGCACGGGGGCGACCAGCTGGATCCGGCCGACGTCCGCCGCGCGCGCCGGCAGGAGCGAGACCTCCCGGAGATCCACGACCAGGCGCTCCGTCGTCAAGAGCGGGTCCTCGATCCCCGGGACCCCGAACGCGAGGTCGCGCCCCTCGAGCTGCCCCCCGACCGCGAGCCGGGTGGCGCCGTCCGAGGGCACGGCGAGGCGAACCTCGAACCGCCCGCCCATCAGGCCGCGGCGCACCGTGCGGATGCCGAGTGCGGCGTTCGCGTACGGCTGGAAGGTCTCCATCGGGAGCCCGGCGACGTCCGCGGTCAGCGTCGCCTGGAGCGGCGCCAGCCGCAGGCTGCCGGCCAGGGCGAGCGATCCATGATCGCCCAGGCGGGCGCGCGCCGAGACGGGGACGGCGGGGGCACCCGCGGGGAGCCCGACGCCGGTGAGCCGGGCGCCGAGCTCGTGCAGGTCGATGGCCGCGGCGGGATCGACCGTCGCGTCGCGGATCGCGACCTCGCCGCCCTCGATCCGGACCCGCTCGATGGACACGCGGTACGGCGCCGGCGGCGGCCCCGCCGGGGCGGCCGGCGGCGGGGGACCCGGCGGCGCCGGCGCGAGGAGCGGCGCGAGCGCCCGCGCGATCTCGAATCCCCCTGCTTGCTCCCGGAGCACGCGGACGCGCGGCCCCTCCACCACGAGCTCGCCGATCGTCGCCGTGCGCCGGGCGAGGTCGACCCGGACGCCGTCGGCCCGGAGATCGCGCGCCATGACCGCGGAGTCGCGCCCGGGCTCCGCCGTCAGGCGCACGGGCCCCAGCCGGCCGCCGGCCTCGAGCACGTGCCGCGGGGTCGGCCCGGGCGTGCGGAGATACCGCACGTCCACGTCCAGCCGGCCGCCGCGCAGGTCGAGCCCGGCCGGCAGGTACGGCTCCAGCACGCCCGCGTCCACCTGCCGGACGTGGGCCAGCAGGTCCATGTCGCCGGGCCGGTCGAACGGACGGGCCGAGCCGGCCAGGGTCACCGTGCCGTCGCCGACCTTGAGGCCGGCCTCGAAGGACGTCCGGTCCACGCGGCCCGACAGGGTCGAGACGTCGCGCGCGACCACGCGGACGTTGCGGATCTCCCGTCGGGAGGCCGGCGTCTCGGTCCGGTCGACGAACTCAATCTGCCCGTCCTCGATCCCGATCCACCCGATGGAGACGCCCGCCCTTGTCCCCCCGCTCGTCGGGCGCCAGACCCGGAGCACGTTGAACCCCCCGTCCCGCTCGCGCTCGACGTGCAGCCGGGGGGCGTGCACCGTGACGGAGTCGAGCCGGATCTCGCCCCGCGCCAGCGCGCGGTACGAGACGTCGAGGTCGAGCGTCGGCAGGCGGAGGATTTCCGGCTGGCCGGGGCCGCCCCCGATCACCAGCCCCGTGACGCGCGCGCGCCCGGTCAGGACGTTCGCGTCGACGTCCTCGATGCGGACCGGCGCCGCGAACATCCCCTCGAGACGCCGGAGCGCGAGCCGCCGCAGGAGCTCCGGGCCGGCGAGCGCGACCAGCAGCACGACCACCGCGACGGCCGCCCCGAGCGCCAGGAGCGCCCGCGTCCAGCGCATGACACGCAACGGTGCAACGCGGGTGCCGGACCGCCGCGCGCCGCCATGGCGGCGGTGCCGCCGGACGCCGGCCGGTCGGTCCCGCGGTCGAACCGGATCGGCGGAGTCGCGGGCGCCCGCGTCGGGGTCAGCCGGTCTCGTCGCGCACCGGGTACCACCGCCCGCGCCACTCCACCCGGCGCCCGAGCCGCGCGCGCCGCGCGGACTCCGCGATCATCGCCGCCAGGAGCGCGACCGCGACCGGGTGCGACAGGCAGAGCGCCCACGGGTACCCCGCGCGACGATCCACGATCGCGCGGGTCGCCACCGCCAGGGCAACCGCGGCGAGCGGGAGGACCGCCGCCCGGGCGTGGCCGGTCGCGAGCGCCAGCGCCATCGCGACGGGGGGCGCGACGAAGAGCGCGAGCAGCCCCAGGGCGGCGAGCAGGGCGAGCAGGGTGGACCCGAACAGCACGGCGTGGAGGTTCCGCACGTTGGCCCGCCACAGCGCCGCGAGGTCCGGGTGCGGCGCACACTGGACCAGGCCCGCCCCGTCGACCAGCCGCACGCGGCCACCGTGGCGCGCGACGCGCCGGCCGAGCGCCGCGTCCTCGGCGAGCGTCCCGCGGACCGCCGCGAACCCCCCGACCGCGTCGTAGACGGCGGCCCGGACGGCGAGGAGCTGGCCGTTCGCGGCGCTGCACGTCGGCGACCGGCGCAGCGCAGCGGCCCAGGCGGGGACCAGCGCGAACGCGGCCCAGTGCTGGAGCGCGGCCAGCGCCTGCACGGCGCGCGACGCCTCCACCGCGGCCGGGAGCACCGACACGAGGTCCGCGGGGAGCGCGGCGAGCGCGGCCACGAGGCGCGCCAGGGCGTCGGGGCCGGGACGCACGTCGACGTCCGCGAAGACGAGGACGTCCGCCGACACGTGCCGTCGCAGCCGGTGGCAGGCCCACGGTTTCCCCCGCCAGCCCGGCTCGAGCCCATGCCCGCGCACCACCCGGACGTGGCCGAACCCCGCGGCGGCCCGCTCGGCGACCTCGGCGGTCCCGTCGCGCGAATCGTCGTCGAGCACGACGACCTCGTACGGCGCATACCGCTGGCGCGCCCACGCCCTGACGCACGCCGCCGTCCTGGCCGCCTCGTCCCGGGCGGGGACCAGCACCGCGACGCGCGGCGACGGCCCGGCGGGCGGTGGCATCGCCCCGAGGCGCGCGATGGCCCGGCGGTTCAGCACGACCTGGCCGAGCAGCGCCAGGTGGGCGCCCACCGTCATCCCGTACACGACCCCGGCGACCGTCATTGCGACGTCACCATCGTGTCGGCGCGCCGTCACGAATCCGGCTACAATGGTCGTGCGAGCCGTCCCCATGGCCCGAGCGACACCGCTGGGTGACTGGGCGGTCTCGGTGTACGACCACGTGTACCGAGTCTGCCACGAGCTCGACAGCGCGCGCGCGGCCGTCCCGCCGCTGCTGTGCGTCGAGGTCCGCCGGTGCCGCGCCCTCCGTCGATTGAGTGACGGCGTCCGGGTGCACGCTGGCGACCGGATCGGCGTCCTCCACCTGAACAACCGGGCGGTCGTGCAGATCCACGGCGCCGGGCGGCGGCCGATCGCCATCGGCCTCGAGTTCCGCCGCGGCCTGTTCCGGTCGCTGCGGAGGCTGGCCTTCGAGGCCCAGCCGGGCCGGCCCTTCGCGGGGGTGACGGCGTTCACTGCGGTGACGATCTTCCACCGCCAGCTCCAGCGGCTCGGGTTCGAGATCGAGCCGCAGGGTCTGTGGTGGCCTCGGCTGACCGGGCTCTACCAGTGCCGGCTCCTCGCGGTCCTCCATCCGGACGGCCCGGGGCGCCTGGTCCGGCTGCCCACCCGCCGGGCCGAGCGCCTGTGGATGTCCCGCCAGCGGCTCGTCGCCCGGTACGGCGGCGCCCTCCGAGAAGCGGTGTAGCGCGGCCCCGTCCGCTCCGTGATGGCGGCAAGGCGCCGGGTCGGCGTCGCGCGCCTGCTGTGGATCGTCGTCCCCGTCGCGGCGGCCGTCCTCGGGTACCGGCACCGGGTCGCGCTCGCCCACGCGCTGGTGCTCGTCCGGACGGCGCGCCCCGCCTGGCTGGCCGCGGCCGTCGTCGCGATCGGCGGCGTCTACCTGGCCCGGGCGGGCGCCTACGGGGTCCCGCTGCGCGTGCTCGGATACACCGTGCGCCTGCGCTTCCTCTGGAGCACCGCGGTCGCGGCGACCTCCTTGCACCAGCTGCTCCCGCTCGGCGGCGCCACCGGCTACGCGTTCCTCACCTACGCGCTCCAGCAGCGCGGCGTCGCGGCCGGCCAGGCGTCGCTGATCGCCCTCATCGACACCCTGAGCTACGCCGCGGCGATGGCGACGCTGGTCCTGGCGACGCTCGCCTACCTCCTCGTCTCGGGCGCCATCGGGGTGGCCGGCGTCGGCGCGGCGGCCGGGCCCGGGCTGCTCCTGATGGCGCTCGCCCTGCTGATGTACATCGCGCAGCGCGATCACGCGCGGCTCGAGCGCCTGGCGCTCGGCGCCAAGGACCGGCTGGCCCGGGCGCTGGGCCGCCGCTGGTCCGACCGCCCGGTCCGGAGCTTCGTCGACGAGTACTTCGCCGGGAAGGCGGTGATCACCCGGCACCGCCAGGCGTACCTCCGCATGGTCGGGTGCCAGTACCTGGCGGTCGGGTGCGACGCGGGGGCCCTCTATCTCGCCTTCTTCGCGCTCGGCCTCGGACCCCACCCCTGGACGGTGCTGATGGCCCTGGTGGTCGCGATGACCGGGGGGGCCGTGCTGGCCGCGCCGGCCGGCGGCGGCGGGTTCGAGGTCATCATGAGCGCGTTTATCACGGTGCACGGCGTGCCGGAGGATCAGGCGATCGCGGTCACGCTGCTGTACCGGCTGGTCGCGCTCTGGCTCCCGGTGGCGACCACCCTGGTCGTGCTGGCACGCCTCCGGCGGCGGCGGCGCGGCGACATCCGCCGCCGGCGGCGCCCGGTGCGGTGAGGATCGCGCGTCACGCGCGACCGTCCGCGCGCCCCGCGGCGGCGCCCCAACGGAGCTCCAGGCAGCCGTCGGGGGCCACGTCGATCCGGGAACCGAACGGCGCGCTGACGCGGCTCAGGGTCCACGCGAGCCATTCCGCGTCGGCCGGGTCGGCGCGGGCGAGCCGGAACCGCCTGGCCCGGAACGGGAGCATCCGCAGCCCGGCCAGCGCTCCGTCGGCATCGAGCGCGGGCAGGTAGAGGAGGCGCAGCTCGCCCCGGTACGCCTCGTGTCCGCCGATGCCCTCGTAGTCGTTGACGAAGTCCCCGCACCCGTACAGCGCGAGGCGCCCGGCGTGCACCTCGATCGGCCGGGGGTGATGCGCCGAGTGCCCGTGCACCACGTCGGCGCCGCCGTCGATCAGCCGGTGGGCAAACGCCCTCTCCTCCGGCGCGACCGCATGGCCCCAGTTCCCGCCCCAGTGGATGGAGACCACGAGGATGTCCCCCGGTCGCCGGGCGGGGGTCAGCGCCTCGAGGAGCCGTGCCGCCGTGGCCCCCGAGAGGTCCGGCAGCACCGCCAGCCCCGGGCGGTCGGGCGCCGCCCCCCAGTCGGCGGGGACCCCGCTCGTGCGGGCCGCCACGGCGGAGACCAGCACGGCCCCGCCGTCCCCGAGGGCGACCCGCGCGGGCCGCCAGGCCTCCTCGCGGGTGCGGCCGGCGCCGGCGACCTGGATGCCGGCGCTTGCCAGGGTGTCCAGCGTCTCCACGAGCCCCGCCTCCCCGTAGTCGAGGGCGTGGTTGTTGGCCAGCCCGCAGACGTCGATCCCGGCGACCGCGAGGCAGCCGACGTTCGCCGGGTGCATCCGGTAGTTGATCGTCTTCCGCGCCGCACGCTCGCTGCGGGTCACGGCGGTCTCCAGGTTGACGATCCGCGCGGCGGACCGGACCAGGAACGGCAGCGCGTCGCCCCAGGGGTACGCGTCGCCGACGCCGCGCGGGATCGGTCCGTTCGCCGCCTCCGCGAGCGCGACGTACTCCCGGGCATCGCGAACGACCGGCTCGAAGATCGCCGGCGGGCTCGGCGACCGCAGGATCTGATCGATCCCCCGACCGGTCATGACGTCACCCGCCAGCGCGAGGGAGACGGCCACGAGCGCCGCCGGCGACCGGCGCGGCTCGCGTGCCTACCGCCGGCGCGCGCGCCGGGCGGCCCGGGCGCCCGCCGAGCGCGGCGCCTGGGCGCGGACCCGCGCGTCCGGAGTGAGCTCGCCGTGGCTCTTCTGCTTCCGGCTCATCGTCTCCTCCTGGGTCGCCAGCGCCCGGCTCGCGCCGGCGCGGTCGCGTCACCGGCCGGCCGCCCTGCCGCCCGGGGTCGACGCCCGTGCGGTGGGCGCCGGGGAAGCCCGGCTCGTCGGGCTGCAGCGCGCGTGCCAGGCCGGAGGAAATGGGGCGGGCTCGGCCCCGCCCCGGCGGCGGCGGGGGGACACCGGAGGGAGAGCGCCGGGAGCCCTCCAGGAGGCGACGCCAGCCGCCCGGACCGCCGCGGGGGGACAATGGAGCCATGCGGCTCCCGTTCGCCCCGCCGCTCGCCCCGATGCTCTCCCGCGCCGCGGACGAACTCCCGGACGGGGACGGCTGGCAGTTCGAGCCGAAGTGGGACGGCTTCCGGACGCTGGTCTTCCGGGACGGCGACGAGGTCCTGCTCCAGAGCCGGGACGGCAAGCCCATGAACCGCTACTTCCCGGAGCTCGGCCCGCCCCTGGCCGCCGCCCTGCCGGCGCGCTGCGTCGTCGACGGCGAGGTCGTGATCGTCGGAACGCACGGGCTCGACTTCGAGGCGCTCCTGCTCCGGATCCACCCGGCCGCGTCCCGGGTCGCCCGGCTGGCCGCGGAGATGCCGGCCTCGCTCGTCGCGTGGGACCTGCTGGCGCTCGACGACGAGGACCTCCGCGAGACGCCGCTCGCCCGGCGGCGGGCGCGGCTCGAGCAGGCGCTGGCCGGCGCCCGGCCGCCGGTGCACCTCTCGCCGGCGACGCGCGACCGCGCGCTCGCCCGGGACTGGTTCCGCCGGTTCGAGGGCGCCGGCCTGGACGGGGTCATGGCCAAGCGACTCGACGCCCCGTATCGCCCCGGCGAGCGGACCATGATCAAGGTGAAGCACGTGCGCACCGCCGACTGCGTGGTCGCCGGCTTCCGCTGGCACGTGAAGGGCCCGGGGACGATGGTCGGCTCGCTCCTGCTCGGGCTCCACGACGACGCGGGGGTCCTCCACCACGTCGGCATCGCCGCCGCGTTCACTGACGCCGTGCGCCGGCAGCTGGTCCAGGAGCTCGCGCCGCTGCGGGAGGGCGCGCTCGCCCATCATCCGTGGCGAGACTGGGCGGACGCGCCGGACGCGGGGAGCCAGCGCCTGCCCGGCGCGACCAGCCGCTGGAACCGCGGCAAGGACCTCAGCTGGGAGCCGCTCCGGCCCGAGCGCGTCTGCGAGGTGGCGTACGACCACATGCAGGGCACCCGGTTCCGCCACGCCGCGCAGTTCCGCCGCTGGCGCCCGGACAAGCGGCCGGAGGACTGCCGCTACGACCAGCTGGAGGTCACGCCGGCCTACGAGCTGGAGCGCGTCTTCGGGGCGCGCGCGCCGGCGCCGCGCCCCCGGCCCGCGCGCCACGGGTCGTAGTCGGACGCGGGCGGCTCCGGGGCCGGGCGCTCCCCCTCCGGGACGTGCCGGAGGTTGACCCGGACGCGCGTCCAGGTGGTCGATCGCCCGCGCATCGCGTCGACCAGGACGTCGTCGGGGCGGAGCCGGGCGGCGACCGCGGGGTGCCGCGCCTTCCACCGCTCGAGCCCGGCGAGCGCGTCCGCGGCCCGCGCCGCCCGCGCCACCGTGACGAGCGGATCCCGGGACCCGGGGTGGCCGGCGCGCTCGTCCGCGCGCCGCCTGGACGGCGCGACGCGCGGCGGCTCGTCCCGCCCCTTCCGGTAGTGCGGCGGCCAGGGGGCGTCGCCGAGCCCCGCCCGCTCCTGCTCGGCCGCCAGCGCGAGGAGCCCGTCGAGCGACCCCGCCGCCCGGTCGATGCCGGCGGCCGCGTCCCCGTGCGCCGCCAGCCGCGCCGGCGCGGTCGTGAGCGTGAACGCCGCCGGGTCGCAGTCCGGGACCTCGTCCCACTCGAGCGGCATCGAGACCCGCGCGTCCGGGGTCGGCCGCACGGACCAGGCCGAGGCGACGGTCCGGTCCTTGGCGTTCTGGTTGTAGTCGAGGAAGACGCCGCGGCGCTCCTCCTTCCACCACTTGCTGGTCGCCTCGGCGGGCGCGCGGCGCTCGACCTCGCGCGCGAGCGCCAGCGCGGCGCGCCGGACCTGGTCGAAGCTCCATCGCCGCTCGATGCGGACGTTGACGTGGATGCCGCGGGACCCGGAGGTCTTGGGCCAGCCGTGCAGGCCGTGCTCGGCGAGGACGTCCCGGACGAGCAGCGCCACCCGCCGCACGCTGTCCCAGCCGACGCCGGGGCCGGGGTCCAGGTCCACCCGCAGCTCGTCCGGGTGCTCCAGGTCGTCGGCGCGCACGGGATGCGGGTTCAGGTCGATGCAGCCGAGGTTCACGATCCAGAGGAGCTGGGCCGCGTCCCGGATCACGACCTCCCGCGCGGTCCGGCCGGAGGGGAACCGGAGCTCCACGGTCTCGATCCACGCCGGCCGCGGCTCCGGGGCGCGCTTCTGGAAGAAGGGCTCCCCCTCGGCGCCGTCGACGTAGCGCTTGAGGACGATCGGGCGCCCCGCGATCCCGCGGAGCGCGCCCTCGGCGACCGCCAGGTAGTAGCGCGCCAGGTCGAGCTTCGTGTGGCCGGCCCGGGGGAAGAAGACCTTCTCCGGGTTGGTGATCAGGACCTCGCGCCCGGCGACCGGGATGACGGCGCCCCGCGCCCTCGCCATGCCCCCAGTGTCGCCGCCGCCGCGGGGGCGGCGCAACCCGCCGGCCCCACGGCCGGCCCGGCGCTGGCTGCTCGCGGGCCAGGATTCCCCCTTCCGGAATCAAGCTGCCGGTCGAGACCATCGGCCGCGTTCCCATCGCAGTCGCAACGGAGTGGGCCGGACTGGCGGCTTCGCTCCGATGGTGGTCAAGGCGTCCAAAGTGTAGTCCTCGACCGGCGCGCGCGCTGCGACCATGACATCATGTCAAGACCAGGGGGCGTCGGCGGCGGAATTCCCGATGAAGGCCGAGGGCGCGGGCCCCCGCACGGACTCGCGCAATGGGCGATGACCGCGGCGGCCTGCCGCGGGCGTCTGGCGTGACGCGCGCTACGCGGACCGAGCCGGCGCGGGCTCCCGGACCGCCGCGTAGACCGGCGTCAACCACCCGCGGTAGCCCGGCAGCTCGCCGCGGGCGGCGGCGAAGTAGACGTCCTGGATCCGCCTGGTCACCGCGCCCCGCGCGCCGTCGCCGACCGGGAGGCGGTCGACCGAGGTGATCGGCAGCACCTCGAGGCCGCTCCCACACATGAACACCTCGTCGGCCACGTACAGCTCGGTCCGGTCGATCTCCCGCTCGACGACGGGCAAGCCCAGCTCCCGCGCGGCCAGCTCCATGAGCGTGGTCCGCGTGATGCTCTCGAGGATCCCGGCGGTGACCGGCGGGGTGACGAGCCGCCCGTCGCGCACCATCATGAGGCAGGCGCCCGGGCCCTCGGCGACCGTGCCGCGGGCGTTCAGGATGATCGCCGTGTCGTAGCCGTCCACCCGCGCCTCGGTCTGGGCCAGCCGGCTGTTCTGGTAGTTGGCGCCGGCCTTGAGCCGCGGCGGCACCGTGTCGTCGCTGATCCGGCGCCAGGAGGCGACGCAGGCGGCGACGCCGTTCCACAGCGCCGCCGGCTGCGGCCAGGGCACCGCGGTGATGTAGACGCCGTTGTCGACGGTCGGCCCGAGGGCGTTGAAGTGGTGGGCGCCCATCCCGAAGTAGGCCACCGGGATGAAGTGCACGTCCTCGCGGAAGCCGTTGGCCCGCAGGAGGTCGAGCGCCCCCTGCCCGATCTGCCGCACCGTGTATGGCACCTCCAGGCGCATGGTCTTCAGCGAGCGCCCGAGCCGCTGGAGGTGCTCCTCGTGCCTGAAGACGAACAGCTCCTCGTGGGCGGCGTTCCAGTAGGCGCGCACCCCCTCGAAGACGTTGCTCCCCATGAAGGCGCCGGCCGTGCGGCCGTGGAGGACGCACTCGGCCCAGGGGATCACCTTCCCGTTCATCCAGGCGTAGGCGGGGGTCGGCTCGGCCATCGCTCCGTCCTCCTCTCGGCGCACCGCCACTCTACTCGGCGTACCGCCAACTCTAGCAGCGAGCCCGGCTCCGCGCGCGACGGTTCGGGACCGGCAGCACCCTCGACCGCCCGCGCCCGGGCCTGGACCTTCACATGAGGCGCTCCGCCGGGGCGGGAACCGACCCGGCCCGTCAGGCGCCGCGGCCCTCGATGGAGCGCCGAGCGTGACGCCGCGCCTCCGCGGGGGGGGGCACCGACGGGCGCCCTGGCACGCTGGCGCGGTGCCCGGGCTGCGACGGGGCGCCGGGGCGGCGAGCCTCGCTCGCCCGCGACGGCTGCGACGCCGCGGCCGCCCCGGCTCACTCCGGCCCGACCGTCTTCATCTGCGGATCGAGGAGGTCGCGGAGGGCGTCGCCGAGCAGGTTCACCCCCAGCACGGTCCCGAAGATCGCCAGGCCCGGGAACGCGGCCAGCCACCACCGCGTGAAGACGTAGAGCTGGCCCTCGCTCAGCATGCCGCCCCACGACGGCGTCGGCGGCGGCACGCCTAGGCCGAGATAGGAGAGGAACGACTCGACGATGATCATCCGGGCCACCTCGACGCTGGCCAGGACGACGATGAGGTTCCAGAGGTTCGGGAGGATGTGGCGGAGCAGGACCCGGGCCGGCGAGCCGCCCAGGCCCACCCCGGCCTGCACGAACTCCCGCTCCCGCAGCGACAGCACCTCCGCCCGGACGACCCGGGCGTAGATCGGCCAGCCGGTCAGGCCGAGCACCAGGACCATGTTCACGAACCCCGAGCCCATGAGGGCGATGACCGCGATGGCGAGCAGCATGAACGGGAACGTGAGCGTGAGGTTCGTCAGGAAGGTGAGCGCGCGGTCCAGCGCGCGGCCGCCGACCCCCATCGCGAGCCCGGCCGCCACGCCCAGCACGCCCGAGCACAGGACCGCGAGCACGCCGGTGGCGAGCGAGACACGCGCGCCGTAGAGGATCCGGCTCAGGTAGTCCCGCCCGACGTGGTCGGTCCCCAGGAGGTGCTCGCGCGTGCCGAGCGGCGCCCACGCCGGCGGGCGCAGCCGGGCCGCCACATCCTGGGCGTAGGGGTCGTGGGGGGCGAGCTGGGGCGCGAAGCACGCGACCAGGACCGCGGCGGCGACCAGGCCGGCGCCGACCACCCCGGTCCAGTGCCGGCGCCCGAGGCGCCGGAGGCGGCGGGCGCGCCGCCCCCGCTCACCCATACCGGATCCGCGGGTCCAGGTAGCCGACGACCAGGT